>NZ_CP171358.1:2448403-2754454 GCF_043518605.1 Agromyces sp. MMS24-JH15
CCGCGCCGGCCGCACCGCCGAGCAGGGCCCCGAGCGCGACGATCGCGGCGAGGACCAGGAACGCGACGAGCACCACGCCGACCAGCAGCAGGGTCCATCCGACGAGTGGCAGCATGCGCTTCCACGCGCGACGCCACAGCTCGCCCATCCGGAGCTTGAGGCCGACCGTGCCCGTGGCGACCTCGACGACCAGGATGCCCTGCAGGAACGCGCTGGCCACGATCGACAGCGCGATCGCGGGGAGGAAGGCCAGCAGCATCCCGCCGACCGCGCCCGAGAGGATGGGGTCGACCTCGGCGGGATCGGCGTTCTCGACGCGGCCGACGAGCACGAACACGAACGGCACCATGACGGCGGCGGTCACCACGAGGGTGGCGAGCTGGACCAGCAGGCCGCTCCCGAAGGTCGGGGCGGGGTTGCGGCGGAGCACCCGGAAGGGCGCCCACAGCAGCGTGCCGAACCCGAGGGGGCGGAGCGGGATGAGGCCAGGCTTGGGCGGCGGGGTCCAGCCGCCGGCGGGCGGGTACGTCGCGGGATACCCCGGGCCGGAGCCGGCCGGGCCGTATCCGGCTGGTCCGTAGCCGGGCGGTCCGTAGGCGGGCTGCCCGTATCCGGGCTGCCCGTACGGCGGCTGGGGCGCGGTGGAGGGCGGGTTCCCCGCGGCCGGCGGAGGGAACGCGGGACCCGCGGGCGGAGCCGGCGGAACGGGCGCGTCCGGCGCCTTCCAGTCGTTGTCGGACACCCTGCCTCGCTCCCGTGATGCGATCCTCCCGATATGTTGGCACAATCCGCCCGCGCGGCAACGCGCGTGGGGACGGATCCGCGGGCCCGCCGCGCGACCGATTACGCTGGTGCCACTGGTTCCAGCCGGTGGGATGCCCGGCCACGAAGGAAAACGGACGGATGACCGCACGCGTACTCGTCGTCGACGACGACACCGCCCTCGCCGAGATGATCGGCATCGTGCTGCGCACCGAGGGGTTCGACCCGGTGTTCTGCGCGGACGGCACGGGGGCGCTCGAGGCGTTCCGCTCGTCCCGGCCCGACCTCGTGCTCCTGGATCTCATGCTCCCCGGTATCGACGGGATCGAGGTCTGCGCCCGCATCCGCGCCGAGAGCGGGACCCCGATCATCATGCTCACGGCCAAGAGCGAGACCGCCGACGTGGTGCGCGGGCTCGAGTCCGGTGCCGACGACTACATCGTCAAGCCGTTCAACCCGAAGGAGCTCGTCGCGCGCATCCGGACCAGGCTGCGGCCGGCCGCCGAGCCCCTCGTCGAGACCATCTCGGTCGGCGACCTCGTGATCGACGCCGCGGGCCACGAGGTGCGGCGCGGCGACCAGCGCATCAACCTGACCCCGCTCGAGTTCGACCTCCTCCTCACGCTCGCATCGAAGCCCCAGCAGGTGTTCTCGCGCGAGACGCTCCTCGAGCAGGTCTGGGGCTACCACTACAAGGCCGACACGCGACTCGTGAACGTCCACGTGCAGCGACTGCGGGCGAAGGTCGAGCACGACCCGGACAACCCGCGCATCGTGCTCACGGTCCGCGGCGTGGGGTACCGCGCCGGCGCCACCACGTAGGCGCGATGACCGCGTCGACGCCGGCCGTCCGCACCGCCAGCCCGTGGCGCGCGATCCCGCCGCGGCTCGCCGCCCTCTGGCGGCGGTCGCTCCAGTTCCGCACGGTGCTGCTGACGATCGGGCTGTCGACGCTCGCGATCCTCGTGGTCGGCCTCTACATCACCTTCACCGTCGCGTCGAACCTGTTCCAGTCCGAGCTCGACGGCGCGCTCGAGGCATCCGGCAACGCCACGACGGCGGCCCAGACGATCCTCGACGCGGCCGACGCGACCGACCGCGCGACCCTGCAGAACGTCATGGTCCAGGTCGTCGACACCGTGCGGGCGGTCTCGGGGAGCTCGGCGATCGCGGTGTTCCGCGCGCCCGACCAGGGCACGAGCACGCTCGCACCGCAGGACCGGCTCGCGCCGTCGCTGTCGGGGGCGATCTCGCCGCAACTGCGCGCCAACGTGCAGGATGCGCCGGAGTCCCCGATGACCATGTACTGGCAGTCCGTCTCGCTCGAGGCGGGCGACGGCGAGTCGGATCCGGGCGTCGTGGTCGGCAGCGACCTCGACGTCCCGCGGGCCGGTCGGTACGAGCTGTACATCGGCTACAACTTCGCGGCCGCCGAGTCGACGCTCGCCTTCATGCAGGCGACCGGCATCATCGCGGCCGTCGCGCTCATCCTGCTGCTGAGCGCGATCATCCTGCTCGTGGTCCGCTGGGTGATCGAACCGGTCCGCACGGTCGCGGCGACGAGCCGACGCCTCGCGGCGGGCGATCTCGGCGTCCGCATCCCCGAGCGCGGCGAGGACGAGCTCGCGACGCTCGCGGGCAGCTTCAACGGCATGGCCGACAGCCTCCAGGCGCGGATCCGCGAGCTCGCGTCGCTGTCGGTCATGCAGCAGCGGTTCGTGTCGGATGTCTCGCACGAGCTGCGCACGCCGCTCACGACCATCCGGCTCGCGGGCGACGTGCTCTACGGGCAGCGCGAGGGCTTCCCGGGCACGACGGCCCGCACGGTCGAGCTCCTGCACACGCAGACGGTCCGGTTCGAGGCGCTGCTCGGCGACCTGCTCGAGATCAGCCGGTACGACGCCGGCTCGGTCGAGCTCGCGGCCGAACCGACGAACCTGGTCCACCTCGCGGGCGACGTCGTGGAGTCGATGCACGAGCTCGCCGAGGAGCGCGGCAGCGAGCTGCGCCTGCTGGCGCCGGGCGGGCACCTCGACGCCGAGGTCGATCCCCGCCGCGTGCGGCGCATCGTGCGGAACCTGCTCGGCAACGCGATCGAGCACGGCGAGGGCCGGCCGATCGTCGTCTCGGTGGACAGCAACCAGTCGGCGGTCGCGATCAGCGTGCGCGACTACGGCATGGGGATGGCCCCGGAGGAGGCCGATCGCGTGTTCGACCGGTTCTGGCGGGCGGACCCGAGCCGGACCCGCACGATCGGCGGCACCGGGCTCGGGCTCGCGATCTCGCTCGAGGACGCGGCCGCGCACGGCGGCACGCTCGACGTGTGGTCCCTCGAGGGCCACGGCACGATCTTCCGCCTCGTGCTCCCGCGGTCGGCGGGCGGCGCGATCGGCGAACCGCCGCTGCCGCTCGAGCCGCGAGACCCCGAGGCATCCGGGCCCGACGACCCGACCGATCCGGGCGGGACCGGCAGCGTCCCCGTGGAGGTGCGCGATGCGTGACCGACTCGCCCGCGCGCTCGTCGCGATGCTCGCGCTCGTCGCGCTCGCCGGGTGCGCGACCATCCCGAGCTCCGGCTCGGTCCACGCCTTCCGCCCGGAGGCGCAGTCGGGCCCGCCCGACCTCGACTTCCTGGCCGCGGGTCCGCAGCCGGGGGCCGAACAAGAGGAGATCCTGCGCGGCTTCATCGACGCCGCGAGCGATCCGCGCAACGACTTCGCGGTCGCGCGCGAGTTCCTGACGCCCGAGTTCGACGACGAGTGGTCGGCGACGGCCGGTGCGACGATCGACGAGGTCGGCGCGCGCGAGTTCGAGCAGGCCGGCGCCGACGAATGGCGCGTGGTCGCGACGCCCGCGGCCTCGCTGCGCGCCGACGGCCAGTACGAACTGCCGGACTCGGATGCCGCGATCCCGCTCGACTACGCGTTCGCCGAGGTCGACGGGGAATGGCGGATCGCGGGTGCGCCGCCCGGGATCCTGATCGACTCGGGCACCTTCGCGCGCGTGTTCCGGGCCCAGACGCTGTACTTCTTCGATCCGTCGTTCGACTTCCTCGTCCCCGACGTCCGGTGGTTCACGGGCCGGGATTCGCTCCAGACGAGCATCGTGCGGGCGCTGCTCGCGGGACCGGCGGAATGGCTCGCGCCGGGGGTCGTGTCGGCCTTCCCCGAGGGTGCGCGGCTGCGCACCGACTCCGTGCCGGTCGTGGCGGGCCGCGCGGAGGTCGACGTCGACGCGCCCGTCGAGGACCAACGCACGGTCCAGCTCATGCAGCTCCAGCTCGAGGAGAGCCTCCGGTCGGTCCGGAGCATCGACGTGGTGGACTTCGCGCTCGACGGCGTCGAGCAGGACCCGGCCGAGCTCGCGAATCCGCCCGTCGCGAACCCGCCGGTCGACGTGCGGGCGGTCGGGTTCGACGGCACGACCTTCGGACGCCTGGTCTCGGGTTCGGAGGGGATCGTGCCGATCGAGGGGCTCAGCGAGCAGGTCGCGGCGCTCGCCCCGATCGGCGCCGCGCTCGGACCGGACCAGGACGACGCCGCGGTCCTCACGGCCGACGGCGTCTGGCTCGTGCGCGTCGGCGAGGACGCGGTCCAGGTCGACCCGCGGCAGGGGCTCGTCACGCCCGCGCTGGACGTGCGGGACGTCGTGTGGTCGGTCCCCGCTGCCGAGCCCGACCAGCTCGTCGCGTTCGGGCCGGGCGGGGCCGTCGTGCAGCTGCCCGTGCCTTGGGCGGGCTCGAGGATCGCCGCGCTCGAGGTCTCGCGGGACGGCAGCCGGATCGTCGCGCTCCTCGTCGAGGGCGCCCGCACGCGCTTCGTCGCCGCCGCGATCGAGCGGGACGCCGAGGGGATGCCGGTCGCGCTCGGGTCCTCCGTCCTGCTGCTCGCGGAGGGTGCGGGAACCCCGCTCGACGCCGCGTGGCTCGACGATCGCACGGTCGCCTCGCTCACGAGCTCGGGCGAGGAGACGCGACTCGTGACGCAGGTGATCGGAGGCCTCGACGCGTCCACGGCGGGTCCGACGGGCGCGATCCAGGTCGACGGCGCGAACTCGGCGAACGACGTGCGGATCCTCACCGCCACTGGGGACGTGACCCGACGCAGCGGCGTCGGCTGGCAGGTGCAGGCGGGGGGCATCCGGTTCCTGTCGACGCAGCAGCCCGGCTGAGCGCTCCTCCCCGGCGCACCGGCACGCATGGTTCGCCGCGACCGCGCCCGCGGCGCGTCGGCGGCCCGGAACCCGGGACAGCCTGGGCGGATGCCCCGACTCGTCGAGCCGGCCGAGGCCGGCCTCCCCGTCCGGCCAAGCCACGCCGCCGAGCCGGCCTGGCTCGCCGCGTTCCGCGATGCGGCGGCCGTGCTCCTGCCCGTCGCGTGCGCGGGCTGCGGCCGGCCCGATCGGAGCGTGTGCGACGGATGCCTCGCGGCGCTCGCGTCGGCCGTGCACCCCGTCGTGCGCGAGGGCGTCCGGGCGCATGCCGCGCTCGAGTACCGCGGCACGGTCGCCGCGGTGCTCGGCGCCCTCAAGGACGGCGGGCGGACGGACGCGTCGGCGCCGCTCGCAGCGGCGCTCGGCGCGGCGGTCGGGGCCGCGCTCGCCGAGGCCGGGCCCGGCGAGGACGCGCCGGGTCGGCGTCCCCGAGCGCGGGGGATCGAGCTCTGCACGGTGCCGTCGAGCCCCGAGGCGCGCCGCGCGCGCGGGTACGCGCCCGTCGAGGTGCTGCTCGGTCGGCTCGGCCTGCGGTCCGCCGGCGTGCTGCGGTTCGCTCGGGCGCACGCCGACCAGGCGGGACTCGATGCGGCGTCCCGGCGTCGCAACGCCGAGGGATCGCTCCGCGCGAGGCATCCGCTCGCAGGTCGCAGGTTCCTGCTCGTCGACGACGTGCTCACCACCGGCTCGACCCTCGCGGAGGCCCGCCGCGCGCTGGCCGCGGCGGGCGCGGAGGTGGTCGGCGCGGCGGTGCTCGCCGAGACGCCGCGGCGGTTCCCGAGCGCGCGATCCGCCGACTCGGAATCGGAGGCGAACGCGTCGTGACATGTTCGTGACATTGTCAGGAACGGGGCGTACGGTGACAGGACAGGCGTGGCCCGTCCACCCTTCAGACCGGGTGGCCCGCCGGAGATGGAGGTCGTCATGGAACTGAACATCGTCGGACGCAACCTGGGGGTTACCGACCGATTCCGTGCGTACGTGACCGAGAAGGCCGACAAGGTCTCCCACCTGGCGGAACGCGCGATCTCGCTGGACGTCAAGCTCGTGCGTCCGGGTGAGAAGAACGGCGTCCCCGGGCCCGACCGCGTCGAGCTCACGCTCTTCGGCCCCGGACCGGTGGTCCGCGCCGAGGCGGACGGCTCGGACAAGTACGCGGCGTTCGACGTGGCGCTCGGCCGGCTCCTCGAGCGGGTCCGGCGGGCGAAGGACCGCAGGAAGGTCCACCGCGGCCAGCACCGACCCACCTCGCTCCGCGAGGCCACCGACGGCGGCTTCTCGTTCGCCGGCGTGCAGGCCGCGGGCGTCGAGGTCCTCGAGGCGGTGCGCAACGGCGGAGTCCCCGCCCCCGCGGAGGCCCCGGCGGCCGAGGAGGAGGACGTCTACTGCCCGGTCGTCATCCGCCGGAAGGTGTTCGCCTCCAGTCCCATGACCGTCGACGACGCGCTGTACTTCATGGAGCTCGTCGGCCACGACTTCTACCTCTTCGTCGACCAGGAGACCGGCCGGCCGAGCGTCGTCTACCGCCGCAAGGGCTGGGACTACGGCGTGATCGGCCTCGACGAGCACGGCGAGGCCTCGGGCGAGGCCGCCGCCGTGGAGGCGCAGCGCGTGAGCGCCTGACCCCGACCGACGACGGCGCCCCGGGCTGGATCGCCCGGGGCGCCGCCGTGCGCCGGTCCCCGCACGCCCGGTCGGCACCGGCATGCGGGCCCGCGCCCGGCGGCTACGATGGCAGTGAGTCCGCCTGCACCGGCGGCATCCGGCGTGCGCCGCCACCGGCGGCTGAGCACCCGATGATGACAGGAGAGCATCCGTGGTTTCGATTCTGGAAAAGGTCCTGCGCGTTGGCGAGGGCCGAACCCTGAAGCGACTCGAGAACTACGCCAAGGCGATCAACGCCCTGGAGGAGGATTTCACGCACCTCAGCGACGAGGAACTCAAGCACGAGACCGTCGAACTGCGCGAGCGGTACGCGAACGGCGAGTCCCTCGACGACCTGCTGCCGGAGGCGTTCGCGGCGGTCCGCGAGGCGAGCCGTCGCACGCTCGGGATGCGCCACTTCGACGTGCAGCTCATGGGCGGCGCGGCGCTGCACCTCGGCAACATCGCCGAGATGAAGACCGGTGAGGGCAAGACGCTCGTCGCGACGACCGCCGCCTACCTGAACGCGCTGACCAGCCGCGGCGTGCACGTCATCACGGTCAACGACTTCCTCGCGTCGTACCAGTCGGAGCTCATGGGTCGCGTCTTCCGCGCGCTGGGCATGACGACCGGATGCATCCTGGCCGGCCAGACCCCCGTACAGCGGCGCGAGCAGTACGCGGCCGACATCACGTACGGCACGAACAACGAGTTCGGCTTCGACTACCTGCGCGACAACATGGCGTGGCAGGCCGCGGACATGGTCCAGCGCGGCCACTGGTTCGCGATCGTCGACGAGGTGGACTCGATCCTCATCGACGAGGCGCGCACGCCGCTCATCATCTCGGGCCCGGCCTCGGGCGAGGCGAACCGCTGGTTCACCGAGTTCGCGCGGCTCGCCGAGCGGCTCGTGCCCGGCGAGGACTACGAGGTCGACGAGAAGAAGCGCACCGTCGGAGTCCTCGAGCCCGGCATCGAGAAGGTCGAGGACTACCTCGGCATCGACAACCTGTACGAGTCCGCGAACACGCCGCTCATCTCGTTCCTGAACAACTCGATCAAGGCGAAGGCCCTGTTCAAGCGCGACAAGGACTACGTCGTGATGAACGGCGAGGTGCTCATCGTCGACGAGCACACCGGTCGCATCCTGGTCGGCCGCCGCTACAACGAGGGCATCCACCAGTCGATCGAGGCGAAGGAGGGCGTGCAGGTCAAGGCCGAGAACCAGACGCTCGCGACCGTCACGCTGCAGAACTACTTCCGCCTCTACGAGAAGCTCTCGGGCATGACCGGCACCGCCGAGACCGAGGCGGCCGAGTTCATGTCCACCTACAAGCTCGGCGTCGTGCCCATCCCGACGAACAAGCCCATGGTGCGCCTCGACCAGCCCGACCTCGTCTACAAGAACGAGGAGGCGAAGTTCGCCCAGGTCGTCGAGGACATCGTCGGGCGGCACAAGGCCGGCCAGCCCGTCCTCGTCGGCACCACGAGCGTCGAGAAGAGCGAATACCTCTCGCGCCTGCTCGCCAAGAAGGGCGTGCGCCACGAGGTCCTGAACGCGAAGAACCACGCCCGCGAGGCCGCGATCGTCGCCCAGGCCGGGCGCTACGGCGCCGTCACCGTGGCCACGAACATGGCCGGTCGAGGCACGGACATCATGCTCGGCGGCAACGCCGAGTTCATCGCGGTCCAGCGGATGCACGAGAAGGGGCTCTCCCCGGCCGAGACGCCCACCGAGTACGAGGCCGAGTGGGACGCGGTGTTCGGCGCGGTCAAGTCCGAGGTCGAGGGCGAGGCCGAGAAGGTGCTCGAGGCCGGAGGCCTGTACGTGCTCGGCACCGAGCGCCACGAGTCGCGCCGTATCGACAACCAGCTCCGCGGCCGCTCCGGCCGCCAGGGCGACCCCGGCGAGAGCCGCTTCTACCTGTCGCTCACCGACGACCTCATGCGCCTCTTCAACGCGGGCGCGGCCGAGAGCCTGATGTCGCGCGGCGTGCCGGACGACGTCGCCATCGAATCGAAGGTCGTCTCGCGGGCCATCCGCTCGGCGCAGTCGCAGGTCGAGGCGCGCAACGCCGAGATCCGCAAGAACGTCCTCAAGTACGACGACGTGCTGAACCGCCAGCGCGAGGCGATCTACTCGGACCGCCGCCACATCCTCGAGGGCGACGACCTCCACGAGCGCACGCAGCACTTCCTCGAGGACGTCATCGACGAGGTGCTCGACCAGCACACCGCCGAGGGCAATCCCGACGAATGGGACTTCGACGCCCTGTGGGTCGAGCTGAAGACGCTCTACCCGATCGGCATCACGATCGACGAGGTCGTCGCCGAGGCGGGCGAGAAGGGCAAGGTCAACCGCGACTTCATCCGCCGGGAGATCCTCTCGGACGCGAAGTTCGCGTACCAGCGCCGCGAGGAGCAGCTCGGTTCCCCCGCGATGCGCGAGCTCGAGCGTCGCGTGGTCCTCTCGGTCATCGACCGCCGCTGGCGCGACCACCTCTACGAGATGGACTACCTGAAGGACGGCATCGGCCTGCGCGCGATGGCGCAGCGCGACCCGCTGGTCGAGTACCAGCGCGAGGGCTACGCGATGTTCCAGCAGATGATGGGCTCCATCCGCGAGGAGACGGTCGGCTTCCTGTTCAACCTCGAGGTCGAGGTCGCCCCGCAGGGCGCCGCCGGCCCGGCGGTCGAGGCGAAGGGACTGTCGCGGGCGTCCGCTCCGGCCGAGAAGCTGAGCTACTCGGCGCCGAGCGACTCGGGCGGTGTCGAAGTGCGCAACGATCGCGGACAGGTGCAGCAGGCCGCGACCCAGCGCGCGCGTCGCGCCGTCGCCGCGCAGCAGGCGCAGCCGCAGCAGCCCCAGGAGCCGCCCGCACGCGGTGCGTTCGGCCAGACGACGGGCGGTGCGGCCGAGGACGAGCCGCAGAACCGCGCCCAGCGCCGCGCCCAGGAGCGCCGCGGGAACTAGGCGGTCCCGCCGACGGAACGAGGATGCCCCGGTCGCGAACGCGACCGGGGCATCCTGCATTCGCGCCCGTGCGGGCTAGAGCACGCTGATGACCGTCGCCCGCCACCGGGAGTCGAACCCCTCGAGGCGGATGGCCACGGCGCGCGTGCGGTGCCGCTGGTGCACGATGACGACGCCCTCGACCACGCCGTCGGCGGGTTCGCACAGGTGCACCCGGCCGATCGAGAAGACCGGGCGCTGCGGGCTCACGCCCTTGGCGCGGCGAGCCCGCGCGCTGAGCACCACGCGCTTGGCGAGGTTGCGGTAGACGTCGTCGGTCACCCACCTGGCGAGCTGATCGAGGTCGCGCGCGCCCGCGAACACCTCGAGCACGCAGTGCGCGAGGTTGCCGAGCAGGGCCGTGGGGTCCGGCAGGTCGCTCCGGCGAGCGGGCTGGCGACCGAACAGTTCGTCATCGAGGCCTGGTCCGGAGTACCGGGTGGGGGTGGGCTGCGTGACGGCAGTGCGGAGGGCGGACATCGAGCTCCTGTAGGGCGGGCGACCGGGGGAGGGACAGCGCGACGCCCCTCGTCCGGGGGGACGCCGAGGGTCGTAGTGAGACGGTAAAGTCCATCCGTTTCGAGTGTCAAGGGCTGTGACCGATTGTGGAGAACTCGGCTCCGCGGAGGTGCGCGCGGGCTAGCGTCGCTCCATGCGCTGGGACCTCCTCTTCGACGACCTGGGCGCCCAGCTGGATCGCGAGGAGCGCGAGGAGGAACGGGCGCTCGCGCTCGAGGAGGAGCGCCTCCGGCTCTCGCGCCTGACCTTGCGGGATCGGCTCATCGCCCTCGCCGAGCCCGGCCCGGACGGTCGCACCCAGGCCGTCGGACTGGAACTCGTCGGCGGCGAGCGTCGGTACCTCCGCCCGACCGCGTTCGGCCGGGACTGGCTCGCGGGCGAGCTCGCCGACGCAGCGCGCGGGGGAGCGGAAGGCATCGTCCCCCTCGCGGCGATCGCCGCGGTGCTGCCCATGCGCGACCGACTCCTGCCGAGTCTCGAACCGGTCGCCGAACGCGCCACGCGGCTCGCCGACCGGATCGGCATCACGTTCGTGTTCCGGGACCTCAGCCGGCGGCGCATCGCGGTGCGGGTCTCGACGCTCGACGGCGACTTCCCCGGAACGCTCGACCGCGTCGCGCGCGACCACGTGGACCTCGCGTTGCACGAACCGGGCGTACCCCGCCGCGATCGCGAGGTGCAGGGGTACCGGATCGTCCCGATCGAACGGATCCGCCTGGTCGCGTTCGGGTAGTCGCGGCGGTCAGTCGACGGCGCGGAGCCGGCGCGCCGGCGCGTCGGCGCCGGAGAGTTCGAACACGTTCGCGAACTCGCCCTGCTCGAACCCGACACTGCTCCGCGTCTCCGCGTACTGGCCCTCGACCCACAGGTCGAGCTGCGTCGTCTCCACGCGCAGCGGCCCCGACGGCTGGCCGACGCGGATCGCGGGGAGTTCACCCGAGCGGATGAGCGAATCGACCACGGTCACGTCGACCGCCAGGATCTCCGCCACCTCGGCGACGGTGAGGAAGCGGCCGAGCTCGGATGCACGCCGGATGGTCATTGAACGATTATGCGGCGGCAGCGCGCGCGCGGGCCTTCGTGTGGATAACTTCACGGCGTCCTCCCGGGTTCGGCGCGACCATGGAGCGGCCGGTGCACGGGCGCCGGGGAAGGGATCCCGATGTCGAGTCCGAAGGTCCGCTCCGACCGGGGCGCCGTCCGCGTCGACCCGCGCCTGCTGATCGGGTTCGCGCTCGTCGCGGGTTCGACGCTGGGCGTCTGGGGTCTCGTCGCCGCGCTCGACGAGAGCGTCGAGGTGTACGCGGTCCGGGAGACCGTCGTCCCGGGGACGCGGCTCGAGGCATCCGACCTCGCGGTCCGGAGCATCCGGATCGACGAGGCGACCGCCGACCGGTACCTCGCGGCCGGCGCGCTGCCCGACGACGGCCTGGTCGTCGTCCGCACGATCGGGGCCGGCGAGCTCGTCCCGGCGGCGGCCGTCGACGACCGCGCGGACGGCCGGACCGCGAGCATCGTCGTGACCACGCGCGGCGCGCTCGCGGCCGGCGTGCGTCCGGGCGCGGCGGTCGACGTGTGGGGGGCCGAGCAGGTCGAGCACGGCGTCTTCGGCGCACCGGCCGTCCTCGTTCCGGGGGCGGTGGTCGCCGGGCTCGTCGAGGCGGACCGGCTCGTCGCCGCCGAGGGGCGCGAGGTCGAGCTGCTCGTGCCGCGCGAGCGGGTGGCCGCGCTGCTGCAGGCGCTGGCCGCGGGCGACGCGATCGACCTCGTCGGGGCGCGCGCCTCGGGAGGCGACTGATGGCCCGGCTCGTCCTCGCGCTCGAACCGGGAATCGAGGATCGCCTGCTCGCGGATCTCGTCGAGCACGGCCACGAGGTGCTGGCGCGGCTCGTCGGCTGGCGCGACGTCGTCGGTGCCCTGTCGCCGCTCCGCCCCGAGGTCGTGCTGGTCGGCGCCGGACGCGGATCGCTCTCGGCCGAATTGCTGCAGGCGTGCGACGAGCGGGGCATCCGCCTCGTGGCGCTCGCGCACGACGACCGCGAGCGCGCGCACGCGGCCGGGCTCGGGCTGCACGAGGTCCTCGACGCGGACGCCGCGTGGGCCGAGGTCGATCGGCTCGTCTCGGGCGCGGTCGCCACGCCCACCCGGGTCGGCGATCCGCCGCCGCCCGCCGGTCGCGCGCGCGTGATCGCGGTCTGGGGGCCCGCGGGCGCGCCCGGCCGCACCCTGCTCGCGATCAACCTCGCGGCCGAGCTCGCCGCGAGCGGACACCGGGTCGCGCTCGTGGACGCGGACCCGTACGGCGGTGCGATCGCACCGTCGCTCGGCCTGCTGGACGAGGCGCCCGGCTTCGCGTCCGCCTGTCGGCTCGCGGGCGCGGGTGCGCTGGATCGCGGCGAACTCGACCGCATCGCGCAGCGCGCGACGGCCCCGCGTGCGGCCTTCTCGGTGTTCACCGGGCTCATCGGGCCGTCCCGATGGCCAGAGCTCGCGGACGAGCGCGTGACGGCCGCGCTGGACGCGATCGCGGCGACGGTGGAGTACGTCGTGGTCGACACCGGGTTCAGCCTCGAGCGCGACGAGGAGGTGCTCGGCGATCCCTTCGGGCCCAGGCGGAATGCCGCGACGTTCGCCGCGTTCGCCGCCGCCGACCGCGTGATCGCGGTGGGGCTGGCCGATCCGATCGGCCTCGCCCGGCTGCTGCGGGGACATGCCGAGCTGGCCGAACTCGTCGATCCGGAGCGCGTGGACGTCGTCGTGAACCGGGTGCGCGCGAGCGCGCTCGGCATCGACGCGGGCGCGCAGGTCCGGCAGACCCTGCGCCGCTTCGCGGGGATCACGGGGGCGATCCTGCTCCCGAACGATCCGCGGGCGTGCGACGCGGCGATCCTGGCCGCGCGACCGCTCCGGGAGGCGGCGCCCAGGTCGCCGCTGCGGCTCGCGATCCGCGACTACGTCGACGACCGGGTCGCGCCGGCCCCGACCACGGCGGCGCGCGCCCGCCGCGTCGGCCTCCCGCGCTCGCGCGCGCGATCCGGGCCGGTCCCGGTGGGCTAGGAGCCGGTGCCCGGCGTCACCGTCCGCCGCGCCGGTTCGGGCGCTGGGGCGCGCCGCACTACGCTGGACGCGTGTCGACCCTCAGTGACCTCGTCCTCGCGCAGGGCCGCAGCACCCAGCCGGACGTCGATTGGCTGCACATGCTCGTCGGGGACCTGCAGCTCCTCGCCGACCTGGCCTTCGCGGACATCGTGCTCTGGGTGCCGGCGAACGACGACGACTTCGTGGCCGTCGCCCACTCGCGGCCCTCGAGCGCGGCGACCCTGTTCTACCGCGACTTCGTCGGCCAGCCGATCAAGCCCCAGTGGCGCGACCTGGTGACCGAGGCGTTCACCTCCGCCCGGATCGTGGACTCGTCCTCGCCCGACTGGTACGAGGAGATGCCGACCCGCGTGCGGGCCGTGCCGGTCATGCGACGCCTGACGACCACCGGGACCCAGGTCGCGTCCGCACCCGTCGCGATCCTGACCCGGCACACCAACCTGAGCGCGACGCGGACCCCGAGCCGCCAGGAGCTCACGTTCAACGACTGCGCGGGCGAGCTGTTCCAGATGATCGCCTCGGGCGACTTCCCCGACCACGGCGCGCCCACCGGCCCACGACGCGGCGCCCCTCGTGCCTCCGACGGGCTCATCCGGCTCGACGTCGACGGCGTGACCACCTTCGCGAGCCCCAACGCGCTCTCCGCGTTCAACCGCATGGGCTTCGACGACGAGCTCGAAGGCGAGTCCCTCGCCGACGTGACCACCCGCCTCCTCCACGGCAAGCTCGTGGTCGACGAGTCGCTCCCGCTCGTGGTCACCGGGCGGGCCCCGTGGCGCACCGACGTCGAGTCCCGCGGCGTGACGGTCTCGCTCCGGGCCATCCCGATCCGGCACCGCGGCGAACGGATCGGCGCCATCGTGCTGTCGCGCGACGTGACCGAGATGCGTCACCAGGAGCAGGAGCTCATCACCAAGGATGCGACGATCCGCGAGATCCACCACCGGGTGAAGAACAACCTCCAGACGGTGGCGTCCCTGCTGCGCATCCAGGCTCGGCGGACCCACTCCGACGAGGCGCGCGAAGCGCTCACCCAGGCGATGCGGCGCGTCGGCGCGATCGCGGTCGTGCACGACACGCTGTCGGGCGGCCTCTCGCAGAGCGTCGACTTCGACGACGTCTTCGACCGCGCCCTGCTGCTCGTCGCCGAGGTCGCGGCCGCGCACAACACGACCGCGCACCCGAAGCGGTCCGGGAGCTTCGGCGTCCTGCCCAGCGAGTACGCGACGCCGCTCGCGCTCGCGCTCACCGAGCTCGTGACGAACGCGGTCGAGCACGGCCTCGCGGGCCAGGAGGGCGACGTGGAGATCAGCGCCGACCGCTCGGACACGATGCTCACCGTCCAGGTGCGCGACTCGGGTTCGGGCCTGCCCGAGGGCAAGGTCGGCGAGGGCCTCGGCACGCAGATCGTCCGCACGCTCATCCAGGGCGAGCTCGGCGGCACGATCGACTGGCACACGCTCGTCGGGCGCGGCACCGAGGTGACCATCGAGGTCCCGCTGCGCTGGATCACGGGCTTCGCCCGCTGAGCGGGTTCACGCGCGGCTCGCGCTGAGCGGGATCAGGCGCGGCTCGCGCTGACCGGGTTCACGCGCGGCTCGCGCTGGGCGTGCTCATGGACGTCGCGGGATGCTGCGCCCGAACCGCGCACGCCGCACACCGCGATCGACCCCCGCGAGGTGCGGGGGTCGATCGCGGTGTGCGACGAGCGCGGGTGACGCGGAGGCGTGTCAGCCGGCGCGGCGGGCGCGGGCGGCGCGGCGCTTCAGGGCGCGACGCTCGTCCTCGCTGAGGCCGCCCCAGACGCCCGAGTCCTGACCGGTCTCGAGTGCGTACTGCAGGCAGATCTCGGTGACGGTGCACCGGGCGCAGACGGCCTTCGCCTTCTCGATCTGGTCGACCGCGGGGCCGGTGTTGCCGACCGGGAAGAACAGTTCGGGGTCGGCCGTGAGGCAGGCGGCTTTGTCGCGCCAATCCATGGAGATGCTCCTTGTTGCGTACTTCGGTCCGCAGCGGCGTGACTCGGCGCGCGCCGATCAAGCTGTCGCTGCATTGGGGGGGAAGCCGAATCTCGGGAAGTAGGATCAAGAACTGATCGGCTCACGTCCCTGTGAGCATCAACTCGGCCTCAAATATGGTCGCATAGGGCGGAAGGCGAATCAATAGCCGTGCATGGGATATCGCTGTGAGTGGGACGACCGAACCGCCCGAGCGGGGGGTTTCGACGGGCGCCGTTCGGGCCGCCCTGGTGACCGTGAGCGTCCTGCTGACCGCCGAGGCGCTCGCCGTCGCCGCGGTCGCGGTGTGGCTGATCGTCGACCTCGTCGTGCTCCAGCCGTCGAGCTACGCCACCGCGATCGCGCTCATCGTGCTCGTGCTGATCGGAGCGCTCTGGGTCGGCGCGGTCGCGGTCGGCTCGTACCTGCGGGCGTCGTGGACGCGGGCGGCTGCGATCGTGTGGCAGGTCCTGCAGATCTCGGTCGCGGTCGGCGCCTTCCAGGGCCTGTTCGCCCGGCCGGACGTCGGCTGGCTGCTGCTGATCCCCGCGATCGTCGTCATCGGCCTCCTGCTGTGGACGCCGGTCCGGCTCGCGTACTCCTCCGCGACGAGTGGGGCGCCCGAGGCCGCGGAGCACTGACGACGGCGGCCGCCGAGCGCCGTGCGCTCGACGGCCGTGCCGTCGGCGTGGCGGTCAGTCGATGCCGAGTTCGCGCCGGAGGCGCGCGACGTGTCCGGTCGCCTTCACGTTGTAGAACACGCGCTCGATGCGGCCGTCGACGCCCACGAGGAACGTGGATCGGATGCTCCCGACGACGATCTTCCCGTAGAGCGACTTCTCGCCCCACACGCCGTACGCCTGCTGCACGGCGAGGTCCTCGTCGCTGAGCAGGGTGAAGTTCAGGTGGTCGCGCTCGGCGAACCGCGCGAGCTTCGCCACGTCGTCCTTGGAGACGCCGAGGACCCGCACGCCCGCGCCGGCGAACGAGTTCAGGTGGTCGCGGAAGTCGCACGCCTCCGTGGTGCAGCCCGGCGTCATCGCCTCCGGGTAGAAGTACAGCAGCACGCGCTCGCCGCGCAGCTCCGAGAGGGTGAGCGGGGCGCCGTGCTGGTCGAGCAGCGTGAAATCGGGAGCGAGGTCGCCGGGGGCGAGTCGTGCGTCGGTCATCCGTCCATGCTAGGCAGGCGTGGACGGTGCGGGTCGCCCGTTCAGCCGCTCGCGAACGTCGTGAGCAGTCGCTGCAGCGAGTCGAGCCGCGCGCGGCCGGCATCGCCGAGCGCCCCGGCGCCGACGGTCTCGATGATCGCGCAGTCCGGGGCATCCGGCAGGTGGGTGCAGCCGCGCGGGCAGTTCTCCGCGATCTCGGCGAGTTCGGTGAAGGCGCCGAGCAGGCTCGAGGGGTCGACGTGGCCGAGGCCGAACGATCGCACGCCGGGCGTGTCGATCACCCAGCCGTGTCCGTCGGGCGACTCGACGCGCAGCGAGACCGTCGACGAGGACGTGTGGCGACCGCGGCCGGTGACGGCGTTCACGCGGCCGATGGCGCGGTCGGCTCCCGGCACGAGCGCGTTGACGAGCGTCGACTTGCCGACGCCGGAATGCCCGACGAACACCGTGCGATGGCCGATCAGGGACTCGCGGATCGCGTCGAGCGGCATGCGGTCGCGCCCGCTCAGGAACACGGGGAAGTCGAGGCCCGCGAAGTTCTCGAGGAACGGCCCCGGGTCGGCGAGGTCGGACTTCGTGACGCACAGCAGCGGCGCGATCCGGGCATCGTAGGCCGCGACGAGGTACCGGTCGACGAGCCGGATTCGCGGTTCGGGGTTCGCCGCGGCGACGACGATGAGCATCTGGTCGGCGTTCGCGACGATCACGCGCTCGACCTCGTCCGTGTCGTCCGCGCTCCGGCGGAGCAGGGTCGTGCGGTCGCCGATCCGGACGATCCGCGCGAGCGTGCCGGGCGCGCCCGTGACGTCGCCGACGAGGTCGACGTGGTCGCCCGTGACGACCGACTTCCGGCGCAGCTCGCTGGCACGGGCCGCGACGAGCTCGCGCTCGTCGGCCGTGCCCTCGGCTGCGAGGACGGCGTAGCGTCCGCGGTCGACGCCGAGCACCGTCCCGGTCACCGCGTCGGCGTGCTCTGGCCTGGTCTTCGTCCGCGGGCGGCTGCCGCGCCGGTTCGGGCGGACCCGGACGTCGGACTCGTCGTAGTCGGGCTCGTCCTCGTCGTCGTCCTGGTCCCACCAGCTCATCCGAGCAGCCGCCCCCAGAGCTCGGTGAACTGCGGCAGCGTCTTCGACGTGCAGCCGATGTCGTCGACGACCACGCCCGGCACCGCGAGGCCGATGATCGCCCCGCTCGTGGCCATCCGGTGGTCGGCGTAGGCGTGCCAGTCGCCGCCGTGGAGCGGCGCGGGATCGATCCGCAGGCCGTCCTCGGACTCGGTCACGCGGCCGCCGAGCGCGGTGAGCTCCGCCGCGAGGGCCGCGATGCGGTCGGTCTCGTGGTGGCGGATGTGCCCGATGCCGGTGAAGGTGCTCGGTCCGTCGGCCAGCGCCGCGAGCGCGACCAGGTTCGGGACCAGCTCGCCCGCCTCGGGGAGGTGCAGGTCGACGCCGCGGATGCCCCGCCCGCCGTCCGCGCCGCGCGCCGGGGCGTGCACGGTGAAGCGCCCGCCCTCGATCTCGACCCGGGCGCCGAAGCGGGGGAGGAGGTCGGCCAGCTGCGCGCCCACCTGGGTCGTCGAGGCCGGCCAGCCCGTGATCGTCGCCTGGCCGCCCGCGACCACCGCGCCGATCAGGAACGGCGCGGCGTTCGAGAGGTCCGGCTCGATGTCGACGTCGATCGCGGCGATGGGGCCGGGTGCGACCCTCCAGCGGCCCACCTCGGGCGAGGCGACCTCGACGCCGCGAGCGGCGAGCGCGGCGACCGTCATCTCGATGTGCGGCAGGCTCGGCAGGCGTTCGCCGGTGTGCCGGAGGTCGACGCCCTGCTCGAACCGCGCCGCGGACAGCAGGAGGGCGGACACGAACTGGCTGGACGCCGACGCGTCGATCTCGAGCACGCCGCCGCCGACCCGGCCCGTGCCGTGGACCGTGAACGGGAGCGTGCCGCGGCCGTCGTCGTCGAGGTCGACGCCGAGCCCGTGGAGCCCGTCGATGACGCCGGACATCGGCCGCTTGCGGGCGTACTCGTCGCCGTCGAAGGTCGTCGGCCCGAGCGCGAGCGCGGCGACGGGAGGCAGGAAGCGCATGACGGTGCCCGCGAGGCCGCAGTCGATGGTCGTCGACCCGGTGAGCTCGTCGGCCGGGACGACCCGGAGGTCGTCGCCGAATCCGCCCGCGCCGGGGATGCGCTCGAAGGCCGTGCCGAGGGCCCGGAGCCCCTCGACCATGAGCTCGCTGTCGCGGGACCAGAGCGGGGCGTGCAGCACTGACGGCCCGTCGGCGAGGGCGGCGAGCACGAGCTCGCGGTTGGTCAGCGACTTGGAACCGGGCAGCGAGAGCACCGCGTCGAGCGGCCCGGTCGCGACCGGTGCCGCCCAGCCGCCCGGCTCGTCGTCGGGTGCGGCGTCGCCGTACGGGTCGAACTCGGGAGCGGAATACCTCGAAATCTGCATCGGTTACCTACAGTAGCGCCGCAGGGCGGGAAGGAGTTCGTGCGTGACATTCGAGGTGATCGACCGGCCGGTCGCGTTGTCGACCCGCCGCCCGGCGTCCTCCGAGGTGCAGGTCCTAGGATGGCCCGTGATGAGTGCCGACGAGACCGGTGTGCAGGCACCGGATGAGCAACGTCCGCTGGGGGAGCTGTTCGAGGAGCAGGCGTTGCCGTACCTCGACCAGCTCTACGCGGCGGCGCTGCGGATGACGAAGAACCCCGCCGACGCGCAGGACCTGGTGCAGGAGACCTTCGTGAAGGCGTTCGCCGCGTTCGCGCAGTTCACCCAGGGGACCAACCTCAAGGCGTGGCTGTACCGGATCCTGACGAACACCTACATCAACACGTACCGCAAGAAGCAGCGGGAGCCCTATCAGGGCACGATCGACGAGCTCGAGGACTGGCAGCTCGGCGGCGCCGAGTCGACGACCGCGACCGCGGGCCGCTCGGCCGAGGCCGAGGCGATCGACCACCTGCCGGACAGCAGCGTGAAGGACGCGCTCCAGTCCCTGCCCGAGGACTTCCGGATCGCGGTGTACCTCGCCGACGTCGAGGGCTTCGCGTACCAGGAGATCGCCGACATGATGCACACCCCGATCGGGACCGTGATGAGCCGCCTGCACCGTGGCCGGCGCATGCTCCGCGAGTCCCTCGCCGACTACGCGCGCTCGCAGGGCTATGCTGCGGCCGAGCCTGCGCCCAGATCCCGCACGCAGCAGACCACGCCGAGGAGCCCACGATGACCGACTGCGGCTGCGAGAAGGCCAAGGCCGAACTCGAGGAGTACCTGCACAACGAGCTGCGCCATGAGGATGCAGCGGATGTGCGCGAGCACATGGAGCACTGCGTCGACTGCAGCGGCGAGCTGAAGGTGGGGCTCGTCCTCACCGAGGCCGTGCAGCGCGCGTGCCGCGAGAACGCGCCCGAGGAGCTGCGCTCGGTGGTCCTGACTCGGATCCGCGAGATCCAGTCGCACACGATCGTGGTGACGAACACCGAGGTTCGCTAACTCGGTTAGCATTCTCGGGTGACCCCCGAAACCCGAGGCTCGCGTCCGCCGACCTGGCTGCGCGTCGCCGTCCCCGCCGTCCTCATCCTCGTCTGGTTCGCCCTGTTCGGCTCGGGCGGTGCGGCCTTCGGCCGCCTGTCCGATGTCGTGACCAACGACCAGGCGCAGTTCCTCCCCGCCTCCGCCGAGGCGACCGAGGTGAACGAGCTCCAGGCCGGGTTCCGCGATTCCGACGCGGTGCCGGCGATCATCGTGTTCGCCGGCGACGGGACGCTCGACGACGCTGCGACCGCAACGATCGAGGACCTCCGCGAGCAGGTCCTCGCGGTCGACGGCGTCGTCGCCGACCAGGCGTCCCCGGTGATCCCCTCCGATGACGGCCGCGCCGCGCAGTTCGTCGTGCCGATCGACGCGGACGCGGGCGAGGGCGGCCCGCGCGACGTCGTCGACGAGATCCGCGGCCTGCTCGCGGAGCATCCGATCGAGGGCGTCGCCGCCGCGGTGACCGGGCCCGCCGGCTTCACCGCCGACCTCGCCCAGGCGTTCAGCGGCATCGACGGGCTCCTGCTCGCCGTGGCACTGGCCGCGGTGTTCGTCATCCTCGTGATCGTCTACCGCTCGCCGCTGCTGCCCGTCATCGTGCTCGGCACGAGCATGGCGGCGCTCTGCGCCTCCGTGCTCACGGTCGTCGCGCTCGCCGGCGCCGACATCCTGCCGCTGTCGGGCCAGACCCAGGGCATCCTGTTCATCCTCGTCATCGGCGCCGCGACCGACTACTCGCTCCTGTACATCGCCCGGTATCGCGAGGCGCTCGCCGACGGCGGGTCGAAGTGGGATGCGACGCTCGCGGCGCTGCGCGGCGCGTGGGAGCCGATCGTGGCCAGCGGCGGCACCGTGATCGTCGGGCTGCTGATCCTGCTGGCGAGCGAGCTCACCTCGAACAAGATCCTCGGCCCGGTCGCCGCGATCGGCATCGCGTTCGCGATGCTCGCCGCGCTCACCCTGCTCCCGGCGCTCCTGCTCTGGGCGGGCAAGGTCGCCTTCTGGCCGCGCCGGGCGCGGGCGGCCGAAGCGGATGCCCCGGCCGGGCCGGACGAGGATCCGACGGCCGGTCGCGGGCTCTGGGCCGGCGTCGCCCGGTTCGTGGCACGGCGGCCGCGCACGGTGTGGATCGCCTCGACCGCGCTCCTCGCGCTCATGTGCCTCGGCCTGCCGCGACTCGACGCCGACGGCGTGCCGTCGAGCGAGTTCGTGCTCGGGGCATCCGAGGCCCGCGACGGCCAGGCGATGCTGGGCGACCACTTCCCGGCCGGCTCCGGCACCCCGGCGGTCATCATCGGCGGGGAGGGCGACCTGCAGGCGATGGCCGCGGTCGCGCGGGACACGGACGGCGTCGACTCGGTCACCGTGGTCGCCACCGGCACCCCGGCCGGGCAGGCCGAGGTCACGGAGGACGGACTCGTCGCGTTCGGGCCGCCCGGCACGCCGGCGCCCGAGCCGACGGTGGTGGACGGGCGCGTCCTCCTGCAGGCGACGCTCGCCGACCCGGCCGACTCGCTCGCCGCGGAAGCCACCGTGGAGCGGCTGCGCGCCTCGCTCGACGACGTGGACGCCGCGGTGCTGGTCGGCGGATCGACCGCGGTCGCACTCGACACGAACGCGGCGGCCATCACCGACCGGGGGCGCATCATCCCGCTCGTGCTCGCCGCGATCCTGCTCATCCTCATGCTGCTGCTGCGCTCGATCGTGGCGCCGCTCCTGCTCATCGGCAGCGTCGTGCTCTCGTTCGCGGCGGCCCTCGGCGTCTCGGCGCTCGTGTTCGAGCACGTGCTGCACTTCCCGGGCGCGGATCCGTCGGTCCCGCTGTTCGGGTTCGTGTTCCTCGTCGCGCTCGGCGTCGACTACAACATCTTCCTGATGACCCGGGTGCGCGAGGAGTCGGTGCGCTTCGGCACGCGCGCGGGGATCCTGCGCGGGCTCCGGCTGACCGGCGGGGTCATCACGTCGGCCGGGCTCGTGCTCGCGGCGACGTTCGCCGCGCTCGGGGTGCTGCCGATCCTGTTCCTCGCGCAGATCTCGTTCATCGTCGCGTTCGGCGTGCTGCTCGACACCTTCCTCGTGCGGACCCTGCTGGTGCCGGCACTGTCGTACGACGTGGGCCGCGCCATCTGGTGGCCGTCGAAGCTCGCCCGCGGGACCCGCTGAGCGGTCGCCCGGTCGCCCGGTCGCTCGGTCGCCCGATCGCACGGCGCCCCGTCGCGTCGGTCGCCGGGTCGGCGGGCGGGCGACCCGGCGGGTGAGACGGAACGAGCGGATGCCCCGACGGGGCATCCGCTCGTTCCGTCTCGACTGCGGCTCAGACCGTGAGCGCCCGCCGGATCAGGTCGGCCTGCTCCTCGGCGTGGCGCTTCGCCGAGCCGGTCGCGGGCGACGCCGACGCCGGACGCGACACGATGGTCACGGCGCGCGGGCCGAGCTTGTTCGTCTCGACGATGAAGTACGGCCACGCGCCCTGGTTCTCGGGCTCGTCCTGCGCCCAGACCAGCTCGGCGTTCGGGTACGAGTCGGCGATCGCCTTGAGGTCGACCGCGGGCAGCGGGTAGAGCTGCTCGAGGCGGACGAGCGCGACCTCGGGGTTCGGGTGCTTCTCGAGCTCCGAGAGGAGGTCGTAGTAGAGCTTGCCCGAGAGGAAGACCACGCGCTTCACGGCCGCCTTGTCGGTGATCCGTGCATCGTCGATGATCGGCTCGAAGCGGCCCTGCGTGAAGTCGGACACCTCGCTGGTCGCACCGCGCAGGCGCAGCATCGCCTTCGGCGTGAACACCACGAGCGGCCGGCGCGGCCGGGCGTACGCCTGGCGGCGGAGCAGGTGGAAGTACGACGCGGGCGTCGAGGGACGTGCGACCGTCATGTTGTTCTCGGCGCACAGCTGCAGGTAGCGCTCGATGCGGGCCGACGAGTGGTCGGGCCCCTGGCCCTCGTAGCCGTGGGGCAGGAGCAGGACGACGCTCGAGCGCTGGCCCCACTTCTGCTCGGCCGACGAGATGAACTCGTCGATGATCGTCTGCGCGCCGTTGGCGAAGTCGCCGAACTGCGCCTCCCAGAGGACCAGGGCGTCGGCGCGCTCGACCGAGTAGCCGTACTCGAAGCCCATCGCCGCGTACTCGCTGAGCAGCGAGTCGTAGATCCAGAAGCGGGCCTGGTTGTCCGAGAGGTTCTGCAGCGGCAGCCACTCCTGGCCGTTCAGGCGGTCGTGGAACACGGCGTGGCGCTGGACGAAGGTCCCGCGACGCGCGTCCTGGCCGGAGAACCGGACCGGCGTGCCCTCGAGCAGGAGCGACCCGAGCGCGAGGAGTTCGCCGAAGCCCCAGTCGATCTTGCCGTTGCGGCTCATGTCGGCACGCTTCTGCAGGAGCTGCTGGAGCTTCTGGTGCACGGTGAAGCCCGCGGGCCGGTTGTCGTGCGCGTCGCCGATCGCATGGACGACCTCGACCGGGACGCCGGTCGTCTCGAGCTCGCCCGAGACGGGCGCCGGAGCGGCGCCGTCGACGATGATCGGGATGGTCCCGGTCTGGGCGGCGTGGGTCTCGGCGAACGCGCGCTCCATCTGGTCCTGGAAGTCGCGGTGCGCCTCCTCGTACTCCGCCTCGGTGATGTCGCCGCGGCCGACGAGCGCCTCGGTGTAGAGCTTGCGGACGCTGCGCTTGGCCTCGATGAGGTTCGTCATGAGCGGCTGCGTCATCGACGGGTCGTCACCCTCGTTGTGACCGCGACGGCGGTAGCAGACGAGGTCGATGACGACGTCGCGGTGGAACTCCTGGCGGTACCGGAACGCGAGGTCCGCGACGCGCACGACGGCCTCGGGGTCGTCGCCGTTCACGTGGAAGATCGGCGCCTGGATGGTCTTCGCGACGTCGGTCGAGTAGATCGACGAGCGGCTGTCGCTCGGCAGGGTCGTGAAGCCGACCTGGTTGTTCACGACGAGGTGGATCGTGCCGCCGGTGCGGAACCCGCGCAGCTGCGACATCTGCAGCGTCTCGACGACCACGCCCTGGCCCGCCATCGCGGCGTCGCCGTGGATGAGGATCGGGAGGGTCCCGAAGCTGCCGATGGGCTTGCGGTCCTGCTTGGCGCGCACGATGCCCTCGAACACGCCGTCGACGGCCTCGAGGTGCGACGGGTTCGCCGCGAGCGAGACGGGGATCCGGTGGCCGTCGTCGGCGGTGAACACGCCCTCGGTGCCGAGGTGGTACTTGACGTCGCCCGAGCCGTGCCCGCTCGCGGTGCCCTCGAACTCCCGGAACACCTGGCCGTAGCTCTTGCCCGCCACGTTCGTGAGGACGCTCAGGCGCCCCCGGTGGGGCATGCCGATCGCGACCTCGTCGAGGCCCTCCTTGGCTGCGCCCTGGAGCACCTGGTCGAGCAGCGCGATCGTGGACTCGCCGCCCTCGAGGCTGAAGCGCTTCTGGCCGACGTACTTGGTCTGCAGGAAGGTCTCGAACGCCTCGGCCTCGTTGAGCTTGCGGAGGATCCGCATCTGCTCGTCGTGGGTCGGCTTCTCGTACTTGCGCTCGACCTGGTCCTGCACCCACTTGCGCTGCACCGGGTCCTGGATGTGCATGTACTCGATGCCGATGGTGCGGCAGTACGAGTCGCGGAGGACCCCGAGGATGTCGCGCAGGAGCGCCGTGCGGGTGTTGCCGAAGCCGCCCGTGACGAACTCGCGGTCGAGGTCCCAGAACGTCAGGCCGTGGTTCGCGATGTCGAGGTCGGGGTGCGAGCGCTGCACGTACTCGAGCGGGTCGATGTCGGCCATCATGTGGCCGCGCACGCGGAACGAGTTGATGAGCTCCTGCACGCGGGCGGTCTTGTCGACCGCGCTCGCGAGGTCGACCGCGATGTCCGGCGCCCAGTGGATGGGGTCGTACGGGAGACGCAGCGCGGCGAAGATGTCCTCGTAGAAGCGGCGCTCGCCGATGAGGAGCTCGTGCACCTTCTTCAGGAACTCGCCGGAGCCCGCGCCCTGGATGACCCGGTGGTCGTAGGTCGAGGTGAGCGTGATCGTCTTGCCGATCGCGAGGTTCGCGAGGACCTTCTCGCTCGCGCCCTGGAACTCGGCCGGGTACTCGAGCGCGCCCGCGCCGATGATGCAGCCCTGGCCCTTCATGAGGCGCGGCACCGAGTGGACGGTGCCGATGCCGCCGGGGTTGGTGAGCGACACTGTCGCGCCCTGGAAGTCGTCCGCGGTGAGCTTGTTGCCGCGCGCGCGGGTGACGAGGTCCTCGTAGGCGGCGAGGAACTCGTTGAAGGTCATCGTCTCGGCGCGCTTGATCGCGGGGACGAGCAGGGCGCGCGTGCCGTCGGGCTTCGGGATGTCGATCGCGATGCCGAGGCCGATGTGGGCCGGCTTCACGAGGCTCGGCTTGCCGTCGCGCTCGTCGTAGAAGACGTTCTGGCTCGGGAACTCCTTGAGCGCCTGGATGAGCGCCCAGCCGATGAGGTGCGTGAACGACACCTTGCCGCCGCGCGTGCGGCGCAGGTGGTTGTTGATCACGATGCGGTTGTCGATCATGAGCTTCGCCGGCACGGTGCGCACGCTCGTCGCGGTGGGCACGGTGAGCGAGGCGTCCATGTTGGCGGCGAGCGCCTTCGGCATGCCCTTCAGGACGACGACCTCGTCGGCGGCCGGGCCGGCGGCGATGGTGGCCTGCGGGGCCGTGACGGGGACGTCCGCGGGCACGGGCTCGGGCCGGGGGGCCTGCGAGGTGGTGCGCGCCTCCGGGGTCTGGCCGATCACGGGCGCGGGCGCGGTCAGCGGCGCGCTCGCGGGCGGCGCGACCGGGACCTCGGGCGCAGGCGCGGCCGGAGCGGCGGCGGGCGCGGCGGGAGCGGCCGTCGACGAGGCGGGGGCGGCGGGGGCCTCGGGCGCCGGTGCGTCGGCCCCGTTGGCGTGCACCGCGGCGTAGTGCTCGAGGACGGGCCACCACGAGCGGTCGACGGAGTCGCGGTCGACGACGAATTTCTGGTACATCTCGTCGACGAGCCATTCGTTGGCTCCGAACTCGGCCGACGTCTCGTCGGCTCCGGTTCCCGTCAGTTGGCTCGACACGGCCTTCGCCTGCTCTCTCCGTCGATGTGGCTTGGGGGTTGGGCTCCGCCGAGCGCCGGGGCGCGCGGAACCACCCACCAGCCTAACCGCTCGAACCCGGCGGCCGGCACGCCGCCACGGGTAGCGTGGACCCATGGAGTTCTACCGGACGAGTCCGACGCACGACCTCACCTACTCCGACGTGTTCCTCGTGCCGAGCAGGTCGGACGTCTCCAGCCGCCTCGACGTGGCACTCGACACCGCCGACGGATCCGGCTCGACGATCCCCATCGTGTCGGCGAACATGAACTCGGTCACGGGCCCGAGATTGGCGGCATCACTGGCCAGGCGCGGGGGGATCGGGGTCCTTCCGCAGGACCTCCACCTGCAGGACCTGGCCGAGTCCATCCGCTGGGTGAAGGCGCAGTCACCGAGGTTCGACACGCCCTTCTCGTTCACTCCCGAGACGACCGTGGCCGAGGCCGCGGAGGTGCTTCCCGCGGTCCCCGGGCACGGCATCGTCGTCCAGGATGCAGGCGAAGCATTCGTCGGGTGCATCGTCGCGGAGCGCCTCGGGACCGCGCTGCCGGACGCGCGGCTCGGCGACCTCATCCACGGCGACCTGCCTGCGCTCGAGGCCGAGGACGTCGACTCGCCGCGCCGGGCGTTCGACGTCATGGCCGAGGCGGGCCTGGACTTCGCGCCCGTGCTCGAGCACGGGCGCGTGGTCGGCACCCTCAGCCGTCGCAGTGCGCTCCGCGGCACCGTGTACCGCCCGAACGTCGACGCCGAGGGACGCCTGCGGGTCGCCGCGGCCGTCGGCGTGAACGGCGACCCGGCGGCCAAGGCGCGCGCGCTCGCCGAGGCCGGCGTCGACCTGCTCGTGATCGACACCGCGCACGGCCACCAGGAGGGGATGCTCCGCGCGATCCGGGCGGTCCGCGACCAGGGGCTCGGCCTGCCGATCGTCGCGGGCAACATCGTCACCGCGGACGGCGTGCGCGACCTCGTCGAGGCCGGCGCCGACGTCCTCAAGGTCGGCGTGGGTCCCGGCGCGATGTGCACCACGCGCATGATGACCGCGGTCGGTCGCCCGCAGTTCTCGGCGGTGCTCGAGACCGCGGAGGCGGCGCGCGAGCACGGGGCCCGCGTGTGGGCCGACGGCGGCGTGCGCTACCCGCGCGACGTCGCGCTCGCGCTCGCGGCGGGAGCCGACTCGGTCATGATCGGATCGTGGTTCGCGGGCACGATCGAGGCGCCCGGCCGGCTCCGGCGCGACGCATCCGGCCGGCTCTTCAAGGAGAGCTGGGGGATGGCGTCCACGAAGGCCGTGCGCGAGCGGTTCGACCGCCTCGGCGCGTACGAGCTCGCGCGCCGCGAGCTGTTCGCCGAGGGGATCTCGTCGTCGTCGATCTACCTCGACCCGCTGCGCCCCTCGATCGAGGACCTGCTCGACATGATCACCTCGGGCGTGCGCAGCTCGTTCACCTACGCGGGCGCGTCCACGCTGACGGAGTTCCGCGAGCGCGCGCTCGTGGGCATCCAGTCCGCGGCGGGCTACGAGGAGGGCAAGGCGCTGCCGGTCAGCTGGTGACGGACGGGGGCGCCGGCGACCCCGATCGACCCGTCCGCGCGCGGGCGTGCTCGATATACTGGGCCGACCATGGACGATCCCCCCTCAGCGAATCCGACCGACCATAGACCCTCGCCCGTGACCGATCGGGGAGGTGCGGATGTCTGAGTGGATCATGCTCGCCATCGGCCTCCTGCTCACGATCGGCACGGGCTTCTTCGTCGCGAGCGAGTTCGCGCTCGTGAACCTGGACCGCGCGGACCTCGAAGCGCGGCGCGAGCGGGGCGAGACCCGGCTCGGCATGACCATCGCCGCGCTGAAGATCACCTCGACGCACCTCTCGAGCGCGCAGCTCGGCATCACGCTGACGACGCTCCTCACGGGCTACGCCATGGAGCCGGCGATCTCCTCGCTGCTCGCCGGGCCGCTCGAAGCGGCCGGCCTGCCCGACGCGCTCATCCGGCCGATCGGCGCCACGACCGCGATCGTCATCGCCACGCTCGTGTCGATGGTGCTCGGCGAGCTCGTGCCCAAGAACTTCGCGCTCGCGCTCCCGCTCGCCACGGCGAAGTTCGTGATCCCCTTCCAGGCGGCGTTCACCTGGGTGTTCCGGCCCGCGATCGTGGTCCTGAACGGCAGCGCGAACGGGCTGCTGCGCGCGGTCGGCATCGAGCCGAAGGAGGAGCTCTCCGGCGCCAGGAGCGCCGAGGAGCTGAGCTCGCTCGTGCGGCGCTCCGCAAGCGCCGGCCTCCTCGAGCAGGACACCGCGACGCTCCTCGGCCGCACGCTCCGGTTCGCCGACCACGACGCCTCCGACGTGATGACGCCGCGGCCCAGGGTGGCGGCCGTGCAGCGCCAGGAGCCGGCCGAGGCGGTGCTCGAACTCGCGCGGCAGACGGGCTTCTCGCGCTTCCCCGTGTACGACGAGAACCTCGACGACGTCGTGGGCGTCGTGCACGTCAAGCAGGCCGTCGCCGTGCCGCGCGAGCGCCGCGGCGACGTGCCGACCTCGGCGCTGCAGTCCGAGGCGCTGCGCGTGCCCGAGACGATGAAGCTCGACACCCTGCTGGAGGAACTCCGCGGCCGCGGGTTCCAGATGGCGGTCGTCGTCGACGAGTACGGCGGCACCGCGGGCGTGGCCACGCTCGAGGACCTCGTCGAGGAGCTCGTGGGCGAGGTCGCGGACGAGCACGACCGCACGCGCGCGGGCATCGTGCGCCGCGGCGACCTCGTGAGCTTCCCCGGGATCCTGCGCCCCGACGAGCTGCTCGAGCGCACCGGCATCCGAGTGCCCGAGAACGGGGACTACGAGACGGTCGCCGGCTTCGTGATGTCCGAGCTCGGCCGCCTGCCGCTCGTCGGCGACGAGGTCGGGTTCGAGGACGGGACGCTGCGCGTCCAACGGCTCGACGGCCGACGGATCGACCGGCTCCGGTTCGAGCCGAAGCCGATGCCCGAGCCGGACTCGCTCGACGCGGGGGAGGCGGACCGATGAGCGACTGGGCCGGACTCGCCTGGCTCTTCGTCCTGCTCGTGGCGAACGCCTTCTTCGTCGGCGCCGAGTTCGCGGTGATCTCGGCGCGACGGTCCCAGATCGAGCCGCTCGCCGAGCAGGGCCGCCGGAGCGCGAAGACCGCGCTCTGGGCGATGGAGCACGCGACGCTCATGCTCGCGATGAGCCAGCTCGGCATCACGATCTGCTCGCTGCTGATCCTGAACGTGTCCGAGCCGGCGATCCACCACCTGCTGGAGGTACCGCTGGCGCTCACGGGCTGGAGCGAGGAGGTCGTCGGCGGGGTGGCGTTCGCGATCGCCCTGCTGGTGGTCTCGTACCTGCACGTCGTGTTCGGCGAGATGGTGCCGAAGAACCTGTCGTTCTCGATCCCCGAGCGCGCGGTGCTGCTGCTCGCCCCGCCGCTCGTGTTCCTCGCCCGCATCTTCCGGCCGGTGATCGTCGCACTCAACGCGACCGCGAACGGCGTGCTCCGGCTGTTCGGCGTCGAGCCCAAGAGCGAGGCGACCTCGACGTTCACGCTCGAGGAGGTGCAGACGATCGTCGACCAGTCGCGCCGCGAGGGCGTGCTGGCGGATTCGACCGGGACGCTCACGGCCGCGTTCGAGTTCACGGCCAAGCGCGTGAGCGATGTGGCGGTCGCGGCCGGCGGGCTCGTCAGCCTGCCGCCGCACGCGACGCCGGGCGATGTCGAGCGCGCGGTCGCGCGGCACGGCTTCTCCCGCTACGTGCTCCTCGGCGAGGACGGCGAGCCGGCGGGGTACGTCCACCTGAAGGACGTGATCGACCTCGACGAGGACGAGTTCGACGATCCGATCCCCGCGAAGCGCGTGCGCCGGCTGGTCTCGATCTTCGCCGGGACCGACCTGGAGGATGCGCTCGCGACGATGCGCCGCCTCGGGACGCACCTCGCGCGCGCGTTCGACGAGGACGGGGCGACGACCGGCGTGATCTTCCTCGAGGACATCATCGAGGAGCTCGTCGGCGAGGTGCAGGACGCGACCCGTCGGGGCTGAGCCGTCGGCGTGACGAACGGGCCGGAACCGCAGCGTTCCGGCCCGTTCGCGCGTAGACTTCGGCCGGCCCGAGAAGGTGAGGACGGCTCATGTTCGACAACCTGCAGTGCTACGGGGTGCTCCCGGCATCCGACTTCCAGCGGGCGGTCCGCTGGTGGAAGGACGTCTTCGGCCTGGAGCCCGAAGCCGACGGCGCCCCCGACGACGGCGCCGTGATGTTCCGCATCGGGGACACCGCCCTGCTCGTCTACGAGTCCCAGTTCGCCGGCACCGCGCAGAACACGGCGCTCGGCCTCGACACCGACGACCTCGACCGCGACATGGCCGCGCTCCGCGAGCGCGGCGTCGTCTTCAACGACTACGACATGCCCGGCCTGCAGACCGTCGACGGCGTGGCCGACGAGGGCGGCATGCGCACGGCCTGGTTCGACGACAGCGAGGGCAACATCATCGCGATCGGCCAGCGAACCACCTGAACCCCGGACCCGGCGAGGGCCCGTCGTCGCTGCATCGGCCCTCGCGCGGGTTCACCACTCGCCGTCGTTCGCCTCCGGGCGGGCGCGCAGGTACGGCACGGGCCACATCGAGCTGCCCGCGCCGAGTTCGTACGCGGCTCGGAGCGCGAAGTGCGGGTCGCGCATCATCGCCTTGCCGAACATGACCGCGTCCGCGCGGCCCGCGGCGACGAGCGCCTCGGCGTCCGCGGGGCGCGTGATCCGCCCGACCGCCGAGACCGGCACGCCGCCGTGCTCGCCGACGTAGGAGGCGTGGGCGACCTGGTAGCCCGGGCCCACGGGGATGCTCGCGGTCGCGACGAGCCCGCCGGTGGAGATGTCGGCGAGGTCCGCGCCCGCGTCCTGCGCCCACTTCGCCGCCTGTGCGGTCTGCGCCTCGTCCCAGCCGCCGTCGACCCAGTCCGTCGCCGAGAAGCGCACGAAGAGGGGCATCCGCTCGCCGATCTCGGCACGCACCTCGCGCACGACCTCGAGCAGCAGGCGCGCGCGGCCGGCGAGGTCGCCGCCCCAGGCGTCGTCGCGGTGGTTGGACAACGGCGAGAGGAACTGGTGCAGGAGGTAGCCGTGGGCCGCGTGCACCTCGACGAGGTCGAAGCCCGCGCGCACCGCTCGGGCCGCGGCGGCGCGGAAGTCGGCGATCACCGCGCGGATACCGGCCTCGTCGAGCGCGACCGGAGCGCGCATGCCGTCGAACGCGATCGCCGACGCCGAGACCGTCTGCCAGCCGCCCTGCTCGACCGGCTGCGAGCCGTGCAGGCGCAGCTGCTCCGGCCAGGCGGACGCCTTGCGGCCCGCGTGCGCGAGCTGGAGGCCCGACGCCGCGCCCTGCGATCGGATGAAGTCGGTGATCCGGCGCCACGCGACGACCTGGTCGTCGCTCCAGATCCCGGTGTCGTGGTCGCTGATCCGCCCGTCGGGGTGGATCGCGGTGGCCTCGGCGATCACGAGACCCGCACCGCCCGCGGCCATCGAGCCGAGGTGGACGAGGTGCCAGTCGGTGGGCACGCCGTCGCGCGCGGTCACCGAGTACTGGCAGAGCGGGGGGACCCAGATCCGGTTGCGGATCTCGAGGTCGCGGATGCGGATGGGGCGGAAGAGGGCGGGCAGGGCGCCGGATGCCTCGGGGGCCACGGACCCGGACGCCAGGGGCGCGGATGCCACGGGGTCGGATGCCACGGGGTCGACGGCGTTCACGCGGCGACCCCCCGCAGCCACGCCTCGAGCTCGCTCGGCGTCGTGAACACGTGCCCGTCGCCGCCGACGGCTCGCGCGCCGTCGACGTTCTCGGCCTTGTTGTCGACGAACAGCAGCTCGTCGTGGCGGATGCCGAGCTCGCCGATGACGTGCTCGTAGATGTCGGCGTTCGGCTTCACCATGTCGAGCTCCCCGCTCACGAAGACGCGCTCGAACAGCGGCGCGAACGACCCGTGCCGGAGGAACCCGGAGAAGTCCCGACCCGCGTTCGACAGCAGCGCGACCCGCGTGCCGCCGTCGACGAGCGCCTGGACGACGGCCAGCGTCGCGGCGTCGACGCTGAGCCACATGCGGTGGTCGATCGCCCACAGCTCGTGCACCTCGGCGGGCGAGAACTCGCGACCGGCGTCGCGCCCGACGGCGGCCCAGTACTCCGCGATCGACCAGGTGCCCTGGTCGAGCAACTCGCGGTGCGCCCAGTACGCGGACCAGAACGGCCCCGCGTCGGCGCCGGCGCGTGCGAGCAGGTCGGCGCGGTCGGACTCGCTCGGCGCGCGCGAGATCACCTCGCCGTAGTCGAACACCACCACGTGGGGCGACAGGCGGATCGGCTCGAGCGTGCGGCCGGGGACGGGTGGGGCTGTCGGAGGCATCCGTCCCAACCTATCTTGGATCCATGGACCCTTCGCCGTGGCGCGAGTGGGCGGCCGCCGACGCCGTGACGCGGCTCGCGCCGCCCGGACCGCGGGACGACAAGTACTCGCGCGGCGTGCTCGGCGTCGTCACCGGATCCCACGACTACCCGGGCGCCGCCGTGCTCGGCGTCGAGGCCGCGTCGCGCTCGGGCGTCGGGATGGTCCGCTACATCGGCCCGCGCGACGTCGCCGCGGCCGTGCTCGCGCGCCGACCCGAGACCGTCATCGGCGAGGGTCGCGTGCAGGCGTGGCTGCTCGGCAGCGGCATGAACCCCGAGCGGCGCTCGTTCGTCCTCTCGGGCGACCTGCAGCACGCGCTCGCCTCCGGCGTGCCGGTCGTGCTCGACGCGGGCGCGCTCGACCTCGTCGGCTCGCATCGGGGCCCGACCGTGATCACCCCCCACGCGGGCGAGCTCGCCCGGCTCCTCACGTTGCGGGAGGTGGACGTCGACGTCGAGGCGATCGTCGCGGACCGCTCGGGCTGGGCCGAACGCGCCGCGCACGAACTCGGCGTCGCGGTGCTGTTGAAGGGCGCGGTGACGCACGTCTGCGATCCGGAGGGACGCCGGTACACGATCACCGCGGCCACCCACCGGCTCGCGACCGCGGGTTCGGGAGACGTCCTCGCAGGCATCCTGGGCGCGCTCGCCGCGGTCGCGCACGCCGACCTCGACGTCGAGGCGGGGACCCTGACGGCGGTCGCGGCCACGGCCGCGTTCGTCCACGCCGAGGCCGCGCGCCGGGCGACCGAGGCGGTGGACGGCGGTCCCGTCACCGCGCTCGACATCGCCGAGGCGGTCCCCGCGGTCGTCGGTGCGCTCGGGCAGGCCTGAGCGGCGTCGGCCGGGCCGCCTGCGCGGCCGCGTCGGCCGCGCGCCCGCGTAGGCCGACCGCGGACTCAGCCGGGGATGCCGCCCTCGTCCGGCAGGACCCGGGCGAGGAACTCGCGCGTGCGCGCCTCGCGCGGCGACGCGAAGAACTCGTGCGCCGATCCCTCCTCGGCGATCAGGCCCGCATCGAGGAACACCACGCGGTCGGCCACGTCGCGTGCGAACGACATCTCGTGGGTCGCCATCAGGATCGTCGTGCCGCCCTCGGCGAGCGACCGCACGAGCGCGAGCACCTCGCCGACGAGCTCGGGATCCAGCGCGCTCGTGACCTCGTCGAGGAGCAGGAGCTCCGGTTCCGTCGCGATCGCGCGGACGATCGCGACGCGCTGCTGCTGGCCGCCGGACAACCGGTCGGGGAACGCGTCGGCGTGTTCGGCGAGCCCGATCCGCGCGAGCAGGTCCCGGCCGCGCCGCTCGGCGTCCACGCGGGACATCCGATGCACGAGTCGGGACGCCAGCGTCACGTTGTCGAGCACCGAGAGGTGCGGGAACAGGTTGTAGTGCTGGAACACCGCGCCGATCCTGGCGCGCACGCGATCGGCGTCCACGCGCGGGTCGCTGATGTCCTCGCCCGCGAGGCGGATGACGCCGTCGTCGACGTGCTCGAGCAGGTTCACGGTGCGCAGCAGCGTCGACTTGCCCGAGCCCGACGCGCCGATGAGCGCGACGACCTCGTGCGCGGCCACGTCGAGGTCGATGCCGCGCAGCACGTGCCGGTCGCCGAAGGAGCGGCGGATGCCCCGCAGGCTCAGGACCGGCTCGGCGCCGGGGACCGGGCGCCCGGTCGCGACGTCGGTCATACGATGCTCCCCACCTGCTCGCGGGCGCGCGTGCGCGCGGTGAGCCAGTCGGTCAGCCGGATCGTCGGCCACGCCAGCAGGACGAACAGGAGGCCCGCGACGACGTACGGCGTGAAGTTGAACCAGTGCGCGGTCTCGATCTGCGCCGCCCGGACCGCGTCGACCGCGCCGAGCACGGAGATGAGCCCGACGTCCTTCTGCATCGCGACGAAGTCGTTCATGAGCGCGGGCGTCACCTTGCGGAACGCCTGCGGCACCACGACCCGCCGCATCGTCTGCCCGTGACTCAGGCCCAGCGCCCGGGCCGCGAGCCGCTGCGACGGATGCACCGCCTCGATGCCGGCCCGGAAGACCTCGGACACGTACGCCGAGTACACGAGGACGATCGCGACCGTGCCCCAGACCGCGACCGGCACCCGCGGGAAGAAGTCGAGGCCGGGCACGCCGAAGCCGACGAGGTAGAGCACGATGATGAGCGGCACGCCGCGGAACAGGTCGGTGTACCCGGCCGCGAGCGCCCGCAGCGGGAAGAACACCGGCCCGCGAAGGGTCCGCATCGTCGCCAGCAGGAGGCCGAGCAGGGCAACGCCGATCGCCGCGACGACGAGCACCTGGAGGTTGAGCCACAGGCCCTCCAGGATGCGCGGGAGGGAGGCGATCGCGACGTCGAGGTCGAAGAAGCTCTGCTGCACCTTCGCCCAGCCCGGAGTCGAGCCGATGCCGACGACGAGCAGCGCCGCGAACACGAGCGTGCTCAGCGCGCTCAGGAGCACCGACCGGGTCGTGCGACTCCGACGGTAGGCGCGGCGGCCGACCTCGAGCTCGCTCGGCTGCCAGGGGGTGTCGGTCACGCGCCCACGCTAGCGCAGGCGCGCGCGGGGGCCTCCGCCGAGCGAGCCGTCGCCGCCCGTGGGCGGCGACGGATCACTTCAGGACCGGCGCGGTGTCGTCGCCGCCCAGCCACTCGGCCGCGAGCGCGTCGAGCGTGCCGTCCTCGCGGAGGGCGTCGACCGCGGCCGTGACGCGCTCCGTCAGGGGCGAGTCCTTCGCGAGCACGAGGCCGAACTCGTCACCGCCGGACGTCGCCGGAAGCTGTCCGACGATCAGGCCGCCGTCGAGCTCGACGCCGGTGAGGTAGAACGCCGTCGGCAGGTCGACGACGATCGCGTCGACCGTGCCCGACTGGAGGGCGAGCTTGGCGTCGTCGTTCGTATTGAACACCTGCGCGCCCTGGTCGGGTGCGATGACCTCCTCGACCGCGTCGAGGCTCGTCGTGCCGGTCTGCGCGCCGATCAGCAGCGGCTTCAGGTCGGCGATCGACGCGGCGTCCGCGGCGGGCGATCCCTCGACCGTGATGACGACCTGCGTCGTCTCGTAGTACGGCGACGAGAAGTCGACGGCCTCGGCGCGCTCGGGCGTGATCGAGAACTGCTGGAGGTTGAAGTCGAAGTCCTTCGGGCCCGGCGCGATCGCCTGGTCGAACGTCGTGCGCACCCACTCGACGTCCTCCTTCGCGAAGCCGAGCTCGTCGGCGACGGCGTACGCGACGGCGGCCTCGAACCCCTCGCCCGACTCGGGGGCGTCGTCGATCACCCACGGGTAGTAGGCCGGCTCGCCGGTGCCGATGGTCAGCTTGCCCTCGGTGACGAAGTCGCCGCCGCCGTCGGAGGCGGCGTCGCCGCCGCCCGACGAGCAGGCGGCGAGGCCGACGGTCGCGAGCGCGACGAGGGCGAGGGCGGCGAGCGGGCGACGGGACATGACGGGCCTCCGGGATCGACGGGGTGGTGCGACAAGCATCCCGCTTCGCGGCCCCCGCGGCGAAGCCCGGTGGCGGATTGTGACGCTCGGATAGGCTCGGGCGCATGGCGGACGCAGACACGGTGGGGCGTGACGCGCGCCGCCGGGGCATCCGCCTCAAGCGGGCGCTGCGCAGCCGCTGGCTGCTCTGGCTCGCCTTCCTCGCGGTCCACGCCCTGCTCGTCGGCCTGAACCTCGGCGGGGTCGGCTGGCCGCTCGGCGACGTCGAGGTCGTGTACCTGCGCTGGGCCGAGAACGCCGAGCACGGGTTCGTGCGGATGGGGATCGATGCGCCGTGGGTGTACCCGATCCTCGCGTTCGCGCCCATGGCGGCGGCCCTCGCCTTCGGGGCATCCGCCTACCCGCTCACCTGGCTCGGCATCGTGACGGTGCTCGACGGCGTGGCGTTCTCGGTGCTCCTCGGCCGTGCGCGGCCCAGCCGGACCAGGTTCGCGGCCGCGTGGTGGTGGATCGCATTCCTCGCGCTGCTCGGCCCGATCGCGCTCGGGCGGATCGACGCGGTGACCGTGCCGTTCGCGATCCTCGGCCTGCTGTGGGCGATCGGGCGGCCCAGGGTCGCCGCGGTGCTGCTCACGATCGGCGCGTGGATCAAGGTCTGGCCCGCGGCGCTCCTCGCCGCGATCGTGGTCGCGCACCGGCGTCGCGGCGAGGTCGCCGTGATCGCCGCCGCGCTCAGCATCGGCATCGTCGCGGCGTGCCTCGTCGCGGGGGCCGGGACGAACGTGTTCGGGTTCGTGCTCGAGCAGACCGATCGCGGGATGCAGGTCGAGGCCCCGATCGCGGTCGCCTGGCTGTGGCGGATCGCCACGGGCGACACGGGGGTCCGGGTCTACTACGACCGGGACATCCTGACCTACCAGGTCGACGGGCCGGGGGCCGAGGCCGCCGCCGCACTGACGACCCCCGCACTCGCGCTCGGCGTGCTCGCGGTGCTGCTCGTCGGGATCCGCGCCGCGGTGCGGGGCGCGAACGCGGCGCGGCTGCTGCCGCCGCTCGCGGTCGGGTTCGTCGCGGTGCTGACCCTCGCGAACAAGGTCGGGTCGCCGCAGTTCGCCACCTGGATCGCCGCGCCCGTCATCCTCGCGATCGTCGTCGACCGTGCGCACGCGCTCGTCCCGAGCCTCCTGGCGCTCGGCGTCGCCGCGACCACGCACGTCATCTACCCCTACTGGTACGCCTGGCTGCTCGTCGCCGACCCCGCGTTCGTCGCGGTGCTGACCGTGAAGGTCGTGCTCGTCGCGGGCCTGCTGGCGTGGTCCGTCGCGCGCGTCTGGCGCATCGGCGGGGCGCGGCGGCCGCGCGTGCCCGATCACCCCCGTCCGTCCCGGGCCGACCGGGTCGACACCCCCTGAGGAAGAGGAGACACATCCATGCTGGTCGCATTCTCGGTCGCACCGAGCGGGACGGGCCGCGCCGACGGATCCGTGCACGACGCCGTCGCGGCGGCCGTGCGGATCGTCCGCGAGTCGGGCCTCCCGAATCGCACGACGTCGATGTTCACCGAGATCGAGGGCGAGTGGGACGAGGTCTTCGACGTCGTCCGACGGGCGACCGAGGCGGTCGGCGAGTACGGCTCGCGCGTGTCGCTCGTGCTGAAGGCCGACATCCGGCCGGGCTGGTCGGGCGAGCTCGACGCGAAGATCGAACGGCTCGAGTCGGCGATCGACGCGACCGCCGGCGACGCCTGACCGCGCCGCGATCCAAGCCGGGTCGAATCGATTCGAGCGCGTGTGGCAGAATCGACGGATGACCCAGCCGAACCACGGGCCGACGACGCTGTCGCCGGCCCGCATCCGTCTCGCCCTGCTGTCGCTCGCCCTCGGCGGCTTCGGCATCGGCTCGACCGAGTTCGTCGCGATGGGCCTCCTGCCCGACATCGCGCGGGACCTCCTGCCCGGCGTGTACGCGAGCTCGCCCGAGGACGCGAACGCGCAGGCGGGCTGGGTCATCTCGGCCTACGCGCTCGGCGTCGTCGTCGGCGCGCCGACGATCGCGGCCGTCGCCGCCCGCTGGCCGCGCAAGCGCCTGCTGCTCGCGCTGCTCACGGCCTTCACGCTCGGCACGATCGCCTCGGCGCTCCTGCCGACGTTCGGGCTCGTGCTCGTCGCCCGCTTCGTCTCCGCGCTCCCGCACGGAGCGTACTTCGGCATCGCGTCGCTCGTGGCCGCGAGCCTCATGGGACCGGGCAAGCGCGCCCGCGGCGTCGCCCTCGTGCTCTCGGGGCTCACGATCGCGAACGTCATCGGCGTGCCCGCGATCACGTGGCTCGGCCAGGCGGCCGGATGGCGCGTCGCCTACCTCGCGGTCGCGGCGATCTTCGCGGCGACCTTCGTTGCGGTCGCGCTCGCCGTGCCGTGGCAGGCCGGCGATCCGGGTGCGACGCTCGCGCGCGAGCTGCGGGCCTTCACGCGGGTCCAGGTCTGGTTCGCTCTGCTCATCGGCGCGATCGGGTTCGGCGGCCTGTTCGCGGTCTACACGTACGTGGCGCCGCTCGCGACCGAGGTGACCGGGCTCACGCCGGCACTGGTGCCGCTCGTGCTCGTCGTGATCGGCATCGGCATGACCGTCGGCAACCTCGTCGGCGGGCGGCTCGCCGACTGGAGCGTGCGCCGCTCGATGTACCTGTTCTTCGCCGTGCTGGCCGCGGCGCTCCTGCTGCTCGGACTCACGGCGTCGAACGTCGTGGGGCTCTGCGTCGGCGTGTTCCTCGTCGGCGGGGCATCCGCGGCGCTGTCGCCCACGATCCAGGCCAGGCTCATGGACGTCGCGAAGGACAGCCAGTCGATCGCCGCGGCGCTCAACCACTCGGCGCTCAACATCGGCAACAGCCTCGGCGCGCTCCTCGGCGGCCTCGCGATCGCGGCCGGGTACGGGTACGTCGCGCCGATCTGGATCGGCCTGCTCCTCACCGGCGCGGGCGTCGTGCTCGCGCTCGGGAGCTTCGCGGTCGACCGGTCGCGCCGTCGTCGCGGACTCGACGTGCCGAGCGTGACCGCCGGATTCCCCGCGGTCGAGGGGTAGGCGGTCGGGCGGACCGCCCGTCAGTCCGTCAGCAGCAGGATGCCGTCCTGCTGGGCGCGCTTGCGCAGCGCGACCTTCGTGCCGACGTCGAAGCCGGCGAGGCGGTACTTCTCGCGGATGCGCTTGAGGTAGCTCTTCGCGGTCTCCTCCGAGATGCCGAGCTCGAACGCCACCTTCTTCACCGGGAGGCCCGACGCGTACAGCGCCATCACACGGCGCTCCTGCGACGACAGCCGCGGCACGACGCTCGGCGTGGTGAGGGTCGCCTGCAGCTCGGCCGTGAGGAACACCCGGCCGTCGTGGGCGGCGCGGATCGCCTCCAGCATGGTCGAGGCCGGCTCCGCCTTCGGGACGTAGCCGAGCGCGCCGCCGTTCAGCGCCTCGCGCACGAGCGCGGGCTCGGAGTACGTGCTGATGAGCGTCGTGCGCACGCCCGCCGTCTTCAGCATGGACAGCTTGATCGGGACGGGGATGTTGTCCTTCAGGTCGAGGTCGAGGAGGACCACGTCCACCGGGAACTCGGGGTGGGCGAGCAGCTCCGACCACGCCGGCACCGCGGCGACGAGGTCGATGTCGTCGGCGCCGTCGCGCAGCCAGTGGGTGAGTCCCTCGAGGAACATGCGGTGGTCGTCGACGATGGCGACGCGGATCGGTGCGGACGTCTCGTCCATTCACGCTCCTGACTTCAGTGCGCCGCTCGGCGCGTGGTGCTGGGATGGTCTCGGTTCATCGCCGCACGTGATCACCATACGGAATCCGCCCGCTCGAGTGGTCAGCTCGGACGTCCCGATGGCCGCGACGGCGTCCCGCATCGCCGGATCGACGTGTCGGGGGAGGATCCCCGCCGCCTCGATCACGACCGTCAGGTCGGCGGGACGGTCGTCGTCCGCGTCGGCGTCGGCGAGCTGGATCCGCACGACCGCGGTGGCCGTCGAACGGCGCGGGTTGTCGCCGACGATGAGCCAGAGCGTCAGGAGCAGGCCCTCGCGCTGCGACTGGCTGAGCTGGCCCGCGAAGCCCCCCGAGTCGTCCACGCGGACGCGGCCGCTCAGGTACGCGGACTCGGTGATCGCGTGGCGGAGCCAGGTGTCGCTGCGGCCCTCGATGAGCCGGATCCGAAGGCGCGCCGCCAGGCTGCCGGCCGTGGCCGCGATGTCGGGCGGCACCGGGATCGGGATGCGTCCCGAGCCGACGTCCTCGAGGAGGTTCTCGGCGTCGAGGTCGAGCTGGACGAGCTCCTCGGACGCGCGCATGCCGACGGCCGTGCGCGGCGTCGTGATCGTGCTCTGCACGAGGCTCAGGTCGACCTCGCGGCGGACCAGCCGCCGGAAGCCGTCGATCGCGATCACGCCGAGCTGGACGGGCACGAACGCGCTGAACGCGGCGGTGAGGCCGAGCGCGGCGAAGCCGCCCGCCGGGAACTGGACCAGTGCCTCGATCGCGAGCACGGAGGCCACCGCACCCGCCGCGAGCAACGGGCCGCGCGTCGAGCGGAGCGCGGCGACCGGGAGCAGTGCGGCGGCCGCAGCCGGCGCGGCGGTCGGCGTGACCCCGGCCTGCACGGATCCGGCGGTCGCGAGCACGTCGAGCCCGGTGGTCGCGGCGAGTCCGACGTACGCGACGACGGCGAGCCAGGTCGGGAAGGCGAAGCCGTTCGACAGGCAGACCGCGGTCGTCACGCCCACCGTCGCGGCGAACGCGAGCCACGCGGGCCACGGACCCGGCCCGGGCGGGAAGTACCCGACGAGCAGGACCGCGTGCAGGAGGTGCGCGAGCACGAGGAAGGACGCGGAGACCGTGACGCCCAGGGCGAGGCGACGGCCGCCGTGCCCCGCGTGCACGTCGCCCGCCGCGCGCGCGGAGCGCGCCGGGCGGCTGAACCCGCGTGGGCGACGGCGGGTGGCGGTCTCGTCGAACGTGGTCACGGCTTCGGCACCTCCAGCATCACCGTGGTGCCGGCACCCGGCGACGAGAAGACCCGCGCCCGGCCGCCGACCGCGCGAAGGCGCCCGACGACCGACTCCGCGAAGCCCAGGCGGGCGGGGTCGACCGAATCGGGCTCGAACCCGAACCCGGTGTCCGAGACCATCGCGCGTACCGTGCGGTCGTCGTCGGTGATGGTGACATCCGCCTCGTTGACGCCCGAGTGCCGCCGGACGTTCTCGAGGCACTCGGCCAGGGCGCCGATCAGGGCGTCGATGGACTCGCGCGGCATGGCGAGGTGGCCCGTGCCGTGCCAGTTCACGTCGAGGCCCATGCGCGCGAAGCGCTTCCGGACCGACTCGAAGGTCGCGCTGAGGCCGCCGTCCGCTTCGGCACCGGGGGAGAAGATCGCGCCGTGGCCGGAGTCGAGCGGTGCGCCGAGCCGGAGGAGGCGGAGCATCCTCGCGTCGTCGCCCGCCTGCTGCCGGAGCGCCCCCACGCCGACGCCGACGCCCGAGTGGGCCAGCAGGCTGAGGGTCGCGAGCACGGTGTCGTGGAGGACCCGCGCGTCCTGGCGCTGGCGGGCCTCGCTCTCGCTCGCGAGCCGCTCGGCGCGGTGCGCGCGCCCGACCTCCTCGATGCGCTCCGACGTGCGGGCGATCGCGAGGTCGACCCATCGCCCGAGCGCCGCGGAGGCGAACCATCCCGCCGCGACCGCGACCACGGCGAACACCGTGGCCCGGCCGGTCGCCGCGAGGATCCCGAACTCGACCACGATCGCCGTCAGCAGGACCGCGACGATCCCCGGACCGCCCGGGCGCGCCATGAGCGGGATGGCGGACGACGAGGCGGCGGTGCCGCCGAGCAGGACGGCCGTGGTGGTCGCGAGCGGATCGATGGTCGACGTGGGCGCGATCACCGCGATCGCCGCCATCGCGAGGACGACGACGGCGATGGCCGCCCACAGTGCGCCCGTTCGGGTCGCGAGCACCACCGCGCCGCCGGTGAGGAGGAGGAGGGTGATCGAGACGACGCGCACGGTCAGGTCGGAGGCGGCGGGCACGACGAGGATCAGCAGGGCGCCGGCGACACCGACGATGCCTGCGACGCGGGCCACCCGACGAAGGAGGCGGTCGCGTTCCTTCTGGATTCGCTTCATACTCCTCCGGGCGAGGATGCGGCACGCCCGTCGTGTCGCGATCGACTGCTCCCGTGGGAAGCGTATCGCCTCCGTCCGGTGAACGGCGGCGTCGTGCGACACGTCATGAAGCGAGCAGGTCGGCGATCGCGCCGCCGACGGCGTCGTCCTCGAGCAGGAACGCGTCGTGCCCGAAGTCGGAGCGCAGGACCACGGGCTCCGGGCCGTGCACGCTCCGGCGCAGGTGGGCCGCGATCTCGACCTGGCCGGGCAGGGCGAAGTACCGGTCGCTGTCGATGCCGAGCACGAGGCTCTTCGCCTCGATCCGCTCGAGCGCCGGCACCACGCCCCCGCGCCCGCGACCGACGTCGTGCGAGTTCATGGCCTCGGTGAGGACCAGGTAGCTGTTGGCGTCGAACCGCCGGGTGAACCGGTTGCCGTGGAAGTCGAGGTAGGACTCGACCGCGAACCTGCCGCCGCCGCCGAGCGGGTCGAGCTCGGACTGCCAGGTCCGCTCGAACCGGCCGTTGAGCTCCGACGCCGTGCGGTAGTTGAGCATCGCCATGCGGCGCGCGAGCGACAGCCCGCGCGTGGGTCCCTCGCCGTCGGGCGCGTCGTAGAACGCGCCGCCGCGGAACGCCGGGTCGGCCCGGATCGCCTCGAGCTGGACCGAGTTGAGCGCGATCTGGTCGGCCGTCGCGGCAGCGGGCGCCGCGAGCACCGCGATCCGCTCGACCGCCTCGGGCGCCATGATCGCCCACTCGAGCACGTGCATGGCCCCCATCGAGCCGCCCACGACGGCCGCGAACCGCTCGATGCCGATCGCGCGCGCGAACGCGAGCTGCGCGGCGACCTGGTCCCGGATCGTGAGGAACGGGAACCGCGCGCCCCACTCGGCGCCGTCGGCCGCGACGGAGGCGGGGCCGGTCGATCCCTGGCAGCCGCCGAGGACGTTGGGCGCCACGACGTGGTAGCGGTCGGTGTCGATCGCCCGGCCCGGGCCGACGACGCCCTCCCACCAGCCGGCGGTCGCGTGGCCGGGGCCCGCGGGCCCGACCACGTGGCTGTCGCCCGTGAGCGCGTGCAGCACGAGGATCGCGTTGTCGCGAGCGGGCGAGAGCCGGCCCCACGACTCCCACGCGATGGTCGCGTTCGGCACCACGTCGCCGGACTCGAGCGCCACGTCGCCGATGCGGACGAAGCGGCGATCGCCCGTGGGGTCGCCGACCCGCCACGCGCCCGTGACCGGCGCCCGCGAGACGAGCGGGGACACCGATGCGCCCAGCGGGGCGTGCCCCTCCACCACCGCGGGGCGCTGCGCCTCGGGCCTCGTCTGCCAGTCCATGGGTCGATTCTCTCGGAGCCGCCGCCCGCGCGGGACAATGTTACGGACGCTCGCCCCCGGCGCGCCGGAGACGACGGATGCCGCGGGCGAGGTCCGCCCGCGGCATCCGATGCCCTTCGCGTCGATCAGACGCGCGAGTTCTCCGACGCGCGTCGCGCGGCCGCGAGACCGGCCTCGAGGTCGGCCTTCAGGTCGTCGATGTTCTCGATGCCGACCGACAGGCGCACGAGGCCCGGCGTGACGCCCGTGGTGAGCTGCTGCTCGGGGGTCAGCTGGGAGTGCGTCGTCGACGCCGGGTGGATGACGAGCGAGCGGACGTCGCCGATGTTCGCCAGGTGGCTGAACAGCTGCAGGTTGTCGACGAGCGCACGGCCGGCGTCGACGCCGCCCTTGAGCTCGAACGAGAGCACCGCGCCGACGCCCTTCGGGGCGTATGTGTTCGCGGCCGCGTACCACGGGCTGGACGGCAGGCCCGAGTAGTTCACGCTCGCGACGTCCGCGTGGGAGTCGAGCCACTCGGCGATCTCCTGCGCGTTCTGCACGTGGCGCTCGATGCGCAGCGAGAGCGTCTCGATGCCCTGGATGAGCAGCCACGCGCTCTGCGGCGCGATCGCGGCGCCCAGGTCGCGCAGCAGCTGCACGCGCGCCTTGATGATGTAGGCGAGGCCGTCGCCGACCGCGGCCGTGTAGCTCGCGCCGTGGTACGACGGGTCGGGCTCGGTGAGGCCGGGGAACTTGTCGACGTTCTTCGACCACTCGAAGCGGCCGCCGTCGACGATCACGCCGCCGATGACGGTGCCGTGGCCGCCGAGGAACTTCGTCGCCGAGTGGACGACGATGTCGGCGCCGTGCTCGAACGGGCGGATCAGGTACGGGGTCGCGATCGTGTTGTCGACGATGAGCGGGATGCCGGCCTCGTGCGCGATGTCCGACACCTTGCGGATGTCGAGCACGTTGATCTTCGGGTTGCCGATGGTCTCGGCGAAGAAGAGCTTGGTGTTCGGGCGGACCGCGCGGCGCCACTCGTCGGCGTCGTCCTGGTTCTCGACGAACGTGGTCTCGATGCCGAGCTTCGCGAGCGTGTACTTGAACAGGTTGTAGGTGCCGCCGTAGATCGACGACGACGAGACGATGTGGTCGCCCGCCTGCGCGATGTTCAGCACCGCGAACGTCTCGGCCGCCTGGCCGGAGGCCACGAGCAGGGCGCCGGTGCCGCCCTCGAGCGCGGCGAGGCGCTCCTCGACGACCGCCTGCGTCGGGTTCTGGATGCGCGTGTAGATGTTGCCGAACTCGGCCAACGCGAACAGGTTCTGCGCGTGCTGGGCGTTGTCGAACACGTACGACGTGGTCTGGTAGATCGGGGTCGCGCGGGCGTGGGTGACCGGGTCCGGCGCGGCGCCCGAGTGGACCTGCTTGGTCTCGAAGCGCCAGTCGGCGGGGTTCTGGCTCATGGGTTCTCCTTCGTGCGGGTGCGTCGGATGCGGCGGATGCGTGGTGCGGATGCCTCGGTGCGGACCGGACCGGCCGGCCGCGATGCGCCAACGCTACGAGGGGGTTCGACGGGCGGCAATCGCACCCGACACACGGCGTCACGGCCGCACGGACGCTCAGCGCCCGGGCGGCTCGTCGTGCTCCGGCAGCACGATCGTGCCGGTCGCGGTGTGCGGCTCCTGACGGAACAGCCAGCGGGCGCGCGGCTGCACGAGGGGGCGGAACACCCGCCGCACCGGTTTCAGCGACAACACGATCGAGATCGCGATGCAGAACGCGATCATCACGGGCAGCACCCACCACGGCTGCGGTCCGTCGAGGATCCCGGTCTCGCGGAACGGGTACAGCACGAACGAGTGCAGGAGGTAGATGTACATGGTCGCGCCGCCGAACGCCGTGAACCAGTGCGCGCGCCTCGGCATCAGCACGAGGAACGCGATCGCGAGGACCATCGCGAGCAGCAGCAGCACGAGCCGGATCGCGCCCGACCACGGCTCGTCGTAGCCGATCGCCTCGTACGGTTCGTCGTAGAGCAGGAAGCGGCGCAGCTTCAGGTCGCGCAACGTCTCGATCGCGAGCGGCAGCACCCCGAGCAGGACGGCGAAGAGCGCGAGCGCCCCGGCCCGCCAGCGCCAGGCGACCGCGGCGCGCAACCCGAGCCATCGCCCGGTGAGCTGCCACTGCCGCAGTTGCCAGCCGAAGACGAAGAACGGGAGCATGCCGAACGTCCGGCTCATCGCGAGCGTCGAATCGAGCGACTCGGTGTAGCCGGCTGCGATCGAGACGAGGATCGCGATCGCCAGCGGCCAGCGCAGCAGCACGAGGTACGGCAGCACGATACGCCAGGCCGCGAGCGCGAGCAGGAACCAGAGCGTCCACGACGGGGTGGTCCAGTCGACCCACAGATCGGTGCGGAAGCCGCTCAGCACCCACTTGAGCGCGGTCCAGATCGTCTCGAAGACGAGGTAGGGGATGAGGATGTCGGTGAGGATCTGCCGGAGCGACCGCGCGGTCGGCGGGCCGGACTTCGCGAAGTAGCCCGACACGGTCACGAACACCGCGACGTGGAACGAGTAGATGAACAGGTAGACGCTGTACGCCGCGTCGTCGTCGTGGATCAACGGCAGGATCCCGTGGCCGATCACGACGAGCGTCATCGCGATCCAGCGGGCGTTGTCCCAGAGCGGGACGCGCCTGCGGACGTGCGGCCCCTGCGTCGGCGTCTGCATCCGCCCATTCTCCCGCAGCACGTTCCGCCGCAGTCCCCCCGCGCGCGGGCCGCGGTGCAGAATGGCCCCATGGAGCGGATGCGAGCGGTGGTCACGGGAGCGAGTTCGGGGATCGGCGCCGCCACGGTGCGCGCGTTCCGGGCGGCGGGATGGGACGTGGTCGCCGTCGCCCGCCGCGAGGACCGGCTCCGCGCGCTCGCCGACGAGACCGGGGCATCCGCGTTCGTCGCCGACGTGACCGACCAGGCCGACGTCGACCGCCTGCGCGACCACCTCGCTTCGACCGGGGCGGTCGACGCGCTCGTGAACAACGCGGGCGGCGCGCGGGGGCTGGAGAGCGTCGAGGCGTCCGACGCCGACGACTGGCGGTGGATGTTCGAGGTCAACGTGCTCGGCACCAAGCGCGTGACGAGCGCGCTGCTGCCGCTGCTGCGCCGGGCCGCGGCCGCGCCGGACGGCCGGGGCGTCGCCGACATCGTGAACATGACGTCGATCGCCGGGCACATCGCGTACCTCGGCGGCGGCGGGTACAACGCCGCGAAGTTCGCCCAGCACGCACTCACCGCGGTGCTGCGGCTCGAGCTCAACGGCGAGCCGATCCGCGTGATCGAGGTCGCGCCCGGCATGGTGAAGACCGACGAGTTCGCCCTCAACCGCTTCCGCGGCGACCGGGCCCGGGCCGACGCGGTGTACTCCGACGTGCTCGAACCCCTCGTCGCCGAGGACATCGCCGACGTGGTGGTCGACGCGGTCACGCGCCCGCGGCACGTCGACCTCGACCTCATCGTCGTGAAGCCGGTCGCCCAGTCGGCTCCGCACCTGGTCGCGAAGGGACCGCTCGCGGTCCGGGACGCGGGCGCCCGATGAGTGCCGGGCGGGAGCATCCGCCGGAGCATCCCCCCGACGACGCCGCACGCCGGCGCGCGTGGGAGGACCGGACCACGACGCTGCTCGCGGTGCTCGGGGTCGGGTTCGTCGTCGCCTACTCGGTGTTCGTGCTCCTGCCGCACGCGCCCGACCCGATCGGGACCGTGCTCGGCGTGTTCCTCCTCATCGTCTGGTTCGTGTTCTTCGTCGACGTCGTCGTGCGGGTCGCGCTCACGCCGCGCGGTGAGCGGCTGCGCTGGATGTTCCGGCATCCGGTCGACGTGCTCTCGGGCGTCCTGCCCGTCTTCCGCGCGTTCCGCGTCGTCGCCCTCGTCCAGCGGGTCGAGTACTTCCGGCGGCGCAGCCGCGACGCGATCCGCGCGAAGTTCCTGACCCTCGCGTTCTCGTACGCGATCGTGTTCATCTACTTCATCGCGCTCGCGACGCTGCAGGTCGAACGGGACGCCCCCGGTGCGAACATCACCACGTTCGGCGACTCGATCTGGTGGGCGGTCGTGACGCTCGCGACCGTCGGGTACGGCGACACGTACCCGATCACGACCCTCGGGCGCATCTATGCGGTGACGCTCATGATCGGCGGCATCGCGATCCTCGGCGTCGCCTCGGCGACGGTCGTCTCGGTGCTCAACGAGCGGCTCGCGGCCGTCGAGCGCAACCGGCACGAGCACGTGGACACGCTCACGACCTCGACCGCGGCGTTCGAGGGGCGGCCGAGCTTCGACGCGGCGAGCGTGCTCGCGGTCGACGACGAGGACGACCCCGACTCGTCGGACCGCTCGGCGGACGCGGATGCGGGCGATGCCCGGGGCGGGGCATCCGGCTAGCCTTCCAGCATGACCTTCGACGCAGACGATGCCGCCGCGGACTCCGACGGCGTGCATCGCGAGATCCTCCGCTGGGACGAGTTCGGAGAGGCCGCCCGCACCCTCGCGGCCGACGTGCTCCGCTCCGGCTACCGGCCCGAGCTCGTGATCGCGATCGCGCGCGGCGGGCTCGTGCTCGCCGGTGCGATCGCCTACGCGCTCGGCACCAAGATGTGCGGCTCGATCAACGTCGAGTTCTACACGGGTGTCGACGAACGGCTGCCCGAGCCGATCCTGCACCCGCCGATGCTCGACGTCCCCGCGGTGCTGGGCAAGCGGGTCCTGCTCGTCGACGACGTGTCGGACTCCGGGCACACGCTCGCGAAGGTGACCGCGCTGCTCGCGGACGCCGGCGCCGAGGTCCGCAGCGCCACGCTGTTCGTGAAGCCGCGCACGATCGCGGTGCCCGACTACGTGCTGCGCGAGACGCCGCACTGGATCGTGTTCCCCTGGTCGGCGCTGCCGCCGGTCGAGGTCGAGGTCGAGGAGGTCGTGGCATGAGCGTGCACCTGGTCGGAGGCGGGTGGGCCGAGCGCCCGGACGGCGCCGAGTACCGCGCGTTCGTCGCCGAGGCGCGGGTCCGCGCCCGCGCAGCGGGACGAGCGGCGGATGCCTCGGGCCGGCCGGTCCCGCGCATCGCGATCGTCGTGGTCGGCGAGGGCGCCGCGGCGCACGCCGACGAGCTCGTGATCGCGATCGCGGGCGGCGGCGTCGTGCCCGAGGTCGTCGACGCGGCCGTCGTCGCCGTGCCGTCGGGCGGCGAGGTGCCGGCCGGTGCGTTCGCCGACGTCGACGGCGTCGTGGTCGGCGGCGGCGCCACGCCCGAGTACCGGGATGCGCTCGAGCCGGTCTTCGGCGAGCTGCGCCGGCAGGTGGCAGCGGGGCTGCCGTACCTCGGGTTCTCGGCGGGCGCGGCGGTCGCCGCCGAGCGCGCGATCATCGGCGGCTGGCGGATCGGCGGCGTGCCGGTCGCGCCCGAGGCCGCGTCGGAGGGGCTCGACGAGGTGACGGTCGCACCCGGGATCGGGCTCGTGGACGTCGCGATCGACGCGCACGCCGCGCAGTGGGGCACGCTCTCGCGGCTCGTCGCCGCGGTCGAGGCGGGGCTCGTCGAGGGCGGGCTCGCGATCGACGAGCGCACGGCGCTCGTGGTCGCCGAGGGCGGCCTCGAGGTCGCGGGGCACGGGAGCGTGTGGCGGGCGCTGCCCGTCGAGCAGGGCGTCGTCGTCTCGACCATGGGCGCGTGACCCGGGTGGCGCTCTCCCTCTCGCAGCTGGCCGACGCCGGCGCGGTCGATCCCGGCTGGGCCGACGCGCTCGCGCCCGTCGGGCCCGACGTCGCCGCGATGGGCGAGTTCCTCCGCGCGGAGGCGGCCGCCGGGCGCGGCTACCTCCCCGCCGGCGACCGGGTCCTGCGCGCCTTCGCGGCGCCGCTCGCGGACGTCCGCGTGCTCATCGTGGGCCAGGACCCGTACCCGACCCCGGGGCATCCGATCGGCCTCTCGTTCGCGGTCGAACGGCACGTCCGGCCGATCCCGAGGAGCCTCCAGAACATCTACCGCGAGCTCGCGGACGACCTCGGCGTGCCGGCGCCGGCGCACGGCGACCTCGGCGGGTGGAGCCGGAACGGCGTGATGCTGCTGAACCGCGTGCTGACGGTCCGTCCGGGCGAGCCCGCCTCGCACCGGGGCAAGGGCTGGGAACGGGTCACCGACCATGCGATCCGCGTGCTCGTCGCGCGCGGCACGCCGCTCGTCGCGATCCTCTGGGGGCGCGACGCGCAGTCCCTGAAGCCCCTGCTCGGCGCCACGCCGACGATCGAGTCGGTGCATCCGAGCCCGCTCAGCGCATCGCGCGGGTTCTTCGGTTCCCGTCCGTTCAGCCGCGCGAACGCGCTGCTCGTCGAGCAGGGCGCCGCGCCCGTCGACTGGCGCCTCGACGGTGCCGACGGCGACGGGGTAGGGTGACCGCGTGCTCGAGGAGGAATACCAGCCGGCGCGCGTCCGGCCGTCGCACCTGCGCAGGCCCGAGCCGCCCGAGGCGCCGTTCTCGTACGTGATCCGCGACGCCCGGCTCGAGGACATGCCGGCGGTCCGCGAGATCTACAACTACTACGTCGCGAACTCGACGGTGACCTTCGACGAGGACGCCATGACGCTGCGCGAGTGGAAGGCGAAGTTCCACGCCCTCGAGAAGCAGGGGATGCCGTTCCTGGTGGCGGAGTCGCCGAGCGGGCAGCTGCTCGGGTACGCCCTGGTGGCGCCGTGGCGGCCCAAGCGCGCCTACCGGTTCACGGTCGAGAACTCGATCTACCTCGGCCCCGCGGCCTCCGGGAAGGGGCTCGGGCGGGCGCTGCTCGGTGAGCTCATCGCGCGCTCGAAGGCTGCGGGCCTGAAGGAGATGATCGCGGTCATCGCCGACCAGGGCGCCGACGCGTCGATCCACCTGCACGAGGAGTTCGGCTTCAAGGAGATCGGGCGGATGGGCCGGGTCGGCTTCAAGTTCGGCCGGTGGCTGGGCACGGTCCTCATGCAGAAGGCGCTGAAGTAGGCGTGAGCGAGCTCCACGAGCTCACCGCGCTCGACCTGCACCGGGCGCTCCAGCGCGGCGAAGCCTCGCCGACCGACGCGGTCCGCGCGTTCCTCGACCGCATCGCGCGGCTGGACCCGCAGGTCGGCGCGTTCGCGCACGTCGCGCGCGAGGCGGCGCTCGAGCGCGCGGCGCTCGTCGAGCACGAGCTGCCGCGCGTCGCGCCGCTCTGGGGCATGCCGCTCGCCGACAAGGACCTGCACCTGCGGGCCGGGCATCCGGCCGGCTTCGGGTCCCGCGCGTTCGCGGACTTCGTGCCGGATGCCTCGGACGCACTCGTGCGCGACCTCGACCGGGCGGGCGCGGTGAGCCTTGGGCGGACGCGGGCGCCCGAGTTCGGCCTGCCGTCGTACACCGAGTCGGCGACGGGCTGGGCGACCCGGAACCCGTGGGACGTCGCGCTCGGAGCCGGCGGGTCGAGCGGGGGAGCGGCGGCCGCGGTCGCCGCGGGCATGCTCCCGTTCGCGACCGGGTCCGACGGCGGCGGGTCGATCCGGATCCCGGCCGCGAGCTGCGGGGTCGTCGGCGTGAAGCCGTCGCGCGGGCGCGTGCCGTCGGGTTCGGGGCTGGATCGCCTCGCGGGCCTCGGCGTCGTGGGCCCGCTCGCGCGCACCGTCGCCGACGCGGCGCTCCTCCTCGACGGCCTGGTCGGGCCGGTCGGGTACCCGGCGGGGCATCCGTTCGCCGTGCGCGCGCCCGGGACCGACGGGCCGTACCTCGGGGCCGCGATCCGCGGCGAGGGCCGGTTCCAGGTCGGCGTGCTCGCGGACTCGCCGTGGGACCTCGCGTACGACGTCGCCGTCGGGCCCGCCGCGCTCGCCGCGGTCGAGGCGGCGACGGCGCTGCTGGACCGCCTCGGCCACGGCGTCGAGGCGATCCCGCCCGCGCCCGAGCCGGGGTATCCCGACGCGTTCCGCGTGATCTGGCAGGCCTCGGCCGCGACGATCCCGGTCGAGGCCGACCGCCTCGACCTCCTCGAGCCGCTCAGCGCGTGGCTCGTCCGGCGGGGTCGCGCGCTCGGCGCGCGCGAGCTCGCGGAGGCGATCGCCTGGCTCGCGGAGTTCGAGCAGCGGACCATCCGCCGGTTCTCGGGGTTCGACGCGGTCCTCACGCCCGCGCTCGCCCAGTCGCCCCGGCCGGTGGGCTGGTACGACGCGGAGGACGGCGAGGAGAACTTCGCGCAGCAGGTCCGGTTCACGCCGTTCACGTCGTTCGTGAACGTCGCGGGGCTGCCCGCGCTCACGGTGCCGGTCCTCGCGGTGGAGCTGGTGGAGCCGGGCCGGCCGGCCGAGTCGGGGCCGCCGGTGTCGGTCCAGTTGATCGGGCGGCCGGGCGGCGAGGAGACCCTGTTCGCGATCGCCGCGCAGCTCGAGCGGGCGGCCCGGATCGCGGGACGGCGTCCGCCGGTCTGGTGAGCGCGCGTGCCGGACCCGCGTCGCGGTCCCGCGTGCGGATGTGTCAGACTTAGGTAATGCTTACCTCAGCTGCCGTCGGGACGCAGGTCCGTCCGGCCTATCGCTCGTACCGCGTCGCGGTCCGCCGGATCCGGCTGCTGGGCTCGAGCTTCGTCCGCGTGACGTTCGGCGGCGACGACCTCGTCCACTTCGGCACCGCGGGCCTGGACCAGCGCGTGAAGATCGTCCTGCCGCTGCCGGACGACCTCGTCGCGACCGGCGACGGCTTCGCCTCGTTCCCCGTCGGCGAGGACTGGTACACGCGCTGGCGCGAACTGCCCGAGGCGCGCCGCAACACGTTCCGCACCTACACCGTGCGCGCCGTCCGCCAGGCCGAGCGCGAGGTCGACGTCGACTTCGTCCTGCACGGCGACGGCGGCCCGGCGTCGCGCTGGGTGTCGGGCGCAGCCCCCGGCCACGAGGTCGTGCTCATCGGCCCCGACGACCGCAGCACCGGGCGCGCGCTCGGCATCGACTGGCGTCCCGGCGACGTCGACACCGTCTTCCTCGCAGGGGACGAGACCGCCGCACCGGCGATCTGCAGCATCCTCGAGCACCTCCCGCGCGACGCGCGCGGCTGCGCCTTCATCGAGGTGCCGAGCGTCGACGACGCGCTGCCGGTCGACGCGCCCGCGGGCGTGACGGTCCGCTGGCTCGGCCGCCGCCCGGGCGACGAGCACGGCGCGCGCCTCGTCCCGGCCGTGCGCGACGGCGCCGCGCGGCTCATGCTCGGCACCGGCATGCCCGCCGAGGTCGACGACGTCGACATCGACGCCGAGCTGCTCTGGGACGTCCCGGAGGGCCGGAGCCTCGACGGCGGGGTCTACGCCTGGGTCGCCGGCGAGGCATCCGTCGTCAAGGGCCTGCGGCGGTACCTCGTCGCCGAGGCCGGCCTGGACCGCCGCCGGGTCGCCTTCATGGGCTACTGGCGGATGGGCCGCGCCGAGGTCGACTGAACCGGATGTCCACGACCCTCGAGTCCGCCGGGCCGGCTCGGACCGGCGCTGCGCGCGGTCACGGCCGCGGCCGGCGCATCCTCGCCGTCGTCCTCGCCCTCGTGCTCCTCGTCGGCGCGGTCGCCGCGAGCCTCGCGCTCGGCGTGCGCGCACTCGACCCGGGCGACGTGTGGACCGCGCTCGTCGCGCCGCAGCCCGACGTGCGCGCCCACCAGATCGTGCTCGACCTCCGCCTGCCGCGCACCGTGATCGGCCTCCTCGCGGGCGTCGCGTTCGCGCTCGCCGGGGCGCTCATCCAGGGCGTCACGCGGAACCCGATCGCCGACCCCGGCCTGCTCGGGCTGAACTCGGGCGCATCCCTCGCGGTCGTGCTCGCGATCCAGGTCGTCGGCGTGTCCTCGCCGCTCGGCTACGTCTGGTTCGCGTTCGCGGGCGCCGGGCTCGCGGCCGTCCTCGTCTTCGCGATCGGCGCCGCGCGACCCGACCGGCTCGCGCTCGTGGGCGCCGCGACCACCGCGCTGCTCACGCCGATCATCACGCTCGTCCTCCTCGGGGACCCGGACACGTTCGAGCAGTACCGCTTCTGGGTCGTCGGCTCGCTGACCGGGCGCGGCCTCGACACGGCCGCCGTGCTGTGGCCGTTCGTGCTCGCTGGCACGGTGCTCGCGTTCGTGCTCGCGCACCGCCTGAACGGGCTCGCGCTCGGCGACGACGTCGCCAGGGGCCTCGGCCAGCGCGTCGGCACGACCCGCGCGCTCGCCGCCGCCGCGATCGTCCTGCTCGCCGGGACGGCGACCGCGCTCGCCGGGCCGATCGTGCTCATCGGCCTCGTCGTGCCGCACGCCGCCCGCCGCCTCGTGGGTTCGGACGCCCGGTGGGTCGTCGCGATCTCGCTGCTGCTCGGACCCGCGCTCCTGCTGACGGCCGACGTCATCGGCCGGTTCGTCGCCGCGCCGGCCGAACTCGAGGCCGGCGTCGTCGCCGCAGTCATCGGCGCACCCGTGCTCATCGCGGTCGCCCGCGGTCGATCCGTGGCGGGGGTGTGACGTGACCGCGCCCGCCGTCCCCGCCCCTGCTCCCGCTCCCGCTCCCGCCGTCGACGCCGGCGTCCTCGTCGCGATCGGCGGCCTCCGGTCGCGGCAGCGCCGCCGAGGGTGGATCGTGCTCGGCGGTGCCGCGGCCGTCGTGGTCGTCGTCGGCATCGTCGCGCTGCTCCTCGGCGCCGCGGGCGTGACGGCCGACCGGGTGCTGCTCGCGCTGCTCGGCCAGGGCGACCGGGGCGACCGGTTCGTGGTCCTCCAGCTCCGGCTCCCGCGCATCCTCGCCGCGATCGTCTGCGGCGTCGCGTTCGCGCTCGCGGGCGCGGTGTTCCAGGCGGTGCTCCGGAACCCCCTCGCGAGCCCGGACATCCTGGGCATCTCGCAGGGCGCGAGCCTCGGCGCGGTCTGGGCGCTGCTCGGCCTGGGGCTCGGCGGGGCGGCCGTCGCGGGCTTCGCATTCGCGGGCGCGCTCGGGGTGGCGCTCTGCATCTGGGCGCTCGCGTGGCGGCAGGGCCTGCACGGGATCCGCTTCGTCCTCGTCGGCGTGGGGTTCTCGTACGTCGCGGGGTCGCTCATCGCGTGGCTCCTGGCGCGAGCCGAGATCCGGAGCGCGCAGGCGGCGCTCGCCTGGACCGTCGGCAACGTCTCCGACATCCGCGGCGAGGAGCTCGGCCTGCTCGCCGCGGGCGTGGCGCTCCTCGTCGGCCTGGTCGCCGCGAACTCGCGCGCGATGGACGCGCTCGCGCTCGGCGACGACCACGCGCGCGGGCTCGGCGTCCGGGCCGACCGAGCGCGCCTGGTCCTGCTCTTCGGCGCCGTCGCGCTCGTCGCGATCGCGACGGCCGCGGCGGGTCCGATCGCGTTCGTCGCGCTCGTCGCACCGGCGATCGCGCGCGCCCTCGTCGGCAACGGCGGCGCGGCGCTCGCGGCATCCGCGTTCGTCGGGGCCGCGCTCACGCTCACGTCCGATGTCATCGGGCAGTACGCGATCCCGGGAATCGTCGCGCCCGTCGGGATCGTCACGGGCATCGTCGGCGCCCCGTACCTGCTGTGGCTGCTGGCCGCGAACGAGAGGAGGCGCGCCGCATGAGCGTGCACGCCGGAGCATCCGACCCGGGGACCGCGGGGAGCGGACCCTCCGCGCCCACGGGGTGTCGCTCGGGTACGACGGCCGCAGGGTCATCGACGGGCTCGACCTCGAGGTCCCCGAGGGGCGGGTGACGGCCATCGTCGGGCCGAACGCGTGCGGCAAGTCGACGCTGCTGCGCGGGCTCGCGGGCCTGCACCCGCTCGACGCGGGCCGGGTCACGGTCGGCGGTCGCGACGCCGCGGCGATGGGACGGCGCGAGTTCGCGCGCATCGTGGGCGTGCTGCCGCAGTCGTCGGTCGCGCCGGACGGCGTGCGCGTCGCGGACCTCGTCGCGCGCGGCCGCTATCCGCACCAGGGCTGGTTCGGCCGGCACTCCAGCGACGACGATCGGGTGGTCGCCGAGGCGCTCGCGTCGACCGGCACCGCCGACCTCGCGGGCCGGCGCCTCGACGAGCTGTCGGGCGGCCAGCGGCAGCGGGTCTGGATCGCGATGGTGCTCGCGCAGCAGACCGACATCGTGCTGCTCGACGAGCCGACGACGTACCTCGACCTGACGCATCAGCTGGAACTGCTCGACCTGCTCGCGCAGTTGAACCGCGAGCGCGGCACGACCGTCGTGATGGTGCTGCACGAGCTCAACCTCGCCGCGAGGTACGCGGACCGGATCGTCGTGATGCGCGACGGCGGCATCGTCGCCGAGGGCGCGCCGGTCGACGTGATCACGGATGCCACGGTGGAGGCCGCGTTCGGGCTGCGGGCGCGCATCGTGCCCGACCCCGTGGTCGGCAGCCCGCTCGTGGTGCCGATCGCACCGGTACGCGGATCCTGACGACTTAGGTTAGGCTTGCCTCAGTCCACCCCCCTGAACGACCAAGGAGCCTTCGTGCGTCTTCGCCGATCCCTGACCGCCGTCGCCGCCCTCGCGGCTGCCGCGACGCTGCTCACCGCCTGCTCGGGCGGCGCCGCCCCCGAGGACGAGGCGGCCGCCCCCGCGGCCGAGTCGGCCGCGACCGACCAGTTCCCGATCACCGTCGAGCACGCGCTCGGCACGACCGAGATCGCCGAGGAGCCGCTGCGCGTCGCAACTTGGGGCTGGGGTTCGACCGAGGCCGCGATCGCAGTCGGCGTGTACCCCGTCGCGGTGGCCGAGCAGCCCTGGACCGTCGGCGAGGGCAACCTGCTGCCCTGGGTCGAGGAGGCCTACGACGCCGCCGGCGTCGAGCACCCCGCCGTCCTCACCGACGCCGAGGGCGGCTCGACCGTGCCCTACGAGGAGTTCGTCGACGCCGCACCCGACGTCATCCTCGCGCCGTACTCGGGCCTCACCGAGGAGCAGTACGAGACCCTGAGCGAGATCGCGCCGACGGTCGCGTACCCCGACGCCGCCTGGACCACCTCGTGGCAGGACACCATCTCGCTCACCGCGCAGGCCCTCGGCCGCACGGCCGCCGGCGAGCAGGTGCTCGCCGACATCGAGCAGGGCATCGCCGACGACGCCGCCGCGCACCCCGAGTTCGAGGGCAAGACGTTCGCCAGCATCTGGGACGGCGACGGCTTCATCTACGTCTACACCGAGGCCGACGCGCGCGTCTCGGTGCTCACGGGCCTCGGCCTCGAGGTCGCGCCGTCGGTGGCCGCGCTCGACTCGAGCGACGGCGGCTTCTTCTACGAGCTGAGCTACGAGGAACTCGACAAGCTCGACGCCGACTTCGTCATCAACTTCTCGAGCGACGAGGCGACCGCCGAGGCGTTCCTCACCAAGCCCGAGCTCCAGGCGATCCCCGCGGTCGCGGCCGGCCAGGTCGTCAACGTCTACGACCCGGTGACCGTGTCGTCGGTGTCGCCGCCCACCGCGCTGAGCTTCGACTGGGAGAACGGCTTCCCGTTCCTCGTCGACCAGATCGCGGGCGTGCTGGCCGGCTAGCCGCGACGGCGCCGCGACGGGCGGGCGGGATGCCTCGGGCTCCCGTCCGCCCGCACGTATCCGCCGGCCTCGAGCCCGGCCTCGATCTCGAACCGGTTTCGCAGCGGGTCGCGCCCGGCGAGGAGGTACAGCAGCGGGAAGAGCATGCCGTATCGCTGCCACTGCCGCTTGTGCACGACCTCGTGGCCGAGGACCTTCTCGCCGTCGTTCCGGTCGGTGAGGTAGCACGCGCCCACGCAGGATCCGCCCCGCCCGAAGGTCCACTTCGGCATGCCGGTGAACACGAGCAGGCCGTGCCGCAGCTCGACGCGGCCGGTGCTCCAGGTCAGGCCCCACGCGAACCCGACGAGCGTCGCCCACCAGAACCCGATGCGGCTGATCGGCGAGTCGGTGAGCCGCACGCGCAGGCGTCGTCGGGGCCGCGCCGCGTGCCGAGCCGCCGAGACGGGGCGATCGAGCGCCTCGACCGCCGACGCGGGCGCGCTCACCGGCCGCCCTCGGGCCGCCCGAGGGCCTCGAGGAGCCGAAGCCAGACCTCGCTCATGGTCGGGAACGACGGCACCGCGTGCCAGAGCCGGTCCACGGGCACCTCGCCCACGATCGCGACCGTCGCGGCGTGGATCAGCTCCGCGACATCCTGCCCGACGAACGTCGCGCCGACGACCGTGCCGCGCTCGGCGTCGACGACGAGGCGCGCACGACCCGGCGGGCCGTCCGAGTGGATGCCGGTCCCGCTCGCCGCGTCCATCCCGACGTCGACCACGCGGGTCGCGATGCCCGCCTCCTCGGCCTGCGCCGCGGTGAGTCCGACCGCGGCGCATTCGGGGTCCCCGAAGACGACCTGCGGCACCGCGCGGTGGTCGGCCGTCGCGACGTGGACGCCCCACGGCCCGTCGTCCACGTGCGCGCCGGTCGCCCGCGCGGCGATGCCGTCGCCCGCGGCGCGCGCCTGGTACTTGCCCTGGTGGGTGAGCAGCGCGCGCCGGTTCACGTCGCCGGTCGCGTAGAGCCAGCCGCCGTCGACCCCGCGCACGCGGAGCGCGTCGTCGACGTCGAGCCACGCACCGGGTTCGAGGCCGATCGAATCGAGCCCGACGTCGCCGGTCCGGGGGCGCCGGCCGGTCGCGACGAGCACCTCGTCGGCGACGATCGGCTCGTGCCCGGCGAGCTCGAGCACGACCTGCCCCGCGTCGTCGCGGTGCACCCGGTCGGGCGTGACGCCGAGCCGAACGGATGCCCCGAGCGCGCGCAGCCCGTCGGCGACGAGTTCGCCCGCGAACGGTTCCATGCCGCCGAGCAGCCCGCTGCGGGCGAGCAGGGTCACCTCGGTGCCGAACCCGGCGTACGCCGTGGCGATCTCGACCGCGGTCACGCCGCCGCCGATGATCGCGAGCCGACCCGGCACGTCGTGGGCGCCCGTAGCGTCGCGGCTGGTCCAGGGGCGAGAGTCGGCGAGTCCCTCGATGCGGGGGAGCGACGGGTCGCTGCCGGTCGAGAGGACGACCGCGTGCCGTGCCGTCCAGGTCGTGGTCGCGTCGTCGTGCTCGACGGCGACGAGGCGCGGTCCGGCGAGCCGGCCGTGCCCTCGGGCCAGGGCGATCCCGACGCCCTCGAGCCAGGTCGCGTCGCCCGAGTCGTCCCAGTGGTGCACGAACTCGTCGCGACGGCGCAGGACGGCGGCCACGTCGAGCTCGCCCGTCACCGCCTCGGCGGCGCCGGGGACCCGCCGTGCGGCCCGGAGCGCCGCGCCGCTGCGCAGGAGCGTCTTCGACGGCACGCACGCCCAGTACGAGCACTCGCCGCCGAGCAGTTCGTGCTCGACGACCAGGACCTCGAGCCCGCCCGCGCGCGCCCGGTCGGCGACGTTCTCGCCCACCGGGCCCGCGCCGATCACGATGACATCCACCTCGTGGCCGGTCGTGCCCTCCATCGGCGCCTCCATCGATCCTCCGACCCGACGGGGCGGTTCCCGCGCGGGGCACGCCCCGCCTCCGGGACGCGCCGTGCCCCAGCCTAGGCAGCGCGGGTGCCGGAAGGACAGGGGTTGACGGGATGCCCCGCTCAGCCGGCCGGCCGGCCGCCGTCGCCGTTCGTCGTGCTCCCGCCCGAGGCGAGCGCGCCGACGATGCGCAGGATGGCCGGCAGGTCGTCGGTGGCCTGCTCCGGGGAGCCCGGCGCGAAGCCCGCGATCCCCGCGCCCGCGAGCGGGAACCGCGCCGTCACCGCGCGGATCAGCGCGACGAGCTCGGGCGTGTCGACGCCGAAGGGGAGCGGGTACGACAGCCCAGCGAGCGCCGACGGATCGAGGACGTCGAGGTCGACGTGGATGAACACGCGTTCTGCCCCGGTCGCCTCGAGCGCGGCCACGACGAGCGCCGGGTCGGCGAGGTCGGCGACCTCGAGCAGCGCGATGCCGTGCTCGGCGATGAAGCGCTCCTCCTCGTCGTCGATCGATCTCGCGCCGCCGAGCACGATGCGGCCCGGCTCGACGCGCGATGCCGCATCGAGCGCGAGCCCCTCGGCACCCTCGCCCGCGATCGCCCGGAGGGTCATCCCGCCGAAGTTGCCCGACGACGAGGTCTCCGGGGTGTGCAGGTCGGGGTGGGCATCGAGCCAGAGCACCGCGAGCGGGCCGCCGCCGCGACGGGTCGCGTGCGCGACGGCGCCGACCGAGGCGGCGCAGTCGCCGCCGATCGTGATCGCGAGGCCCGCGACGCCCGCGAGCGCCTCTTCGGTGCGCTCGCGGACGCGCCGCAGCGCGCTGTACCGTCGCACGCCGGTCTCGAGCGCCTCGCCCGCCTCGACCGGGACATCCACCACGATCGTCGCGGCGGACGGGAGGTCGCCGCGGATGGCCTCGGCGCCGTCCGCATGGCTCATCGCGCGGGCCGATCCGGCGCCCTGCCAGACCGGCACGACGACGAAGGTCGCCGGCATCGCGGATCAGCCGCCGATCGACTGCTGCGTGCCGCCGGCCTTGAGTGCGGCCAGCCGGGCGTCGACCTCGGTGAGCTCGCCGAGGTCGTCGAGCTCGTTGAACTGGGCGTCGAGGCTCGATGCCGCGAGCTCGGCCTGCCCGCGCGCCTTGGCCTCCTCGCGACGGATCTTCTCCTCGAAGCGGCCGATCTCGCTCGTCGGGTCGAGGATGTCGACCGACTTCACGGCCGCGTGCACCTGCTGCTGCGCCTGGGCGGTCTTCGCCCGGGCGAGGAGCTCGCTGCGCTTGTTCTGGAGCTGGCCGAGCTTCTCCTTCATGCCGTTGAGGCCCGCCTTGAGCTTCTCGACGATCTCGGTCTGCGACGCGATCTGCGGCTCGGCCCCCTTCGCCTCGTTCTCGGCCGTGATCTGTCGACCGAGCGCGACCTTCGCGAGGCTGTCGAACTTGTCGGCGCCGGCCGCGTCGCCGGCCGAACGGAGCTCGTCGGCCTTGCGGCTCGCGGCGAAGGCCTTCTGCCCCCATTCGACGGCCGCGTCGACGTCCTCGCGGTGATCGTCCTCGAGGAGGCGCAGGTTGCCGATCGTCTCGGCGATCGCCGCCTCCGCGTCGGAGATCGAGTTCGTGTAGTCGCGGACCATCTGGTCGAGCATCTTCTCGGGGTCCTCGGCCTGGTCGAGGAGCGAGTTGATGTTGGCTCGGACGAGCTGGGAGATCCGTCCGAAGATCGACTGCTTCACCATCGTGCTTCCCTTTCTTCTGCGTTCCGTCTCGCGACCGGTCAGAACCGGCCGCCGCTTCCGCGCCGGCCGCGCGTGCCGCTGCCGCCGAAGCTCCCGGTCGAGCGCCCGCCGCCGAATCCGCCGCCGAAGCCGCCCCCGCGACTGCCGCCTCCTCCGCCGCCGAACCCGCCGAATCCGCCGCCGCCGCCGAATCCGCCGCCGCGCCCGCCGCCGAGCACCTGGTCGATGAGGATGCCCCCGAGGACCGCGCCGATCATGTCGCCGGTCCCGCGCCCGCCGCTCGAGCCGCCGCCGGGGTACCCGGCGCCGGGGAATCCCATGCCCGATCCGCCCACGTCGAACCCGCCGACGTCGCGCTGCGCGATCTGCGCGGCCTCGGCCGCGAGACCGGCCGAGCGCTGCGCGTTCGCGAGCGAGCCCGCGGGGTCGGCCGCACGGGACTGCTCGGCGAGCGCGAGCAGTCGCGCGGCCTCCGCGAGCCTGGTCCGCGCCTCCGACCCGACCGCGCCGCGCCGGGCCGTGAGGTAGCTCTCGGCGGACTGCACCTGCGCGCGCGCGCCGAGGATCGCGCGGTCGAGTTCGGCGGTCGCGCGCGCGACGCGTTCGGCGGCGTCCCTGGCCGCGCCGATCGCGGAGTCGATCGCTCGGTTGGCCGCGTCGAGGCGGGCCTGGAGTTCGACCAGTCGGCGGCCCGGGGTCGCGAGCGCGGTCCGCAGCGACGCGGCCTCGGCCTCGGTCGCGTCGGCGACGCTCGCGAGGCCCGACGCGTCGAGCGACCTCGCGGTGCGCACGTCGGCCTCGAGGTCGGCCACTCCCGCGGCCAGCGCGGCGTCGCCCTCCCGCAGGGAGGTGCCGAGCGCGTCGACGGCGTCGCCGAGCAGCGTCGCCTGGTCGACCGCCTCCTCGGCCCCCCGGATCGCGACCGCGGCACGCGCGGTGTCGCCGGCGGCCAGCGCGGCGTCGGCGGCCTGCACGGCCTGCTCGGCGAACGTCGCGCGCGACGCGGCCTGGTCGGGGTTGTCGGCCACCGAGGCGAGCGCCTCCGGCGCGTACACCTCGCCGAGCGCGGCGAGCCGCGAGGCGATGGCGGGCGCGCCCGCGCGCGCCTGCGCCACGAGGCCGCGGACCCGCTCGAGCTCGGGCTTCGCGTTGCGTTCGAGGTCGCGCAGCGCGTCGAAGCGCTCGGCCTCGGCGTCGAGCGCGGCGTCGGCCTCGGACGCGAGCCGGACGATCGCGCCGTACCACTCGCGGCGCTGGTCGTCGGTGTCGGGTTCGGCGTCGTCGAGTCGCTGCTGGAGCGCGAACGCCTCGGTCACCTTCGCCTTGGCGGCGTCGAGCGCGGTGCGGAACCCGGCGGTCGCCTCATCGCCGTACGCGGCGACCGCGAAGCCGAGCTCGTCCTCGCTCGTGCGCACGGCGTCGTCGACCGCGACGAGCGCGCTGCCCGCGTGACGCCGGAGCTCCTCGACGGGCACGGGCGGCGGGGCGGGCGTGCCGCCTCCCGCAGCGACCGGGGTGCGCGCGGGCCCGCGCCGGCGGCGGAGCATCCCGATCAGGAACACGATGCCGGCGACCACGACGACCGCGCCGACGATGAACCAGAGGATGCCCCAGCCGCCCGATCCGCCGCCACCGAGGGCCTCGGCGGCCGCGATCGCGGCGCCGGCCCAGTCGTCGTCGCGCAGGTGCGGCTCGACCACCTCGGTCGCGATCCGCTGGATCTCGTCGGGCGACAGCGAGGCGCCGTTCGCGGCCGAGAGGTAGTACTGGCGGCCGTCGACCGCGACGGCGAGCAGGTAGTCCTCGTCGCCCATGCCGTTCGCGATGGCCGTGTCGTTGGCCCACTGGTCGGCGGCCTCGGGGTTCTCGAACGTCGAGACGTAGGCGACGAACAGCTGTCGGCCGCTCCGGTCGGCGGCCTCGTCGATCGCGCGCTCGACCTCGTCGGCCCGGTCGCCGAGCGCGTCGACGGTGTCGACGACGGGCGACGAGCCGAACTCCACCGGGTCCTCGGCGTGGGCCGGCGAGGCGACCCAGACGGACGCGGCGACGAGCGCGGCCCCGAACAGCGCGGACACCCTGCGTCGAGACCCAAGCACCAGCGCGTTCCCCCGTTCCCAGAGCGGATGCTGCCGAGTCTAGGACACCGGGAGGGGCGTGCGGCACCGCCGGGGACGAGCGAATCGGCGACCGCCGGAAACGCGGAACGGCCGGATCCGCGAAGCGGATCCGGCCGTCGAGACGTGCCCCCGGAGGGATTCGAACCCCCGACCTACGGTACCGGAAACCGGCGCTCTATCCCCTGAGCTACGGAGGCGCACAGCCAGCCACATTACCACCTCGCGGTGGTGCTCCCGACCGCTCAGGCAGGCGGCAGGTTGCCCATGACCGCCTCGATGAGCGGCGCTGCGTCGCCGGGTTCGAACAGGGCCGCGGACTCGACGACGATCCAGTACGGACCCGTGATGACCTCCGCGGTCCCGCCGCGTCCGGTGCTCGAGAAGTAGCCCTCGACGGCCGGCGGGGTGCCGTAGGTCGGCACCGCCGTGCGCGCGGCCGCGGCGGTGTTCGCGGCGGCCTCGAGCGGCTCGTCGCCCGGCTTCGCGACGGCGATCTCGATCAGCTCCCCGCTGGTCTGGTTGGTCCAGCCGCAGGCCGTGCCGCCCGCGTCGACGACGGCCAGGATCGTGGATCCCTCGGGCTCGTAGTCGGGCGCGACGCCGACGTTCGGGTTGAACGCGTAGACCTGCTCGGCGGTCAGCAGGGCATCGCACGCGATCTCGAAGGGCGTGGGCGCGGGCGCCTCGGGCGTCGCGGACGGATCCGTCGTCGCGGTGGCGCCGGGCGTCGCGGCGGACGTCGCGTCGGGCGTCGGCTCGGCGGTCTCCGCGGGGTCGGCGGTGCCGCAGCCGGCGAGCGCCGAGGCGAGGAGGACCGCGCCGAGCACGGGTGCGATGAGGGGGCGCCGGGGCCTGCGAGGGGAGCGGAGCATGGCGGAACCCTACCAACCACGGCCGGTAGGATAGGGCGGTGACTCCCGCCGATCTCTCGCGCACCCTGTTCGACCTCGTGACCGCATCGGCGGAACGACGACGCGCGGCGGGAGCGGAGGTCGTGCTCGACCTCACGCCCGAGCAGGTGACGCTCGAGCGTCCCAAGCTCCGCGAGCACGGCGACTGGGCCTCGAGCATCGCGCTGCGGATCGCCAAGCCGTTCGGCGCGAACCCGCGCGAGCTCGCGGCCGAGCTGGCCGAGGGGCTCGCCGCGGTCGACGGCGTCCAGAGCGCCGAGGTCGCCGGACCGGGGTTCATCAACATCCGGCTCGACGCCGCTGCCGCCGGCGCGCTCGCGAAGGCGATCGTCGACGCCGGTGCGGCGTACGGCCACGGCGAGACCCAGGCGGGCCGACGCATCAACCTCGAGTTCGTGTCGGCCAACCCGACCGGGCCGCTCCACATCGGCCACACGCGCTGGGCGGCGCTCGGCGACGCGATCGGCCGCGTGCTCCGCGCGGCGGGCGCCGACGTGGCGAACGAGTACTACATCAACGACGCCGGCAACCAGATGGACACCTTCGGCGACTCCGTGCTCGCCGCGGCGAAGGGCGAGCCGACCCCCGAGGGCGGCTATCCCGGGCAGTACATCGCCGACCTCGCCGCGCAGGTGCTCGAGCGCGAGCCGCACCTCCTCGACCTCGACGACGACGTCGCGCTGCACACCGCCCGCGAGATCGCCTACGAGCTCCAGCTCGCCGAGATCCAGTCCTCCCTCGCGCGCTTCAACGTGCACTTCGACGTGTGGACCAGCGAGCGGCGGCTGCACGCCAGGGACGACGAGGGCGTGTCGGCGATCGACGCGGCCGTCGAGCGCCTCCGCGCGCAGGGGCACGTCTACGACCTGGACGACGCCGTGTGGGTGCAGACCACCGACTTCGGCGACGACAAGGACCGGGTCATCCGTCGCGGCAACGGCGTCTACACCTACTTCGCCGCCGACGCCGCGTACTACCTCGACAAGGGCGACCGCGGCTACGAGCACAAGATCTACCTGCTCGGCGCCGACCACCACGGCTACGTCCACCGGCTGAAGGCGCTCGCGGGCGCCGCGGGCGACGACCCCGAGCGCGACATCGAGGTCCTGATCGGCCAGCTCGTGAGCGTGAACGGCGCGAAGCTGTCCAAGCGCGCGGGCAACATCATCGAGCTCGACGACCTGCAGGCCGACCTCGGCACGGACGCGCTGCGCTACACGCTCGCGCGGTATCCGGCCGACTCGCCGCTCTCGATCGACCCCGACCTCCTGAAGCGGCGGACGAACGACAACCCCGTGTTCTACGTGCAGTACGCGCACGCCCGCACGGCGGCGGTCGCCCGCAACGCGCTCGCCGCGGGCGTCGACCACTCCACGTTCGCGCCCGAGCTGCTCGAGCACGAGGCGGAGTCGGCCCTCCTCGGCGCACTGCAGGAGTTCCCGCGCGTGGTCGCGCAGGCGGCCGAGCTGCGGGAGCCCCACCGCGTCGCCCGGTACGTCGAGGAGCTCGCGGGCCTCTTCCATCGCTGGTACGACAACTGCCGCGTCCTCCCGCTCGGCGACGAGCCCGTCGGCGACCTGCAGCGCACGCGCCTGTGGCTGAACGACGCGACCGGCCAGGTCATCCGGAACGGGCTCCACCTGCTCGGCGTGTCCGCGCCCGAGCGGATGTGAGCGTCCGACCCCGCGCGCAGGCGATCGGGGCCGCGGATCGCCTAGTCTGATCGGACGCCGACGCGAACGTCGACTCCGAGGAGGGCCGTGGCCGACACGCAGGTGATCGATCCGTACGAGGATGCCCCGCCTCCGCGACGCCGCGGGCGAGGATGGCTCGTCGCGGGCATCATCGTGCTCGTCGTGGCGGCGCTCCTGGTCGTCGCCGACATCGTCGCGCGCGGCATCGTCGAGCAGGTCGCGGCCGACCGCGTCGAGCAGCAGCTGCCCGACGGGGTCGAGGGCGACGTCGACGTGTCGATCGGCGGGTTCTCGGTCCTCGCCCAGGCCGTCTCCGGCACCGTGTCGGAAGTCGTCGTGGATGGCCCGGACCTGACCGTGAACGGCATCCCGGTCGACGCCCGGCTCGTCCTCTCGGACGTCCCGGTCCGCCTCGACGGTCCGATCGGCCACGTCGAGGCGACGCTCGAGCTCAGCGAGGACGCGCTCAACGCCGCCGTGACCGATGCGGACGTCATCGGCGGCTTCGTGCTCGGCGACGGCGTCGTCGGTTACCGGCGCACGATCGAGGTCCTGGGCTTCGGCATCGAGTACTCGGCGACCGCCGAGGCCGAGGCGGCGGGCCCCTACGTGCTGCTCACCCCGACGGCGATCGAGATCGGCACCGCGGGCGGGCCCGGGATCGACGTCACCGACTTCGTGACGAACGCCGTGCTCGGCGGCGAACCGCTCACGCTCTGCGCGGCGAGCCGGCTGCCGGCCGGGTTCGACGTCACGGGCGTCGAGGTCTCCGAGGACCGGTTGGTGCTCACGGCATCGGCCGACGACGTCGTGCCCGATCGCGAGCACCTCGGCACGCGCGGATCCTGCTGAGCCGGCCGCCGCCGCGGATTCGGCGGCGTCGGCGCGCGCGGATAGAATCGGCGGGTCCGCTTCGCCGGACTCGCACACGGCTTCAGGAACCGATCCGGGTTCGCTCGCCGACGCGTGTTCCCATGACCCCCAGTCCCTCGAGGTCCCCGTGGCATCTGCATCCGCCGTCCCCTCGGTCCGACCTGCGCCCGCGGACCCGAACACGCTGAACCCGGCCGTGTGGCCCGAGCACGCCGGGCGCGACGCCCGCGGCGTGCTCGTCGTGGGCGGAGTCCCCGCCGACGAGCTGGCGGCCGAGTTCGGCACGCCGCTCTACGTCGTCGACGAGGCCGCGGCCCGATCGCGCGCCGCACGACTGCGCACCGCGTTCGAGGCGGCCGCCGCCGGCATCGGAACCGATGTGACGGTCTATTACGCGGGCAAGTCGTTCCTCTCCGGCGCGGTCGTGCGCTGGATGACCGAGGAGGGCCTCGGGATCGACGTGTGCACGGGCGGCGAGCTCGCGATCGCCCTCGCGGCGGGCGCCGATCCGGCGCGCATGGGATTCCACGGCAACAACAAGTCGTCCGCCGAGATCGAGCGCGCCGTCGCGGTCGGCGTGGGCGCGATCATCCTCGACTCCGAGGCCGAGATCGACCGCGTGGCCGACGCCGCCGCGCGGGCGGGGCGCGTGCAGCGCGTCCGCCTGCGGGTGAACAGCGGCGTGCACGCGTCGACGCACGAGTTCCTCGCGACCGCGCACGAGGACCAGAAGTTCGGCGTCCCGCTCGCTCGCGCCGTCGAGTTGGCGACCCGCATCCGCGGCCGCGATTCGCTCGAGTTCCTCGGCCTGCACTGCCACATCGGCTCCCAGATCTTCGACGCCTCCGGCTTCGGCGAATCGGCCGCGCGACTCCTGGGCGTCCACGCCGAGCTCGTGCGGCTCGGTCCGGTGCCCGAGCTCAACCTCGGCGGCGGCTTCGGCATCGCCTACACCGAGGCCGACGACCCCCGCCCGATCGAGGAGATCGCCCTCGGCATCGCCGACCGCGTCGCGGCCGCGTGCCGCGACCTCGACGTCGCGGTGCCGAAGCTCGCGTTCGAGCCCGGCCGCTCGATCATCGGGCCGGCCGGCGTCACGCTGTACACGGTCGGCACCGTGAAGCCCGTCCCGATCGAGGGCGGCACGCGCACCTACGTGAGCGTGGACGGCGGCATGAGCGACAACGCGCGCACCGCCCTCTACGGCGCGGCGTACTCGGCCCGCCTCGCATCCAGAACCTCGGATGCCCCGCCCGCGCTCGTCCGCGTCGCCGGCAAGCACTGCGAGTCCGGCGACATCGTCGTCGACCAGGAGCACCTGCCCGCCGACGTCGCGCCCGGCGACCTGCTCGCGGTCGCCGCGACCGGCGCCTACTGCTGGTCGCTCGCGAGCAACTACAACCACGTGGCGCGGCCCGCGGTCGTCGCCGTGCGCGACGGCCGCGCCCGCGTGATCGTCCGCGGCGAGACCGAGGCGGACCTGCTGGCTCGCGACCTCGGGCTCGACGCGGCCCAGGACGCCGGACACGGGGCATCCGTCGCGGCCGGCGCACCGGCGCCGACCGTCTCGACCGCTGCAGAGGGAGCCGCCGAATGATCGAGTACCGTCCCATCCGAGTCGGCCTGCTCGGTGCGGGTTCCGTGGGCTCGCAGGTCGCCCGGCTGCTGCTCGAGCACGCCGACGAGCTCGCGAACCGCATCGGGACGCCGCTCGAGCTCGTCGGGATCGCGGTGCGGAACCTCGACGCGAAGCGCGACGCGGACCTGCCCGACCGCTTGTTCACGACCGACGCCGAGGCGCTCATCCAGGGGTCGGACGTCGTCGTCGAGCTGATCGGCGGCATCGAGCCGGCCCGGTCGCTCGTCCACCTGGCGATCTCGTCCGGCGCCGACGTGGTCACGGGCAACAAGGCGCTGCTCGCCTCGCACGGCCCCGAGCTCTTCGCCGCGGCCGAGCAGGTGGGCGCCCAGCTGTCGTACGAGGCCGCGGTCGCCGGGGCCATCCCGATCATCCGTCCGCTGCGCGAGAGCCTCGCGGGCGACCGGGTCGACCGCATCCTCGGCATCGTGAACGGCACGACGAACTTCATCCTCGACCGCATGGACTCGACCGGCGCCTCCCTCGAGGACGCGCTCGCGACCGCGACCGAGCTCGGCTACGCCGAAGCCGACCCGACCGCCGACATCGGCGGCTACGACGCGGCGCAGAAGGCCGCGATCCTCGCGAGCCTCGCGTTCCACACGAGCGTGCCCGTCGAGGCCGTGCACCGCGAGGGCATCACGGGCGTCACGGCCGAGCAGGTCGAGTCGGCGCGCGCCGCGGGCTTCGTGGTCAAGCTCCTCGCGATCTGCGAGCGCCTCGCCGACCCCGAGACCGGCCAGGAGGGCGTGTCGGCCCGCGTGTACCCGGCGCTCGTCCCGCGCAGCCACCCGCTCGCGGCCGTGCACGGCGCGAACAACGCGGTGTTCGTCGAGGCGGCCGCGGCCGGCCCGCTCATGTTCTACGGAGCCGGCGCCGGCGGCGTGCAGACCGCGTCCGCGGTCCTGGGCGACCTCGTCGCGATCGCCAGGCGGCACGTCATCGGCGGCCCGGGCACGAGCGAGTCCACGCACGCCGACCTCCCGATCCTGCCGATCCGCAGCATCACCACGCGCTACTCGATCACGCTCGAGGTCGTCGACGAGCCGGGCGTGCTCGAGGCGATCGCGCACGTGTTCGCCGAGCACGGCGTGTCGGTCGAGCAGCTCGCGCAGACCGCGGGGCCGGCCGGCTCCCGGGCTACGCTGGTGATCGGCACGCACGTGGCGGCCGAATCCGCCCTCGCCGACACCGTCGCCGCCCTCGCGAAGAGCCCAGTCGTGGCGTCCGTGGCATCCGTCCTCCGAGTCGAAGGAACAGTGTGAACCAGCCCACCCCCAAGCCGAACTCGCGCCAGTGGCGCGGGGTCATCCGCGAGTACGCCCACCGGCTCGACGTCACCGACGCCACGCCGATCGTCACCCTGGGCGAGGGCGGCACGCCGCTGCTGCCCGCGCCGGCGCTCAGCCGCCGCACGGGAGCCGACGTCTGGGTGAAGTTCGAGGGCATGAACCCGACCGGCTCCTTCAAGGACCGCGGCATGACGATGGCGGTCACGAAGGCCGTCGAGCACGGCGCGAAGGTCGTCATCTGCGCCTCGACCGGCAACACGTCCGCCTCGGCGGCCGCGTACGCGACCCACGCGGGCATCAGCGCGGCGGTGCTCGTGCCCGAGGGCAAGATCGCGATGGGCAAGCTGAGCCAGGCGATCGCGCACAACGGCCACCTCATCCAGGTGCGCGGCAACTTCGACGACTGCCTCGACATCGCGCGCGAGCTCGCCGCGAACTACCCCGTCCACCTCGTGAACTCGGTCAACAACGACCGCATCGAGGGGCAGAAGACCGCGGCGTTCGAGGTCGTCGAGGTGCTCGGCGACGCGCCGGACCTGCACTTCATCCCGGTCGGCAACGCCGGCAACTACACGGCGTACACGCGCGGCTACCGCGAGGACCTCGCGGCCGGCAACTCGACCCGGATGCCCCGCATGTTCGGGTTCCAGGCCGCGGGCTCCGCGCCGCTCGTCCGCGGCGAGCCGGTGAAGGACCCCGACACGATCGCGAGCGCGATCCGCATCGGCAACCCGGCGTCCTGGGCGCTCGCGCTCGAGGCTCGCGACGAGACCGACGGCTACTTCGGCGCGATCGAGGACGCGAAGATCCTGGAGGCCCAGCGCATCCTCTCGGCCGAGGTCGGCATCTTCGTCGAGCCGGCCAGCGCCATCTCGGTCGCGGGCCTGCTCGAGCGCCACGAGGCCGGCCAGGTCCCGGCGGGCGCGCGCGTCGTGCTCACGGTCACCGGCCACGGCCTCAAGGACCCGCAGTGGGCGCTCCGCGGCGCGGACGGCCAGGACGTGCAGCCGACCGTCGTCCCCGTGGACGTCGCCGAGGTCGCGGCGGTCCTCGGGCTCACGTCATGAGCGCGGGCGGCGCCGGCGTCGTGCTCGACGCGCGCGAGGCGGTCGGCCTGGTCGGACGTCGCGTGCACGTGAAGGTCCCCGCGACCAGCGCCAACCTCGGCCCCGGCTTCGACACGCTCGGCCTCGCGCTCGCGCGCTACGACGAGCTCGAGGTCGAGGCGCTGCCCGCCGGCGAGATCGACATCACCGTGCACGGCGTCGGCGAGGGCGAGGTGCCGCTCGACGCGTCGCACCTCGTCGTGCGCTCGATCGCGCACGCGTTCGCGCGCCGCGGCGTCGCGATGCCCGGCATCCGCCTCGTCGCGCACAACAGCATCCCGCACGGGCGCGGCATGGGCTCGTCGGGCGCCGCGATCGTCGCGGGCATCATGGCCGCGAAGGGCCTGCTCGCCGGGATCGAGGAGTTCGGCGCCGACGACCTGCTCGAGCTCGCGACCGAGCTCGAGGGGCACCCCGACAACGTCGCACCGGCGCTCTTCGGCGGGCTCACGATCGCGTGGACCACGCCCGAGGGCCCGCGGCACAAGAAGCTCATGGTGCATCGGGGCGTGTCGCCGCTCGTGCTCGTCCCCGAGCACGAGATGTCGACCGCGCTCGCGCGGTCGCTCCAGCCCGAGTCGGTCCCGCACGAGGACGCCGTGTTCAACGTGTCGCGCTCGGCGCTGCTCGTCGCGGCCCTCGTGCAGTCGCCCGAGCTGCTGCTCGCCGCGACCGAGGACAAGCTCCACCAGAACTACCGTGCCCAGGCGATGCCGGAGACCGACCGGCTCATCCGGGTGCTCCGCGCGGCGGGGCATCCTGCGGTGGTCTCGGGCGCCGGACCGTCGGTCCTCGTCCTCGCGAGCGACCCGGCCGAGCGCGCCGACGCGGTGCGCATCGCCGAGGAGTCCGCGGAGACGCCGTGGCAGGCGCTCGCGCTCGCGGTCGACTTCCTCGGTGCGACGGTGGCCGACGTCGACGTATGACCCGCCGGGGCGGGAGTTGGCCGACGGACCATTCCTCGGTGTTAGACTGCTCTCGCACCCGGCAGTGGTCGCGGAGACCGCAGCACCGCCGCATCGTGTGATTCCCAGCACTTCATTGCTCTCGCCCCGCGCAGGTCTGCGCCCCATGGCGTTCTCGCCTGCGTCGCCCGGCGACCAGCTCTCCTGGACGAACCCCCTTCGTGCCAGGCGGAAGGACCATACCCAGTGACCAACGCACCCCATGTCGACGAAACCGTCGAGCGCTCGCGCCTGACGACCATGAAGGTCGCCGAGCTCGTCGAGCTGGCCGTCTCCCTCGGGATCTCCGGCGCCGCGAAGCGCCGGAAGGGCGAACTCGTGGACCTGATCTCCGAGCACCAGTCCGGTGCCGCGGCGGAGGCTCCGGCCGCCGCCGAGGCGCTCGAACTGCCGTTCGAGGCGGCTCCCGCGGACGAGGCTCCCGCCGAGGAGGCCCCGGCCGCCGAGGCGCCCGCCGAGCCCGCGCAGGCCGAGCCCGCGCAGGCCGTCGCCGAGCCGGTCGTCACCGCACAGGCCGACGAGGATGTCGCGCCCGTCGAGGACGCGCCGGCCGACGCCGCCCCGGCCGAGGCATCCGAGCCCGTCGCCCAGGCGCCGCGCCGCGGCCGTCAGCCGCGCCGCGCGACCAGCGCGTCGACCGCCGCCGCCGCGGCCCAGCACGTGAACGGCGGGGGTGCGGGCGTCCAGCTCGTCCCCGGCGGCGACGAGGCGGCCCGCGAGGCCGCGCGTGCCGCGGTCCGCGAGGAGCTCGCGGCCGCGACCGGCGAGGCCGCTCGCAGCGGACAGAACGGCACGGCCTCGACCGAGGCCGCGCCCGCCGAGGAGCAGCGCCCGAGCCGTCGTCGCCGCCGTGGCGGCGGTGGCGGGAACGCCTCCGCGAACGGCGACGCCCAGCAGGGCAGCCAACGCCAGGCCCAGGGCCAGGACGGCGCCAAGGCCGAGGCCGGCGAACGCGCGGCCGACGCCGAGCCCAAGGAGCCGCAGCCCCAGCGCCAGGCCCAGACGCAGGCGCAGGCGCAGCAGCAGGCTGCGGACGGCGAGGGCGGCCGTCGCGGCCGCTACCGCGACCGGAAGCGCCGCGGCCAGGGCCAGGGCGACGACATCGAGCCCGAGATCCTCGACGACGACGTGCTCATCCCGATCGCCGGCATCCTCGACGTGCTCGACAACTACGCGTTCGTCCGCACGACGGGCTACCTCCCCGGCCCGAGCGACGTCTACGTCTCGCTCGGCCAGGTGAAGAAGTACCAGCTGCGCAAGGGCGACGCGATCGTCGGCTCGATCAAGCAGACCCGCGAGACCGAGGCGAACAGCCGCCAGAAGTACAACGCGCTCGTGAAGGTCGACTCGATCAACGGGCAGACCCCCGAGGAGGCGGCCGCGCGCGTCGAGTTCCAGAAGCTCACGCCGCTGTACCCGCAGGACCGCCTGCGGCTGGAGACCGAGCCGACGAAGCTCACCCAGCGGATCATCGACCTGGTCGCCCCGATCGGCAAGGGCCAGCGCGGCCTCATCGTCGCGCCCCCCAAGGCCGGCAAGACCATCGTGCTGCAGCAGATCGCCAACGCGATCTCGATCAACAACCCCGAGGTCCACCTCATGGTCGTGCTCGTCGACGAGCGCCCCGAGGAGGTCACCGACATGCAGCGCACGGTGAAGGGCGAGGTCATCGCCTCGACCTTCGACCGTCCCGCCGAGGACCACACGACGGTCGCCGAGCTCGCCATCGAGCGTGCGAAGCGCCTCGTCGAGCTCGGTCACGACGTCGTCGTGCTGCTCGACTCGATCACGCGCCTCGGCCGTGCGTACAACCTCGCCGCCCCGGCGTCGGGTCGCATCCTCTCGGGCGGCGTCGACGCGTCGGCGCTGTACCCGCCGAAGCGCTTCTTCGGCGCGGCGCGGAACATCGAGAACGGCGGCTCGCTGACCATCCTCGCGACCGCGCTCGTGGAGACCGGTTCGAAGATGGACGAGGTGATCTTCGAGGAGTTCAAGGGCACCGGCAACAGCGAGCTGCGCCTGTCGCGCCAGCTCGCCGACAAGCGCATCTTCCCGGCGGTCGACGTGAACGCGTCGTCCACGCGCCGCGAGGAGATGCTGCTCTCGCCGGACGAGGTGAAGATCACCTGGAAGCTCCGTCGCGCGCTCGCGGGCCTCGAACCCCAGCAGGCACTCGAGGCCGTCCTCGGACGCCTCCGCGAGACGCAGTCGAACACCGAGTTCCTCCTGCTCATGCAGAAGTCCGCCCCGGTCGGCAACGGCCACGGGAACGGGCACGAGCACGAGCACCGCTGAGTCGTGTTCGAGACCGTCCAGTCGTTGATCGCGGAGCACGGCGAGCTCCAGAACGAGCTCGCCGACCCCGCGCTCCACGCCGATCCGGCGCGCGCGAAGAAGGTCAACCGGCGCTACGCCGAGCTCAGCCGCATCGTGCACGCGCACGAGACGTGGATCCAGGCGGGGGAGGACCTCGCCGCCGCGCGGGAGCTGGCCAAGGAGGACGATGCGTTCGCCGAGGAGGTTCCCGCCCTCGAGGCCGCGCTCGCGGAGTCGCAGGAGCGGCTGCGCCGGCTCCTGATCCCGCGCGACCCCGACGACGGGCGCGACGTGATCATGGAGATCAAGGGCGGCGAGGGCGGCGCCGAGAGCGCGCTGTTCGCGGCCGACCTGCTGCGCATGTACGTCCAGTACGCGCAGTCGAAGGGCTGGAAGACCGAACTCCTCGAGCGCGACGAGAGCGACCTCGGCGGCTACAAGAACGTCCAGGTGGCGATCAAGTCGAACGCGACGGATCCGTCGCAGGGCGTGTGGGCGCACCTGAAGTACGAGGGCGGCGTGCACCGCGTGCAGCGCGTGCCGGTCACCGAGACGCAGGGCCGCATCCACACGTCGACCACGGGCGTGCTCGTCTTCCCCGAGGTGGACGAGCCCGAGGAGGTCGAGATCAACCAGAACGACCTCAAGATCGACGTCTACCGCTCGAGCGGCCCCGGCGGGCAGTCCGTCAACACGACCGACTCGGCCGTCCGCATCACGCACGTGCCGACGGGCATCGTGGTGTCGATGCAGAACGAGAAGTCGCAGCTGCAGAACCGCGAGGCGGCGATGCGCGTGCTCCGCGCGCGCATCCTCGCGCGCCAGCAGGAGGAGCTCGACGCCGCGGCATCCGATGCGCGGAAGTCGCAGATCCGCTCGATGGACCGCTCCGAGCGGATCCGCACGTACAACTTCCCGGAGAACCGCATCGCGGATCACCGGACCGGGTACAAGGCGTACAACCTCGACGCCGTCATGAACGGCGCGCTCGACCCGATCATCGAGTCGGCGATCCGCATGGACGAGGAAGCGCAGCTGGCCGGCGACGAGGCGTAGGCGCGCCGCGCGCGGGCGCGGGCGCGCGACGCCTGCGGGCGTCCCGCGTTGCGCCACTTCGCGTGCGTTGCGCCACCCCGCGTGGCGCAACGCACGCGAACCGGCGCAGCGAGGCCGGGTGAGCCCTCCTTCCCAGGCAGGTAGGCGCGCCTGCGTGCCCACCGGTCGGGCGGGCGCGGCCGTGAGCGCCCGCGAACCCTCCAGGCTGGTCGGATGCCGCGCCCCGAGCTTCCCGCCGACCGCCACGGATTCGTGCGGGCGGACGTCGCGCGAGCGCGCGGGCAGTCGGCGCCGTTGCGGTCGGCGCACGCGGCGGGGGAGCTCGTGCGCCTGCGCCGGGGCGTCTACGCCGATCGCTCGGCCTTCTCCGGGCTGGCGCCCGTCGCGCGGCACGCGGAACGAGCCCGCGCCGTCGCCGCCCAGCGACGCGATCCGGTCTTCGCGGGCGTCACGGCAGCCGTGCTGCACGGGCTCCCCGTCGTCGGCCGGGTCCCCGAGGAGATCTTCGTCCTGTCCGGGACCGCCTCCGGGCGCCGTCGGAACGGCGTCGTCGAGCTCGGCCGTCGCGGCACCGAGACGGTCGACGAGGTCGACGGGCTCAGGCTCACGACGGTCGAGGAATCCCTGATCGAGGTGGCGAGGCGGATGCCCCACCTCACGGCCCTCGTGATGGCCGACGCCGCGCTCCTGGTCCCGCGATTCGGTGCCCGTGCGCCCCGGTGCACGCCGGAATCGCTCGCGCGGGCGTACCTGGAGCGGCTGCCGTTCCCGTCCAGCCGGCCGGCGGCTGCCATGATCGAACGGGCCGTGACCTGCGCCGAGACGCCGCTCGAGACGGTCAGCCGGGCGAGGCTGGACGAGTTCGGCGCGCCGCCGCCACGCCTGCAGGAGTCGGTCTCGCTGCCGCGGCTCGGGTCGACCGTGTTCCTCGACTTCGCCTGGCCGGAGCTCGGGGTCTGGGGTGAGGCGGACGGACGCGGGAAGTACGCCGGCGCCGGCTCGTCGGGCGACCCGCGCGAGGTGCTCCTCGCCGAAAAGCGCCGGGAGGACGAGATCCGCGCCGTGACCGGGTGGCGCTGCGTGCGCTGGGGGTGGGACGACGCGTGGCGCCCCGCGGCCTTCCGCGCCATCCTCGCCGCCGCAGGCATCCCGATGCGTCGCTGACCGGGCCGAGCGTCGCTGACCGGGCCGATGCGAGCCAGCGTTGCGCCACCTCGTGCGCGTAGCGCCGGCACGCGTGGCGCAACGCGCGCGAACTGGCGCAAACGCCGGCGCGGGCGCGGATCCGCGCGCGGATGCGGGCGCGATGCGCGCGCGGGGTACGCCGAGCCGGAGCCGCCGCCGCGTCAGATCACCCAGTGCCAGTCGTGCACGCCGCGCGCGGCGTCGGCCGTCGCGTTCGAGAGCGGCCGCACGGTCGCGGGCACGCCGACCACCAGCGAGTGCGCCGGAGCGGACTTGGTGACGACGGCGTTCGCGCCGACGGCGCTCCAGGCGCCGATCGTGATGTCGCCCAGGATCTTCGCGCCGGCCCCGACCGTCACGCCGTCCTCGAGGGTGGGGTGCCGCTTCGTCCCGGGCGGCGTGTTGCGCGGCGCCTTCCCGCCGAGCGTGACGCCGTGGTAGAGCATCACGTCGTCGCCGACGATCGCGGTCTCGCCGATCACGACGCCCATGCCGTGGTCGATGAAGAACCGCCGCCCGATCGTCGCGCCGGGGTGGATCTCGATGCCGGTCAGGAACCGGGCGAACTGCGACAGCAGCCGCGCGGGGAGCCGCAGGCCGGCGTTCCAGAGGCGGTGGGTGAGCCGGGAGGTCCAGATGGCGTGGAGCCCGGAATACGCGAGGAAGACCTCGAGACTGCTCCGTGCGGCGGGATCGTGCGCACGGGCGGTCGCGAGGTCTTCCTTCAGGCGGGTGAGGATCGGCACCCGATCAGTCAAGCAGACCCTCGTACAGGACCGTGGACAGGTACCGCTCGCCGTAGCTCGCGACGATGACCACGATGGTCTTGCCGGCGTTCTCGGGGCGCTTGGCGAGCTCGAGCGCCGCGTACACCGTCGCGCCCGACGAGATGCCGCCGAGGATGCCCTCCTCGGTGCCGAGCAGGCGTGCGGTCGCGACGGCCTGGTCGATGTTCACGTCGATGATCTCGTCGTAGACCTCGCGGTCCAGGATCGCGGGCACGAAGTTCGCGCCGATGCCCTGGATCTTGTGCGGGCCGGGCGCGCCGCCGGTGAGGATCGGCGACTCGAGCGGCTCGACGCCGACGATCTGGACGCCGGGCTTGCGGGCCTTCAGCACCTGGCCGGTGCCGGTGAGCGTGCCGCCCGTGCCGATGCCGGCGACGAAGATGTCGACGCCGCCGTCGGTGTCCGCCCAGACCTCCTCCGCCGTGGTGCGGCGGTGGATCTCGACGTTGGCCTCGTTCTCGAACTGGCGGGCCAGGATCGCGCCGGGCGTCTCGGCCGCGATCTGCTCGGCCTTGGCGACCGCGCCCTTCATGCCCTCCGAGCCGGGCGTGAGCACGAGCTCGGCGCCGTAGGCCTTGAGGAGCGCGCGGCGCTCCTTCGACATGGTCTCGGGCATCGCGAGGATGACCTTGTAGCCGCGCGCGGCGCCGATCGCCGCGAGCGCGATGCCGGTGTTGCCGCTCGTGCCCTCGACGATGGTGCCGCCGGGCTGGAGCTCGCCGGACGCCTCGGCGGCGTCGACGATGCCGACGCCGAGACGGTCCTTCACGCTCGCGCTGAAGTTGTAGAACTCGAGCTTCGCGAGCACCGTGGCCTCGGCGCCGTCGGTGATGCGGTTGAGTCGGACGAGCGGCGTGTTGCCGAACGCCTGGGTGATGTCGTCGTAGACCTTCGCCATGTGGGGGACCCCTCTCGGGTCGGAGCGTGCGGGATGCCCCCCAAGCGTACGGATGGCCGATCGTGTGCGGCCAGTGCGTTACATTCCATTTCGTGGAGGCGCAGGATTCGACGGATGCCCCGGGCACGCCCGTGCGCGACGCGCTGCGTGCAGCGGCGGACCGGCTGCGCGCGGCCGGTGTCCCCGATCCCGAGGTCGACGCAGAGCTGCTCGTCGGCCACGTCGCGGGGCTCAGCCGCGGCGGCGTGCAGGCGCGGGCGATCGTGGGCGGGGTGCTCTCGCCGGCCGAGGCATCCGCACTCGATGCGCTCGTCGCGCGCCGCGCCGCGCGCGAGCCGCTGCAGCACGTGACCGGTCGCGCGCCGTTCCGCTCGCTCGAGCTCGCGGTCGGCCCTGGCGTGCTGGTGCCGCGCCCGGAGACCGAGCTCGTCGCGCAGCTCGCGATCGACGCGCTGCGCGCGGTGCCCGATCCGTCGCCGATCGCGGTCGACCTCGGCACCGGGAGCGGCGCGATCGCGATCGCGCTCGCGACCGAGGTGCCGCACGCGCTGGTCTGGGGCGTCGAGCTGTCGCCCGATGCGATGGCCTGGGCGCGGCGGAACGCGGGCGAGGCGGATGCCCCGAACCTGCGACTCGTCGACGGCGACCTCGCGGACGCGCTGCCCGAGCTGGACGGGCGGGTCGCGGTCGTGGTCTCGAATCCGCCCTACGTCCCGGCCGCGGCGGTGCCCGCGGATCCCGAGGTGCACCGGTTCGACCCGGCGGTCGCGCTGTACGGCGGCGAGGACGGGCTCGACGTGATCCGGGTGCTGTCGCGTCGGGCGGCGGCGCTGTGCCATCCCGGCGGGGTGCTCGTGATCGAGCACGCCGAGCACCAGTCCGCCGCGGTGGCGGCGCTCCTCCGCGCCGACGGCTGGCGTGCGGTCGCGCACCATCGGGACCTCACGCTGCGGGATCGCGCGACGACCGCAGTGCGCTGACCGGTCGCCCGCACGGGCCGCCCCCGTGCGGCCGCCGCGGGTCAGCCCCGACCGGCCCGCTCCGCCTGACGTTCGGCGTCGCGCGCGGCCCGTTCCGCGTCGCGCGCCCCGCGCTCGTCGGCGCGTCGGCGGTCCTCGCGATCCTTCTCGAGCGCGCGCTTGACGGCCTCGCGCTCGCGCTTCTGCGCCTCGCGGAGCGCCTTCTCGGCCTCGCGTCTCGCCTTCGCCGCCTCGCGCACGGCGCGATCCCGGGGGAGGGCGAGCGAGGGGGGCGGGACGAGGGGGGCGGGCGTCGGACGGCCGTCGGCCAGGCGGGCGACGTGGTACTCGATGCCGTCGAGGATGCGCTCGATGCCGAAGACGGTGTCGTCCGCGGTGTCGGGCTCGCCGTCGGCGAGGTAGTCCCCGCCGAGGAACACGGGCGCGAGGTCGGGGAACCGCTCGGGCGTGACGAGTTCGGCGAGCGCGGCGAACGCGCCCGCTCCGGGCTGCTGCGCGCCGTCGGCGTCGCTCCCGGCGGCGGCGGCGATGTCGCGCTCCTGGGCGCCGGTCGCACGGATGTAGCTCGTGAGCAGGAGGAGCGTCGAGATCTTCTCGCCGTCGGTGAGGGGGAGGTCCCTCGCCTCGCGGAGGAACCAGTCGACGATCGCGAGGGCGTTGGGCGTGACGGGCGCGCCGGAGACGGGGATGTCGACGAGCCAGGGATGCTCCGCGTACGCGCCGCGGACGGCGGCGACCCACGCGGTGAGCCCGGTGCGCCAGTCGCGCTCGATGCCGGAGTCCGGGATCGGCAGGACGCTCGCGGCCTCCTGCATGAGCAGGACGAGGTCGTCCTTGCCCGTGATGTAGCGGTAGAGCGACATCGTCGTGTAGCCGAGCGACTGCGCGACCCGGCTCATCGACACCGCGCCGAGGCCCTCGGCGTCGGCGATCCCGACCGCGGCCTCGACGATCCGCTCGATGCTCAGCTCGCGCTTCGGCCCGCGCTGCGGGTTGACGACCACGCCCCAGGCGAGCGCGACGCCGCGGGGGAGTTCGGGTTCGGCGGGGCTGTCGGCGGTCATCCGGATCCGTTCCTCGGCGGGTGCTTGCGTCCCAGTCTAGAACTGTGTATTAGTTAAACAGCTGTTGACGGCATACACAGTGTATGCGATAGACGAAAGGGAGGGCGATCCATGTCGCTCGCGATCGAGGCCGAGGGCCTCACCCGGCGCTTCGGCCGGCAGGAGGTGCTCCGCGGCGTCGACCTGCGGGTCGCCGCCGGCTCGGTCTTCGCCCTGCTCGGCCCGAACGGGGCGGGCAAGTCGACCACCATCAACATCCTGACGACCCTCGTCCGCCCGGACGGCGGTCGTGCCCTCGTCGCGGGGCACGACGTCGTGCGCGAGGCCGACGCCGTTCGTGCGCGGATCAGCCTCACGGGCCAGGCCGCGGCCGTCGACGAGGTGCTCACGGGCCGCGAGAACCTCGTGATGCTCGCACGGCTGTCGGGGCTCGGCGCGCGAGCGGCCAGGGCCCGCTCGGCCGACCTGCTCGACCGCTTCGACCTCGCCGAGGCGGCCGACCGCCGCGTCGCCACGTACTCGGGCGGCATGCGCCGGCGGCTCGACCTGGCGCTCAGCCTCGTCGTGCCGACCGACGTGGTGTTCCTCGACGAACCCACCACGGGGCTGGACACCCGGAGCCGCCAGGAGCTCTGGCGGATCATCCGCGAGGTCTCCGACGCCGGGGCGACCGTCTTCCTCACCACCCAGTACCTCGAGGAGGCCGACCAGCTCGCCTCGCGCATCGCCGTGCTCGACGACGGCCGGGTCGCCGCCGAGGGCACGTCGGAGGAGCTCAAGGCGCGCGTCGGCGGCGAGGTCGTCGAACTCCGCGGCCCCGACGACGAGCTGCTCGCCGAGCGGCCCACGGACGGCACCGTGCACGGCCTGCGCGCGGCCGTCGACGAGCTCGACCGGCTCGAGGCATCCGCCGCAACCGACGCGCGCGTGGTGCTGCGCCGCCCGAGCCTCGACGACGTGTTCCTGTCCATCACCGGCGGCGCCGCGCCCGCGGCGACCGCCGAACCATCCGACCGCGACCTCGTCACGACGAAGGGCTGACCATGACCACCGCAGTCGCACCCGCCGCACCCACGCCGCCGACCGCACGCGCGACCGGCCCCGTCTCGGTCCGCCGCCGGCCGAGCGGCCTCGTGCCCGAGGCCGTCTTCATCCGCCGCAGCATCACGCACTCGCTGCGCGACGCCGAGGCCCTGCTCATGGCGGTCCTCCTGCCGACCATGCTCATGCTGCTGTTCACGTTCGTGTTCGGCGGCGCGCTCGACCCGAGCGGCGGGTACGTCGACTACGTCGTGCCCGGGATCATCCTGCTCTGCGCGGGCTTCGGCGCGAGCTCGACGGCGACGTACGTGGCGCGCGACATGACGACCGGCATCATCGACCGGTTCCGCACCATGCCGCTCCGCGCGAGCGCGGTGCTCACCGGGCACGTCATCGCGAGCGTCCTGCGCAACCTGATGGCCACCGCCGTCGTCATCGCCGTCGCGCTCCTCGTGGGGTTCCGCCCGACCGCGGACCCGCTCGAGTGGGTCGGCGCGATCGGGCTCATCGCGCTGTACATCCTCGCGATCACGGCGCTCTTCGCGGCGATCGGGCTCGCGGCGCACAGCCCCGAGGCCGCGAGCGCCTACGGGTTCATCCTGCTGTTCCTGCCGTACCTCTCGAGCGCGTTCGTGCCGGTCGACACGCTGCCCGACTGGCTGCGGTGGATCGCCGAGCACCAGCCGATCACGCCCATCATCGAGGCGATCCGGAGCCTGCTGATGGGCACCCCGATGGGCGACTCGGGCTGGCTCGCGCTCGGGTGGTGCACGCTCATCATCGCGGTAGCGATGACGTGGGGGACCTGGCTCTACCGCCGCAAGGCCGGCCGGCGCTGACGGCCGCCGGGCGCCCCGGATGAACCGTGGGCGCCCGGCGCCGTGCACTATGATCGAGCGGTCATGAGTGAGATCTTCGACTGTTCGGTCGACGCCCAGCTCCTCACCGGAATGCGGCTCGCGCGTGGCGCGATCGGACGCGGTGAGCTCGTGGTGATCCCGACCGACACCGTCTACGGGCTCGCCGCGAACGCCTTCGACGCCGCCGCGGTGCAGCGGCTCCTCGATGCCAAGGGCCGCGGCCGCACCTCGCCGCCGCCCGTGCTCGTGCCGGGCGTCCCGACGCTGCACGCGCTGGCCGCGGAGGTGCACGACCACGTCCGCGACCTCGTCGCCGAGTTCTGGCCCGGCGGGCTCACCGTCATCGTGCCCGCGCAGCCGTCGCTGCAGTGGGACCTCGGCGAGACGCGCGGCACGGTCGCGCTCCGGATGCCGGACCACCGCATCGCCCTCGAACTGCTCAGCGAGACCGGTCCGCTCGCGGTCTCGTCGGCGAACCTGTCCGGGCAGCCCGCGGCCACGACCGCCGACGGTGCCCGGGACATGCTCGGCGACTCGGTCGCGGTCTACCTCGACGGCGGCGCCGCCGGCGCGGACTACGACGCCGTGGGGGAGCGCCCGGGCGACACGTCGTCGACGATCGTCGACGCGACCGGCCTCTCGTCGGGCGGCCGCCTGCGCATCGTCCGCGCGGGCGTGATCACCCGGGCCGAGCTCGAGCGGGTCGTGGGCGCCGACGCGTTCGAGGCGCCGGCGGCGGCGGTGCCGGATCCTCCGGACGATCCGGATGCCGCGGATGATCCGGATGCCGCTTCGACCGGGGCATCCTCCTCGATCGACGACGGGACGGACGCCGCCGCCTCATGACCCTGTTCCTCGCGCTCGCACTGCTCACGGCCGTCGTCACGTTCGCCGGCTCGCTCCTGGTCTGGAAGCTGAGCCTCAAGTACCGGCTGTACCCGAAGATCCGCGAGCGCGACGTGCACACGCGCCCGACGCCGAGGCTCGGCGGGGTCGCGATGTTCGTCGGCATCCTCGTCGGGTTCGGCGCGGCCGCGTTCGTGTCCGAGCTCGGCCCGACCCGGTTCTCGAACGTCGCGATCATCTTCGAGAACCCGGCGCAGATCCTCTCGATCCTCGGCGCCGCGCTCCTCATCGTCCTGATCGGCGTCGCCGACGACATCTGGGACCTCGACTGGATGACCAAGCTCGCGGGCCAGTTCATCGCGGCGGGCCTCGTCGCCTGGCAGGGCGTGTCGATCGTGTCGCTCCCGATCGGCGGCATAGCGGTGGGCTCGTCGTGGATGAGCGCGACCATCACGGTCTTCACGATCGTGCTCGTGATGAACGCCGTGAACTTCATCGACGGGCTCGACGGCCTGGTCGCCGGGGTCGCGCTCATCGCCAACGGCGTGTTCTTCATCTACTCCTACCTGCTCGTGCAGCAGACGTCGCCGTTCAACTACTTCAACCTCGCGTCGCTCATCGCGGTGGTCCTGATCGGCGCGCTGGCGGGCTTCCTGCCGTTGAACTGGCATCCGGCGAAGCTCTTCATGGGCGACGCGGGGGCGCTGCTCGTCGGCCTCCTGATGGCGACGTCCGCGATCGCGGTGACCGGCCAGATCAACCCCGGCGCGGTCGGCTTCGACCAGCTGTTCGCCGCGTTCATGCCGATCATCCTGCCGTTCGCGGTCCTCGTGATCCCGCTGCTCGACTTCGGCCTCGCGGTCGTGCGACGACTGAACGCCGGCAAGTCGCCGTTCTCGGCCGACCGCAAGCACCTGCACCACCGGCTCCTGGACATGGGGCACTCGCACCTGCACGCGGTGCTCATCCTGTACGGCTGGACCGCGGTGATCGCGGTCGGATGCCTCCTGACGTACGTGTTCCCGGTCTACTTCGGGATCGACGCGTTCTGGGCGTTCGCGCTCATGGGCGTCGGGTTCCTCGTCTGCACCGCGGTCACCCTCGCCCCGCTCGGCCGTCGCCGTCGCCTTGCCGCCGCGGCCGCCGACACCCAGCCGATCGCGGAGCAACCGGCCCCCGGAGCGGCGGATGCCGCGACGCGCGGCGAGCCCGCGCACGAACCCAGCACTGGAGCCCGATGACCCCCACCGACCCGCAGCCCGCCGACCGCACGCCGACGTCGAACCCGATCCTGAAGCGGGCGCTCCGCTGGGGCGCGCTGCTGGCCGGCGTGATCCTCGTCGTCGGCGCCGTGCTCGGTTACGTCTTCGCCGGCACCGAGGGCCTCGTGAGCGCGATCCTCGGCACCGTGATGGCCGTCGTGTTCATGGGGATCACGGCCGCGAGCATCCTCGTCGCCAACCGCTACGCGAACAGCGACGCGTTCGTCGGCGTGTTCTTCGGGATCGTGCTCGGCGGCTGGCTCGTGAAGTTCATCCTCTTCATCGTGCTCGTCGTCGTGCTCCGGGATGCTCCGTGGCTGAACCCGACCGTGCTGTTCCTCAGCATCGTGGCGGGCGTGATCGCCTCGCTGCTCGTGGATGTCCTCGTCGTCGCGCGGGCCCGCCTGCCCTACGCCAGCGACGTCACGCTTCCGCCCGCGCCCGAGGACGACTGAGGCGCGCCGTCGGATTCGTCCGGCGGTAGAAGTCTTGCTACAGTACTCGTGATCCCCTTCGGTTTCCGCGGTGCACTGTGCCGTGCCGGTGCCGCATGGGAACATCCCGATATTCGACGACGCGAGAGCCGAGCTCCACGCCCCGAAACAGGAGACAGCGCTGCTAGCACACGCTCTGAACCTGCTGGTTCCGACTGCAACCGACGACGGTGAGTTCCACGGGCCTTCGCTCGAAGAGTTCTTCCCCGGCCCGCTCCTGTTCGAGGGCACGGCCTTCGAGATCAACCGGATCATGCTGGTCCGCTTCGTCGCGGTCATCGCCCTCCTCCTCGTCTTCTGGCTCGGCACGCGCCGCATGCGCGTCGTGCCCGGCCGCTTCCAGAGCCTGGTCGAGATGGGCCTCGACGTCGTCCGCGTGAACATCGCCGAGGACCTCCTGGGCAAGAAGGACGGCAAGCGATTCCTGCCGATCCTCACGACGATCTTCTTCATGGTGCTGTTCATGAACATCACCGGCATCATCCCCGGCCTGAACATCGCCGGCACCTCGGTCGTGGGCGTGCCCCTCGTGCTCGCGATCGTGTCGTACGTCACCTTCATCTACGCGGGCATCAAGAAGAGCCCGGCGAACTTCTTCAAGAACGCGCTCTTCCCGCCCGGCGTCCCGCTCCCGGTCTACCTGATCGTCACCCCGATCGAGCTCATCTCGACCTTCGTGATCCGGCCGGTGACGCTCACCCTCCGACTCCTGATGAACATGATCGTCGGGCACCTGCTGCTCGTCCTGTTCTTCTCGGCGACGTCGTTCTTCCTCTTCACCATGGGCGGGTGGTGGTCGATCCTCGGCGTCGGTTCGCTGGCGATGGGCTTCGTCTTCACCCTGTTCGAGATCCTCGTCGCCGTCCTCCAGGCGTACGTCTTCGCGCTCCTGACCGCTGTCTACATCCAGCTCGCGGTCGCCGAGGAGCACTGAGCCCGGGCATCCCGCCCGAATCCAACCCCAGGAAAGGAAACCCCAACGTGGACGCAACCACCGTTCTCGCTGAGATCAACGGCAACATCGCGACGGTCGGCTACGGCCTCGCGGCGATCGGCCCGGCCATCGGCGTCGGCATCGTCGTCGGCAAGACGATCGAGGGCGTCGCTCGCCAGCCCGAGCTCGCCGGCCGCCTGCAGACCCTGATGTGGATCGGTATCGCCTTCACCGAGGCGCTCGCCTTCATCGGCATCGCCACCTACTTCATCTTCGTCTGATCCGTCCCACGCACCTGAGGAGGCCAACGTGCTTCATGCAGTACTGAGGGCTGCGGAGGAAGGTCACGAGGCGACGCCCAACCCGATCCTGCCTGAGACGTACGACCTCGTATGGTCCACGGTCTGCTTCGTCATCATCCTCGTCTTCTTCTGGATCTACGTGCTCCCGCGCGTCCAGAAGATGCTCGACGAGCGTGCCGAGGCGATCGAGGGCAACATCGCGAAGGCGGACGAGGCCCAGCGCAAGGCGGAGCAGGCGCTCGAGGAGTACACCTCGCAGCTCGCCGGCGCCCGCACCGAGGCCGCGAACATCCGCGACACCGCCCGCGAGGACGGCAAGCGCATCGTCGCCGACGCCCGCGAGCAGGCGCAGGCCGATGCCGCGCGCGTCACCGCGACCGCCCAGGCCCAGATCGAGGCCGAGCGCCAGGCGGCCTACACGTCGCTGCGGACCGAGGTCGGCACCATCGCGATCGACCTCGCGTCGGGCGTCGTCGGCGAATCGCTCAGCGAGGACGCCAAGGCCCAGGCAGTGATCGACCGATTCCTGGCCGACCTCGAGGCCGAGGCCCCCGCCGGAGGGAAGAAGTAACCGATGGGTAGCGCAACGAGAGAGGCCCTGGCCGGTGCCCGGGCGCAGCTCGCGTCCCTCGGCCGTGCCTCGCTGCCGGTCGCTGAGGACCTCCTCGCCGCGGACCGCGTCATCGCCGCCACGTCGCAGCTGCGTTCCGCGCTGACGGACGTCGAGGTGGATGCCCCGCAGAAGCTGGTGCTGGTCGAGACCGTGTTCGGCGGCAGGATCGCGGCCGAGGCCGTGACCCTGCTCGCGGCGGCGGCGACCAACCGGTGGTCGAGCACCTCCGACTTCCTCGCGGGCGTCGAGGAGCTCGGCATCCGGGCCGCGACGCTGGCCGCCGGTGACGTGGAGGTCGACGCCGAGCTGTTCGCCTTCGAGCGCACCGTCGCCACCGACGCGGAGCTCGAGCTCGCGCTCGGCTCCAAGCTCGGGCCGGTCGGCGCGAAGGCGAAGCTCGTCGAGCAGCTGCTCGACGGCAAGGCGAGCGCGGCGACCGTCGCGATCGTCCGCCACCTCGTGCTCAGCCCGCGCGGCCGCCGCATCGGGCAGATGCTCCGTCACGCGGCTGCGATCGTCGCCGACGAGCGCGGGTTCGACGTCGCGACGGTCACCTCCGCGGTGCCGCTCTCGTCGACGCAGCTCGCCCGACTCGGCGACAGCCTGTCGGCCCAGGCCGGTCGGCGCATCCGATTCGACACCATCGTCGATCCCGCCGTCGTCGGCGGGGTTCGCGTGCAGATCGGCGACGACGTCATCGACGGCAGCGTCGCCTCGCGCCTCAGCCAGCTGAGGCAGCAGCTTGCCGGCTGACGCCGGACGACAACGACCGGCGTCCTGCGCCGCGACACACCAGTAGCTGTACAAGCGGTACAGAAAAAAGGGAAAGACAATGGCAGAACTCTCCATCAGCCCCGATGAGATCCGTTCGGCTCTCACGGAGTTCGCCCAGGCCTACGAGCCCGGCGCGGCCCAGAAGACCGAGGTCGGATACGTCCTCGACGCTGCAGACGGCATCGCCCACGTCGGCGGCCTCCCGTCCGTCATGGCGAACGAGCTCATCCGCTTCGCGGACGGCACGCTCGGCCTGGCGCTGAACCTCGACGAGAACGAGATCGGCGTCGTCGTGCTCGGCGAGTTCACCGGCATCGAGGAGGGCATGGAGGTCACCCGCACGGGCGAAGTCCTCTCCGTCCCCGTCGGCGAGGGATACCTCGGCCGTGTCGTCGACCCGCTCGGCAACCCGATCGACGGCCTCGGCGAGATCACCGGCATCGAGGGCCGCCGTGCGCTCGAGCTCCAGGCGCCCGGCGTCATGCAGCGCAAGTCGGTGCACGAGCCGCTCCAGACCGGCATCAAGGCCATCGACGCGATGATCCCGGTCGGCCGCGGCCAGCGCCAGCTCATCATCGGCGACCGCCAGACCGGCAAGACCGCGATCGCGATCGACACGATCATCAACCAGAAGGCGAACTGGGAGTCGGGCGACCCGAACAAGCAGGTCCGCTGCATCTACGTCGCGATCGGCCAGAAGGGCTCGACCATCGCCTCGGTGAAGGGCGCCCTCGAGGACGCCGGCGCGATGGAGTACACCACCATCGTCGCGGCCCCGGCCTCCGACCCGGCCGGCTTCAAGTACCTCGCGCCGTACACGGGCTCGGCCATCGGCCAGCACTGGATGTACGACTCGAAGCACGTCCTGATCATCTTCGACGACCTGTCGAAGCAGGCCGAGGCCTACCGCGCCGTGTCGCTGCTGCTGCGCCGCCCGCCGGGCCGCGAGGCCTACCCGGGCGACGTCTTCTACCTGCACTCGCGGCTCCTGGAGCGTTGCGCGAAGCTGAGCGACGAGCTCGGCGCGGGCTCGATGACCGGCCTGCCGATCATCGAGACCAAGGCGAACGACGTCTCGGCGTACATCCCGACCAACGTGATCTCGATCACCGACGGCCAGATCTTCCTCCAGTCCGACCTGTTCAACGCGAACCAGCGCCCGGCGGTCGACGTCGGCATCTCGGTGTCGCGAGTCGGCGGCGACGCGCAGGTCAAGTCGATCAAGTCGGTCTCCGGCACGCTGAAGCTCGAGCTCGCGCAGTACCGCTCGCTCGAGGCCTTCGCGATGTTCGCGAGCGACCTCGACGCCGCGAGCCGTCGCCAGCTGGCGCGCGGCGCGCGGCTGACCGAGCTCCTCAAGCAGCCGCAGTACTCGCCGTACCCCGTCGAGGAGCAGGTCGTCTCGATCTGGACCGGCACGCGCGGCAAGCTGGACGAGGTCCCCGTCGAGGACATCCTGCGCTTCGAGCGCGAGCTCCTCGACTACGTCGGTCGCAACACCGACATCCTCGACGTCCTCCGCGAGACCAACAAGCTCGAGGACGAGACCATCGCCAAGCTCGAGGCCGCCGTCGACGGCTTCAAGCAGGAGTTCCAGACCGGTGAGGGCAAGCCGCTCGCCTCGGTCGGACGCGAGGAGTTCGAGGCCATCGCCGCAGAGGACGTCAACCAGGAGCAGATCGTCAAGGCCCGCCGCTGACGCGGACCGGACCGGACGTCTGACACCAGGGATACAGGAGAGACATGGGAGCGCAACTTCGGGTCTACCGGCAGAAGATCAAGTCTGCCCAGACGACGAAGAAGATCACCAAGGCGATGGAGCTCATCGCCGCCTCGCGCATCCAGAAGGCGCAGGCACGGGTGACCGCGTCGACGCCGTACTCGCAGGCGATCACGCGCGCCGTCTCGGCCGTGGCGACGTATTCGAACGTCGACCACGTGCTGACGACCGAGCCGGAGCGGATCGAGCGCGCGGCCGTCGTGATCCTCACGTCGGATCGCGGACTTGCAGGCGCGTTCAACTCGCAGGTGCTGCGCGAGGCGGAGCAGCTCTCGGAGCTGCTCCGCTCGCAGGGCAAGGAGGTCGTGTACTTCCTCGTCGGGCGCAAGGCGGTGGGCTACTTCCAGTTCCGCCGCCGCTCCTCGGAGCGCCAGTGGACCGGCAGCTCGGAGAACCCGGAGTTCGAGCTCGCGAAGGAGATCGCCGACGCGGTGCTCGAGTCCTTCCTCCGTGACGCGGCCGACGGCGGCGTCGACGAGATCCACGTCGTCTACAACCGCTTCATCAGCATGATGACGCAGACCCCGTCGGTCGTGCGCCTCCTGCCGCTCGCGGTCGTCGAGGGCATGGAGGAGCCGGACGGCACCGTCCAGCCGCTGTACGAGTTCGAGCCCGACGTCGAGACCGTCCTCGACGCGCTCCTGCCCGTCTACGTCGAGAGCCGCATCTTCAACGCGCTGCTGCAGTCCGCCGCCGCGAAGCACGCGGCGACGCAGAAGGCGATGAAGTCGGCGAGCGACAACGCCGACAAGCTCATCACCGACTACACCCGCCTGGCGAACAACGCACGCCAGGCCGAGATCACGCAGCAGATCTCCGAGATCGTGGGCGGCGCCGACGCGCTCGTCGCCAAGAAGTAATCCAGAAAAGAGAGAGACGAATGACTGACACCGCAACCGCGCCGGTCGCCGAGTCGACCGCCGGCGTCGGCCGCATCGCCCGAGTCACGGGCCCCGTCGTCGACATCGAGTTCCCGCACGACTCGATCCCCGAGATCTACAACGCTCTCCAGACCGAGATCACGATCGGCGAGGCGACCACCGTCCTGACGCTCGAGGTCGCCCAGCACCTCGGCGACGACCTGGTCCGCGCGATCGCGCTCAAGCCGACGGACGGCCTCGTCCGCGGCCAGGAGGTCCGCGACACCGGCGAGGCGATCTCGGTGCCCGTCGGCGACGTCACCAAGGGCAAGGTCTTCAACGTCATCGGCGAGGTGCTGAACGCCGAGCCGGGCGAGACGATCGAGATCACCGAGCGCTGGCCGATCCACCGCAAGCCCCCGGCCTTCGACCAGCTCGAGTCGAAGACGCAGCTCTTCGAGACCGGCATCAAGTCGATCGACCTCCTCACCCCCTACGTGCAGGGTGGAAAGATCGGCCTGTTCGGTGGTGCGGGCGTCGGCAAGACGGTCCTCATCCAGGAGATGATCCAGCGCGTCGCGCAGGACCACGGTGGTGTCTCGGTGTTCGCCGGCGTCGGCGAGCGCACGCGTGAGGGCAACGACCTGATCCACGAGATGGAGGAGGCGGGCGTCTTCGACAAGACCGCCCTCGTCTTCGGCCAGATGGACGAGCCGCCCGGGACGCGTCTGCGCGTCGCCCTGTCGGCCCTCACGATGGCGGAGTACTTCCGCGACGTGCAGAAGCAGGACGTGCTCCTCTTCATCGACAACATCTTCCGCTTCACGCAGGCGGGCTCGGAGGTCTCGACCCTCCTCGGCCGCATGCCGTCCGCGGTGGGCTACCAGCCGAACCTCGCCGACGAGATGGGCGTCCTCCAGGAGCGCATCACGTCGACGCGTGGTCACTCGATCACCTCGCTGCAGGCGATCTACGTCCCCGCCGACGACTACACCGACCCGGCGCCGGCGACCACGTTCGCGCACCTCGACGCCACCACCGAGCTCTCTCGCGCGATCGCTTCGAAGGGTCTCTACCCGGCGATCGACCCGCTGACCTCGACCTCGCGGATCATGGACCCCCGCTACCTGGGCGCCGACCACTACCGTGTGGCCACGGCGATCAAGCAGATCCTCCAGAAGAACAAGGAACTGCAGGAGATCATCGCGATCCTCGGTGTCGACGAGCTCTCCGAGGAAGACAAGATCACCGTGTCGCGCGCGCGCCGGATCGAGCAGTTCCTCTCGCAGAACACGTACATGGCGAAGAAGTTCACCGGCGTCGAGGGCTCGACGGTTCCGCTCAAGGAGACGATCGAGTCGTTCGACGCGATCGCCCGCGGTGACTTCGACCACGTCGCCGAGCAGGCGTTCTTCAACGTCGGTGGCATCTCCGACGTCGAGGAGAAGTGGGCCGCGATCCAGAAGGAGAACGGCTGAGCATGGCCGCCCTCAACGTGAGCGTCGTCTCGGCGGACCGCGAGGTCTGGTCGGGAGAAGCCGCCATGGTGATCGCGCGCACGGTCGAAGGCGAGATCGGCATCCTGCCGGGTCACGAGCCCATGCTCGCGATCCTCGCCGCCGGCCAGGTGCGCGTCACCCTCGCGGGTGGTGAGAAGATCACCGCACAGGCGGAGGACGGCTTCCTCTCGGTCCAGGACGACAACGTCCAGGTCGTCGCCGCGCGCGCAGCGCTCGACTAGGGCAGGGCTGATGCGGGGGGAACAGCCGCTCGAGATCGATCGCCAGTTCGGTGAACTGAGCGTGACGCAGCTCATCGTCATGGCCGGGCTTCCGGGTGCGGGCAAGTCGACGATCGGAGAGATCGTCGGCGCCCGCCTCGGGGCCACGGTCGTGTCGGTGGATCCCATCGAGTCCGCGATCCTGCGTGCCGGGATCGACGCCGACCAGCCGACGGGCCTCGCCGCCTACCTCGTCGCCGAGGAGATCGCGCGCAAGGAGCTGCGGGCCGGCCGCACGGTCATCGTGGACGCGGTGAACGCGGTCGAGGCCGCACGCCTGCAGTGGCGGGACCTCGCCGAGGCCACGGAGGCGCGCCTGCGCGTCGTCGAGGTCGTGTGCACGGACGAGTCGGTCCATCGTCAGCGGCTCGAGAAGCGCGAGCGCGGGCTTCCGCACCTCGACGAGATCACGTGGCGGGCGGTCGAGCAGAGCCTCGAGGGCTACGCGCCGTGGACGGGTCCCTCGTCGGCGCTGCCGCGGATCACGATCGACAGCCTGAAGCCGCTCGGCGTCAACGTCGACACGGTCCTCGCCTTCCTCGCCGACTAGTGCTCCTCCTCCTTCCGCCCTCCGAGACCAAGCGCGACGGCGGCGGCGATCCGCCGCTCGACACCGCTCGGCTCTCGTTCCCGTCGCTCGATCCTGTTCGTGCGCGTGTCGTCGCCGCGACGCAGTCCCTGGCCGCGGATGCGGAGGCGACCATGCGCGCCCTGAAGCTCGGACCGCGGCAGGCGGGCGAGGTCGAGCGGAACCGGTGCGTCGCGTCGTCGCCGACCATGGCGGCCCTGGATCGCTACACCGGCGTGCTGTACGACGCGCTCGACGCGCCGTCGCTCGATGACGCGGCCCGGTCGTACGCCGCGCAGCACGTGGCCGTGCACTCGGCTCTCTTCGGGCTCGTCGGCGCACTCGACCCGATCCCCGCCTACCGCCTGTCGCACGATTCGCGGTTACCGGACTTCACGTTGCGCGCCGTCTGGCGTGACGCGGTCGCCGGGGTCCTCGCGACGCATCCGGGCGTCATCGTCGACCTCCGTTCCGAGGGCTACGCCGAACTCGGACCGCTCCCCGATCGCGCGGATGCCGCCTTCGTACGGGTCGTCTCCGAGGATGCCGCCGGACGCCGCCGCGCCCTCAACCACTTCAACAAGCGCGCGAAGGGCGAGTTCACGCGCGCCGTCCTCCAGGGGCGACCCGAGGGCATCGAGACGATCGACGACCTGGTGGAGTGGGCGGCCGAGGCGGGCTTCCGGCTCGAGCCGGCGGCGCGTTCCGGGGCCGCCGCGCTCGGCAGCCTCCATCTCGAACTCGTGGCCTGACTCGATCGGTCGTGGCGCGACCCACCACGACCGACCGCAGTTCGCCGCGCGCGGGCGCGGCTCGAATGAGCTGCAGCAGCTTCCGCGTCATCCGGCCGATACCGCGCGATGACAGCCCTCGAGGTGGTCGTCGACCATGCCGCAGGCCTGCATCAGCGCGTACATCGTGGTCGGTCCGACGAACCGGAACCCGAGTCGGCGGAGTTCGCGGCTCATCGCGGTCGATTCCGGGGTCACCGCGGGAACGTCGGCGAGGCGCCGAGGGCGGTCCGCGGCCGGGGCCGGGGCGAACGACCAGAGCAGGTCCTCGAGCGGCGGCTCGAGCACCAGGGTCACGCGCGCGTTGCCGATGGCGGCCTCGATCTTCCCGCGGTGTCGGATGATCCGTTCGTCGCCCAGGAGTCGGACGACGTCATCCTCGCCCATCTGCGCGACGCGCTCGGGCACGAAGCCGTGGAACGCCTCCCGGAAGGCGGGTCTCCGGCGCAGGATCGTGATCCACGACAGTCCCGCCTGGAACCCCTCGAGGCAGAGCTTCTCGAACAGCCGGACGCGATCGCGCTGAGGCGTGCCCCACTCCTCGTCGTGGTAGCGGTGGTACTCGGCGTCCGATGCGCCCCAGGCGCAGCGTGCGAGACCGTCCTCGCCGAGGACGAGGTCGCCCGACCGCACCGGCGCCTCGTCGCTCGGGGCCGTCACGCAGCGAATCCGATCCGCTCGTGCCCGAGCAGCCAGAGCTTGGTCGGGATCCCGTCGCCGCCGGAGTAGCCGGTGATCCGCCCGTCCGAGGCGAGCACGCGATGGCAGCCGACGATGATCGGGATCGGGTTGGCCCCGACGGCGCCGCCGATCGCGCGGGCGGAGCCGGGTCGCCCGACGGCCGCGGCGAGCGCGCCGTAGGAGGTCGCCTCGCCCCACTGCAGCCGGCGCAGTTCGGCCCAGACGGCCTCCTGGAACGGGGTGCCGGCGAGCCGGACGGGGACGTCGAACTCGGTGCGGTCGCCCGCGAAGTACTCGTCGAGCTGCCCGCGCGCCGCGTCGAGCACCGCATTGGATCGCTCGGGAAGGTCGTCGTGGGGGAGGGAGCCCTCGCGTTCGATGCTGAGTGCGATCACCGCGTCGTCGTCGCCGACGAGCTCGATGCGCCCGATCGGGGTCGCGAGCCGGATGAGGTATCGGTCGGTCATGTCTTCGAGCGTACGCGCGCCGACCCACACCGGCTGGCGGGATTCGGACACCGGCTGACGGCACGATTCCCGCGGGCTGGGGAGGAGGAGTCGGCGACCGTGGACGAGTCCTCCTCGACAGGCGCCCGCTCCTGCGCGACGTCCACCGAAGGCCGATCCGGGACCGTGCACCGCCCGCGTCGCGCCACGCTCGGCCGCATGACCAGGATCATCCGCGCCGAGGCGCCGCACGACTTCCTCGCACTCGTCCCCGCGCTCGCGGGCTACCTCCCGACGCGCTCGCTCGTCTGCGTCGCGTTCCGCGGCAACCGCACGGCGGGCCTCGTCCGGCACGACCTCCCCGAGCGAGGGGCCGGCCACGATGCGCTCGCCGGCCAGGTCGTCGCGACCCTGTGCCGGATGCCCGGCGTCGACGCGCTCGTCCCGATCGCCTACGTGGGCGGCGGGTTCGAGGCGCGCCCGTCGCGCGCGGCGCGCGCACTGGTCGGCATGGTCGTCGATCGTGCCGAGGATGCCGGATTCCTCGTCCGGGACGCGTTCGTGGTCGCGGCGGACGGCTGGGCATCGACCTTCGACACGGAGGCGCCCGCGGCGGGGCATCCGATCTCGCGCATCTCGGCCAGCGGCGCCCGGCACGACCCGGCGGTGCAGGCGAGCGAGGGCGGCCGGGTCGACGACGCGGCCGTCCTCCCGCCGACCGACGTCGCGCTCGCCGACGAGGTCGCGGCGGTGCTCGGCGCGCTCGCGGATGCGTGCGACCACGAGCGCGCCGCCGCGTGCGATCCCGCGTGCGACCTCGAGCGCGCCGCCGCGCGCGACCCCGCGTGCGATCCCGAGCGCGACCCGGATCGCGCCGCCGAGCCGGATCGCGATCGCACCGCCGATGCGGCCGCCGCGCTCGGACCCGCCCGGTTCGTCGACCTGCTCCACGTGCTCGGCGACGACGCCGATCCGGTCCGGTTCGTCGAGCGCCTCGTCGCGCGCCGCCGCCGAGGCCGGAGGGGCGCCGCGCCGGAGCGCGATGCGAACCTCCTGGCGTGGCTCACGCACCTGTCGGGCCTGCCGGCCTGCCGGGACGCGATGATGCTGCAGGTCGCGTTCGGCGAACTCGTCGGCGAGGCGGTGCTCGACGAGTCGCTCACGAGGGATCCGGCGCGCGACGACCCGATGTCGGCGCGGCTCCTGCTCGGCCGTTCCTCGGTGCGACCGGATGTCGGTCGCGTCGAACGCGGGCTCGCGATCCTCCGATCGGCGCTCGCGCACGCACCGCAGGAACGCCATGCCGGCCTGGCCTGCATGGCCGCGTGGCTGGCCTGGACGCTCGGGCGGGGAACGGCGGCGGCCGCCCTGCTCGAGCGCGCGTTCGACGCCGATCCGGGGCATCCCATGGCCGGGCTGCTGCAGCGGTTCCTCGGGACCGGCGCGCTGCCGGAGTGGGCGTTCTCGGGCGCGTCGAGCCTCGAGTTCAGTGACCGGTGAGGGGGCCGATCGCGCGGGCGATGAGCGACGGCCGGCCCGTGAGCCGCTCCTCCCGATCGGCCAGGCCCATCCCGAGCAACCCGAGGTTCGCGCCGGCGAAGCGGAGCGGCTCGGGTTCCCACAGCGGCGAACGGTGGTTGACCCAGGGCAGGTCGGTGAGCTCCGTCCGGCGGCCGAGCACGAGGTCCGCGAGGGTCCGGCCGGCGAGGTTGGTCGTCGACAGGCCGTCGCCCACGTAGCCGCCCGCGAAGCCGACACCCGTCCGCGGGTTGTAGCTCACCGTGGCGTGCCAGTCCCGGGCGACGCCGAGCGGACCGCCCCAGCGGTGCGTCACGCGTGCGTCGCCGACCGCCGGGAACAGGTCTCGCAGCGTGGCGGCGAGGTGCTCGAACACCGAGTCGACGCGGTCGTACGCGGGCCGGATCGCGCTGCCCCAGTGGTACCTGGCGCCCCGGCCGCCGAACGCGAACCGGTCGTCGGCCGTGCGCTGGCCGTAGACCAGCAGGTGCCGGTAGTCGCTGAAGGTCTGCCCGTGCTCGATGCCGATCGCCTCCCAGGTCGCGGCCGGAAGCGGTTCGGTCGCGATCATCAGGGAGTAGAGCGGCAGGATGCGCCGCCGCGCGCGAGGCAGCGCGGCACTGTACCCCTCGGTCGCCACGATCACGTGACGTGCCGAGACCGTGCCGGATGCCCCGGATCCGTCGAGCGCGCGGAAGCGGACGTGCCCGGCGGTCCAGTCGAGCACCTCGGTCCGCTCGAAGAGCGCGACGCCGGCCTGCTCGACGACCCGGGCGAGTCCGCGGACGAGCTTGGCGGGGTGGACGCGCGCGCACGCCGGGTCGAACACGGCCTCGGGTGGCCGACCGTCGAGTCCCGACGCGCCGAACCTGGCCGCGACGACGTGCTCGTCGAGGTGCTCGAGACGGTCGACGCCGAGCGCGGCCGCCTCGGCGACGTCCGCCCGGGCTCCCGCGCGCTGCACCGCGTCGCGCGCGAACAACAGGGTCCCGCCCCGGACGTAGTCGCAGTCGATGCCCTCGAGCTCGGCGACCCGGCCGACCTCGTCGACGGTGTCGACCATCGCCCGGCGCATCCGGATCGCCGCATCGCGCCCGTGCGTGCGCTCGAGCGAGGCCGCCGAACGCGGGAACAGGGCCGAGCACCATCCGCCGTTCCGGCCCGACGCCCCGAACCCCGCGACCTCGCGCTCGAGCACGGCGATCCGCAGGCTCGGGTCGGCGCGCACGAGCGAGTAGGCGGTCCACAGGCCCGTGAGCCCGCCCCCGACGATGCAGACGTCGAACCAGGCGTTCGAGGTCAGCGCGGAGCGCGGACGCAGGTCGTCCCGGCCGCTCGCGACCAGGTCGTCGAACCAGTAGCTCGTCGACCGGAGGTCGCCCGGGGGCAGCGTTCCGGCGCGCAGCGCCGACCGCGCCGCCGTCACAGGTGCGAGGTGGCTTCGGTGAGCACGCCGCGCAGGATCTGCTCGATCTCGCGGAACTCGCTCGGACCGATCGTGAGCGGCGGCGCGAGCTGGATCACGGGGTCGCCGCGGTCGTCCGCACGGCAGTACAGCCCGGCCTCGTACAGCGCCTTCGAGAGGAAGCCGCGCAGCAGCCGCTCCGACTCGTCGTCGTCGAAGGTCTCGCGCGTCGACTTGTCCTTCACGAGCTCGATGCCGAAGAAGTAGCCGTCGCCGCGGACGTCGCCGACGATCGGCAGGTCGAGCAGCTTCTCGAGCTCGGCGCGGAACAACGGCGAGTTCTCGCGGACGCGTTCGTTCAGCCCCTCCTCCTCGAAGATGTCGAGGTTCGCGAGCGCGACCGCCGACGAGACCGGGTGCCCGCCGAAGGTGTACCCGTGGTAGAACGCCGTGCTGCCCTTCGAGAACGGCTCGTACACCTTCTCGGACACGATCGTCGCGCCGATGGGGGAGTAGCCGGAGGTCATCGCCTTCGCGCACGTGATCATGTCGGGCACGTAGTCGTATGCGTCGCACGCGAACATGTGGCCGATGCGGCCGAACGCGCAGATGACCTCGTCGGAGACGAGCAGCACGTCGTACTGGTCGCAGATCTCGCGCACGCGCTGGAAGTAGCCGGGCGGCGGCGGGAAGCATCCGCCCGAGTTCTGCACGGGCTCCAGGAACACGGCCGCGACGGTCTCCGGGCCCTCGAACAGGATCATCTCCTCGATGCGGTTCGCGGCCCACCGGCCGAACGCCTCGAGGTCGTCGGCCGGCGCGCCGACGTCGGCCGCGCGGTAGAAGTTCGTGTTGGGCACGCGGAACCCGCCGGGGGTCAGCGGCTCGAACATCTCCTTCATCGCCGGGATGCCGGTGATCGCGAGCGCGCCCTGCGGCGTGCCGTGGTACGCGACCGACCGCGAGATGACCTTGTGCTTGGTCGGGCGGCCCTGGAGCTTCCAGTAGTACTTCGCGAGCTTGAACGCGGTCTCGACCGCCTCGCCGCCGCCCGTCGAGAAGAACACGCGGTTGAGGTCGCCGGGGGCGTAGTCGGCGAGCCGGTCGGCCAGTTCGATCGCCGAGGGGTGCGCGTACGACCAGATGGGGAAGAACGCGAGCTCGGACGCCTGCTTCGCGGCGACCTCGGCGAGGCGGCGGCGACCGTGGCCGGCGTTCACGACGAAGAGCCCCGAGAGGCCGTCGAAGTAGCGCCGGCCCTCGATGTCCCAGATGTGGTGCCCGTCGCCGCGCACGATGACGGGCACGCCCTGCTCCATCGTCGACTGGCGCGAGAAGTGCATCCAGAGGTGGTCCTTGGCCATCTGCTGCAGCGATGCGGCGTCGGCATGTCCGGTCATGATGATCCCTTCGGGTCGGGCGCCTAGCGGGTGCCCCAGTTGTAGAACTGCTTCTGCAGCCGGAGGTAGACGAAGGTCTCGGTCGACAGGATCCCGGGCAGGGCGCGGATCCTGGCGTTCAGGAGCTCCATCAGGTGGTCGTCGTTCTCGCAGACGACCTCGGCGAGGATGTCGTAGCTGCCCGCCGTGAGCACGACGTAGTCGAGTTCGGGGAGCTCGGCGAGCTGCTCCGCCAGCTTCCGGGTGTCGCCGGTCGCGCGGATGCCGAGCATCGCCTGCCGCGTGAACCCGAGCTGCATCGGGTCCGTGACCGCGACGATCTGCATCACGCCCGACTCGGTCAGCTTCTGCACGCGCTGCCGCACCGCGGCCTCGGAGAGCCCGACCGCCTTGGCGATGTCGGCGTAGGACCGCCGACCGTCCGCCTGCAGCTGCTCGATGATCGCCTTGGACACGTCATCGAGTGCGGTGGGACGCTGGGCGGAACGAGCGGCGGTGGTCACCCGACGATCATGACAGTGCAGGATGCCTCGTGCAAGCGATTCCGTCGATTCAGGTGTGCTGGACGACGGAAACCGACACTCACCGATCCGAGTGGCGCGTTGCGACACCCCGTGCCGGGCGGCGTGGCGAGGACGCCTCGCGGGTGGGAGACTGGCGCCATGGTCGAGGGACGGATCCGGGTTGCGCACGGATCGGCCCTGCCCGAGTGGGACGTCGTGGCCGGAGCCCGGTTCGTCGTCGCGCTCGAGGCGCCCGCGCCCGCCGACTCGGTCGCGGCGTTCGTCCGCCTCGCCGACGACGACCGCGCGAGCCTCGAGTCCCTCGTCGCGTCGATGCCGCCCGCGGGCGGCCCGAGCGATGCGGTCGGCCTCGTCTGGTGGCCCGATCCCGTCGGCGATCCCGGCGAGGTGACCCTGGTCGTGCGCGGTGCGGCCGCGGTGGACCTCGAGACGGGATCCGGCGACCGTCGGCTCGAGGCCGGCGAGGTCCATCCATGGCGACTCGCCGAGTTCGCCGAGGTCGGCGCGCTGCGCGTCTCGACCGTCGGAGCGCATTCCCTGCGGCCGGCCGCGGACCGATCGTCCGAGATCCTCCAGGGCACCGGCCTGCCGGGACGCGCGACCTCGGTCGAATGGGAGTCCCCGTCCGCGCTCGACGGCCGGCGGCGGGGATTCGCCGACGCGGACACGCGCGTGGCGGGTGGGCCGAGGCCGTCGATCGATGCGGCCGACGAACCCGAATCCGAACCGACGCCGGGTCGGGTCGTCATGCGCTATCGCCTGGACGGTGGGGCGGTCCGGGACATCCGATCGGTCCGGGTCGTCTTCGGCCGCAAGCCGCTCGGCTCGCGTGCGGGCCAGGACGGCGTCGAACTCGTCGCCATCCCCGGCGCGTCGGCGTCGGTGTCGGGCTCGCACCTCGAACTCCGCGCCGAGGGACGTCGACTGGTGGCGACCGACCTGCGGTCGACCAACGGCGTCGAGGTCCGGCGCGGCGTGCGGAGCTACCGGATGCGCTCGGGCGAGTCCATCGTCGTCAGCCCCGGGACGCTCCTCCGGCTGGGAGGCGATACGATCATCGAGATCCTCCCACCCCGGATCGATCCACAGGACGATCGCGACAGACAGGCCCCCGCGTGACCCAGATCGGCAACGGCAACGCCCGCCACCGGGTGGAGCTTCCCGGCGGCGCGGTCGTCACGCTCGCGTGGGCGGCCGAGACCGACATCGGCAACCGCCGGGCGATCAACGAGGACAGCTTCCTCGCGCAGGCACCGCTGTTCGTCGTCGCGGACGGCATGGGCGGCCACGCCGCCGGCGACTTCGCGAGCGCCGCGGTCGTCACGAGGCTCGCCGAGCACGGCGGACGGCCCACCGTCGGAACGCCCGAGATCGACCAGGCGCTCACGCTGGCCGTTCAGGACATGGACCGCGGCGTGGGCGTGACCGACGAGGGGAGCGGCACCACGGTCACCGGGGTGGCGCTCACCGAGATCTCCGGCGAACCCGCGTGGGTCGTGTTCAACATCGGCGATTCGCGCGTGTACCGGCTCATCGGCGGCGTGCTCGAACAGCTCACGGTCGACCACTCGGTCGTCCAGGAACTCGTCGACGCCGGCCAGATCACGCGCGACGAGGCCGACACGCACCCGCACTCGAACGTCATCACGCGAGCCGTCGGCTTCCACGAGACGCCCGCACCCGACTATCGCGCGATCGCGGTCGAACCCGGCATGCGCCTCCTGATCTGCTCGGACGGGCTGACCAAGGAACTCACCTCGTACGGCCTCCGGCACTTCCTCACCTCCGAGACACGGCCGGAACGGGCTGCGCGGGCGCTGGTGGAGGCCGCGCTCGGCAACGGCGGCCGGGACAACGTCACCGTGGTGGTGCTCGACGTCATCTCGGTGGTGCGCGACTGAGCCGAGCGCTCTGCATCGCTCCGGTCACGAAGCGGGGCCCTCCCGGTGTTCTCGGGAACGCCGTCCCTACAATGAGGGAAACCGGGCACTGCCGAGGCTCGCCGAGTTCCCGGATCCGACGAGGCCCAGGGGAGGATCGTGACGAGGCGACTTCCGTCGACGCCCCCGACCCTGCCCGGGTTCGGCTTCGTCCGCGTGCTCGGATCGGGCGGCTTCGCCGACGTCTTCCTCTACGAGCAGAACATGCCGCGGCGACTGGTCGCCGTGAAGGTGCTGCTCGCCGACCTCGTCAACGACGACGTCCGCCAGATGTTCCAGGCCGAGGCGAACCTCATGGCCCAGCTCTCGGGGCATCCGTCGATCCTCACCGTCCACCAGGCGAGCGTGTCCGCCGACGGCCGGCCCTACCTCGTCATGGAGTACTGCTCGTCCTCGCTCGCGCAGCGCTACCGCGCGGTGCAGGTCCCACTGAGCGAGGCACTCTCGATCGGCGTGCGCATCGCCAGCGCCATCGAGACCGCCCACCGCGAGGGCGTCCTGCACCGCGACATCAAGCCGTCGAACATCCTCACGACCGCATACGGCCACCCCGTGCTCGCCGACTTCGGCATCGCGGCCACGCTCGGCGAATCCGCGTCGAACGAATCGGTCGGGCTGTCGATCCCGTGGTCCGCGCCCGAAGTCGTCCGCGACGACACCGCGGGCACGATCGCGACCGAGGTGTGGTCGCTCGGAGCGACGGTCTACTCGCTGCTCGCCGGCCGGAGCCCGTTCGAGGTGGTCGGCGGCGACAACAGCTCCGGCGCGCTCATCCGCAGGATCGAGCGGGCCCGCCTGCCCGCGACCGGTCGCGCCGACGTGCCCGCGAGCCTCGAGGCCGTGCTCGCGCGGGCCATGAGCCGGAACCCGTCGGCCCGCCACGCGTCGGCGATGGAGTTCATCCGCGACCTCCAGGGCGTCGAGGAGGAGCTCGGACTCGCCCAGACCCCGGCGGAGGTCGCGCTCGACGACTGGGCGCAGGCGACCGCACTCGACATCGACGACCGCACCAAGGTCAGCGGCGGGTACTCGATCTCCTCGGCCGCGCCCGACCGGCGGCGCCGGCGGCAGTCCGCGGCAGGCGCACCGGCGGTCGCGACCGGCCCCCGGAGCTCGGCGTCGGCTCCTGCGAAGGACGAGTCCTCGTCGGCGCGCCGGCGCATCGCGATCGGGGTGGGGCTCGCCGGGGCCCTCGTCCTGGGGCTCGTCGCGGTCGGCGTCACCCTCACGCTGACGGCCGAGCGCGGCATCCCGGTGGTGCAGGAGGTCGACGGCGAGGTGGACGGGGCGGCCGTCGTGTTCTCGTGGATCGATCCCGGCATCGAGGACGCGGACGCGTACCTCGTGCGCGTCGACGGCATCGACGTGCCCGCGCAGCGGGCGACGAGCCTGCGCCTCGAGGCCGAGCCCGGCACGCGCACCTGCGCCACGGTCCGCGTGGTCCGAGCGGGCCGGACCGGCGCCGAGAGCCCCGAGCGCTGCGTCGCGGTGGGGGAGACGGGCTGATGGCCGGGCGGTTCGCGTACGGGACGCGATCCGGCCTGGTGACGGCGGCGGCGACCGTCGTCGCCGTGGTCGCGGTCGGCGCCGCCGCGGTGGTCTCGGGCGGCTACGCGGAGGAGGCCCTCGACCTCGGCGACGGGAGCGTGTGGGTCGTCAACGACGGGTTGGAGGCGGTCGGCCGCGCCGGCACCGCGGTGCACGAGCTCACCTCGCTCATCGACACCGGGGCCACCAGCACCGAGATCGTCCAGCGCGGCGCGACCGTGCTCGTGCACGACACCGCGCGCGCCGCGGTGGGCATCGTCGACCCGGCGAACGCGGTGGTCGTCAAGTCGATCTTCGTGCCGGGCGAGGACACCCGGCTCGACCTCGCCGACGACCGCGTCGTGATCTCCGCGGACGGCGACATCTGGACCACGCCGATCGACCAGTTCACGGACTTCGACGCGGATTCCGATCCCGCGCTCTCGTTCGGTTCGGGCACGCTGATGTCGATCGACGACGCGGGCACCGCGTTCGCCTACGTCCCGCACTCCGGCGAGGTGTCCCGGATCCGCGTGGACGCCCGGACCGCGGTCACGGAACAGTGGGACGAGCATCCGGTCGAGGAGGGCGCCGCGGTGCAGCTGACCTCGGTCGGCGGTCACTGGGCGATCCTCGACTCGGAGCTCGGCGAGCTCGTGCTCGCGGACCGGACGATCGACGTTGCCGAGCTGCTCGGAACGGACGCGACCCCCGTCCTCCAGGCGGCATCCTCGACCGGCGACGCCGTGGTGATCGCGACCTCGGAACGGCTCGTCAGCGTCCCGATCGACGGGCGGGCGCCGGCCATCCTCGAGGACGGCCGCACCGGATCGCCCGCGCAGCCGGTCGTGCACGACGGATGCCTCCACGAGGCCTGGACCGACGGCGTCGCCTGGCGCCGGTGCGGCGACGACGTGCGACGGTTCTCGATCGGTTCGGCCGGGGGCTCGTTCGCGTTCCGCGCGAACGGGCAGGTGCTCGTGCTCAACGACCCGGCGACCGGTCGGACCTGGGCCGCCTCCGACGACTACGGACCGATCGACAACTGGGACGACCTGCTCGCGACGATCCGCGACGACCAGACGGTCGAGAGCCAGGAGGCGGACCCCGACCCGACCGTGGAGCGGAGCCAGCAGCCGCCCGTCGCGACGCCCGACGACTTCGGCGCGCGCCCGGGCCGCTCGACCCTGCTCCCCGTGCTGCTCAACGACTACGACGTGAACGCCGACGTGCTCGTCGTGTCATCGGTCGACGGCGTGCTGCCCGAGGGCGTGACCGTCGTGCCCGTCGCCGACCGCCAGGTGCTGCAGATCACGCTCGACCCGTCGATCACGGATCCGGTCTCCTTCGGCTACACCATCACCGACGGCCAGGGCAACGCGGACTCCACCCAGGTCTCGGTCGCGATCCGCGGCCCCGACGACAACGGCGAACCGGTGCAGCAGCGCCGCCCGACCTCCGCGGTCCAGACGGGAGCGCGGCTCACGGTGCCCGTCCTCGGCGAGTGGGTGGACCCGGACGGCGACCCGATGTACCTGCGGTCGGCATCGGTCGACGCGCCCGACCGCGTCACGTTCTCGCCCGACGGCGTCGTCGTGTTCGACGAGCTCACCGGGACGCCCTCGATCCGGTCGGTCGGGCTGGTCGTGTCCGACGGGCGGAGCGAGGGCACAGGCGAGCTGCGCGTCGACGTGCGCGCACCCGGCGAGGCGCCGCTCGTCGCGGACCCCTTCGTGGTGCTCGCGACCGCGGGCGAGGAGGTCGAGCTCGAGCCGCTCCGCCACGTGCGCGGCGGATCCGGCCACCCCCGACTGACCGCGGTGCCCACGACGTCCTCGGACGTGAAGCTGCTGCCCGACTTCGACGGCGGGACGATCCGCTTCTCCAGCGACGTGCCGCGGACGCACCTGGTCGAGTACTCGGTCGCCGATGGCGGCCAGACGACGACCGGGCTCATCCGGGTCGAGGTGTCGGCGCCGCCCGAGCGCGACACGACGCCCATCACCGTGCCGCACACGGCGTTCCTCCGGGTCGGGCAGCCGGGCGAGGTGGACGTGCTCGCGGGCGACATCGACCCGACCGGCGGCGTGCTCGTGATCACGCGGTTCACGGTCGATGCCCGGGACGTCGCCGTGCAGGCCGAGATCGTCGAGCACGGGCTGCTCCGGGTCACGCTCGGGAGCCCGCTCGAGGCGGGTTCGGCCGAGCTCCGGTACATCGTCAGCAACGGCGTGGCGGAGGCCGAGGGGCGGGTGACCCTCATCGAGGTCGAGCCGCCGGCCGTGAACGCGCCACCGGTCGCGAACGAGGACCGCGCCTCCGCGAGGGTCGGCGACGTCATCGACATCGACGTGCTCGGCAACGACGAGCACCCGGACGGGCAGCCGATCGAGGTCGCACCCGTGCTCGTGCAGGAACCGGAGGAAGGCCTCCTGTTCTCGACCGGCGACCGCCTGCGCTACTTCGCACCCGATGAGCCGGGGGACTACCTCGCGGAGTACCGGGTCGATGCGCCCGACGGGCAGTACGCGACCGCGCGCGTCACGATCTCGGTGCGCGCGGCCGACCCGGAGACGAACGCCCCGCCCGTCCCGGCGGAGGTGAGCGCCCGCGCGCTGGCGGGCGAGTCCGTCCGGATCAACATCCCGCTGAGGGGCGTCGACGCAGACGGCGACTCCGTCGAGCTCCTCGGCCTCGACACGAGCCCGGAACTCGGCGTCGTGACGGATCGCGGCGCGACCTGGCTCGAGTACGAGGCGACCGCCTACTCGTCCGGCACCGACACCTTCCGCTACGCCGTGGTCGACGCGCTCGGCGAGAAGGCCATCGGCGTGATCCGCGTCGGCATCGCGGAGCGGAGCGGGCCCGCCTCGTCGCCGATCGCGCTGACCGACGAGGTCCTCGCGCGGCCGGGTCGGACGATCGCGGTCCGGGTCCTCGCCAACGACTCCGACCCGGACGGCGGCGCGCTCTCGCTCGCCCAGGCCGTCGCCCCCACCGAGGACACGACGGCCGAGGTCGACGGGGACCTCCTCCTCGTCCGCCTTCCGGACCGCGAGGACACCTTCGGCTTCCAGTACGTGGTGCGCAACGAGCGCGGACTCACGGCGTCCGCGTTCCTCCAGGTGACCACGAGCGCGGCCGCGCCGCTCGCCCGGCCGGAGGCGGCCGACACGGTGCTCACGCTCACGGACATCCTCGATCGCGACACGGTCGACGTCGACGTGCTCCGCAACCTCTACATCGCCGATGCGCCCGTCGGCGAGGCCGGCGTCGAGATCGTCGAAGGCTACGGCGAGGGCGCGAGGGTGCTCGCGGACGGCAGCGTCCGGGTCCGCGTGCAGGACCGCCGGCAGATCATCCCGGTCCGGTTCAGCCACCCCGACGACGCGACCAACGCAGCGTACGCGTTCGTCTGGGTCCCCGGCCGCGAGGACGCGCTGCCGCAGCTGCGCACCGACGCCCCCGACCTGCGGGTGAAGACGGGCGAGGAGATCGAGATCGCCCTCGAGGACTTCGTCATCGCGGCGTCGGGCAAGCCCGTCCGCATCGCCGATCCGGGCAGCGTGACGGCAACCCACTCCGACGAGTCCGACCTCGTCGTCGACGGCGACACCCTCCGGTTCCGCAGCGCGCCCGGCTACTTCGGGCCCGCCGCGCTGTCGTTCACGGCGACCGACGGACAGAACAGCTCCGATCCCGATGCGCGCACGGGGACGATCGTGATCCCGATCCAGGTGCTCCCCGCGGAGGACCAGCCGCCGCGGTTCGACGGGACCGTCATCGACATCCAGCCCGGGCAGTCGAAGACCCTCGACCTCGTGCTGCTGACGACGACCGCGAACCCGTCGACGACGAGGCTCGCGTACCGCATCGTCGAGCAGAGCCGGGGGTTCTCGGCTGAGCTCACCGGGACGAAGCTCGTCGTGACCGCCGCCGAGAGCACCCCGGTCAAGGAGACCGGGCGCATCCTCATCGCCATCTCGGACGGCTCGGTCGCCGGCACGCAGGGGTCGATCGACCTGCGGGTGGTGCCGTCGACCAGGCCGATCGCGCGGCCCGTGGACGACTTCGCGGTCGCGGCGCGCGGCGACCGCACGGTCGTGGACGTGCTCGCGAACGACGAGGCCGGGAACCCGTTCCCGGATCGGCCCCTCCGTGTGGTCACCGTGAGCGGGATCGACGACGCGAGCCTCCCCGCGGGGCTCCGCGTGCAGGCGAGAGACGACCGGTCGTCCCTGATCGTGACGGCCGCGGCCGACACGCCGCCGGTCAACGCGACCGTGCGCTATCAGGTCGCGGACGCCACCGGGGTTGCCGAACGGTACGCGTGGGGCACGGTCGTGATCTCGGTGCAGGATCGCCCGGACCCGGTCGGCGACCTGCGCCTGGTCGGCTTCGACGACCGGCGGATCGACCTCGCCTTCGCCGCGGGCGGCGCCAACAACTCGCCGATCACCGGGTACCGGGTGGACCTGGTCGACCCGGCGGGCGGCGCCATCGTCGGCGGCGCGGACTGCCAGGCGACGACCTGCTCGGTCTCGACGCCCGGGAACGGCCAGTCCAACGGCGTGATCGTCCGGGTGACCGCTCGGAACCAGATCGGACCGTCGGCGGGCGTGACGCTCCCGAACCCGGTCTGGAGCGACATCATCCCCGCCGCTCCCGCGAACCTCGCGGTCCAGCCGCTCGACGGCCGCCTCGGGGTCTCCTGGTCGCCCGTCCGCGTCGGACCCGGCAGCAGCGTGCGGTCGTACGTCGTGACCGTCGCGGGCGTCGCGGTCGAGGTCTCGCCCGAGACCGCGTGCACGGCGACGCAGTGCGTCATCGAGTCGCAGCCGATCCCGAACGGCAGCCTGACCACGGTCTCGGTCAGCGCGCGCAACCAGGCGTACCCCGCGCTCGCCGTGTGGAACGAGGCGACCGCGAACGGGATGCCGTTCGGCGCGCCGATCCCGGGCGCCGTGTCGGCCGTGGCCGACGACCTCAGCGGGACCGTCACGGTCTCGTGGGCGCCGTTCGACGCGAACGGCGACGCCATCGGCGGGTACTTCGTGCAGCGGCTCGTCCCCGGCGACCATTCGTTCCCGAGCGGACCGCAGGCGTGCTCGGTCACCTCGCCGGCCCCGGGTTCCCTGATCCCCCCGGCCGCGGGCGGCAACGTCGCCGAGACGATCGCCACGGATGCCGCGACGACGACCATGACGTTCGCGTTCAGCGGCGGGAACGCCGGTCAGCAGGGCTTCGTCGTGTGGGGCTGGAACCGCGCGGCCTGCACCCACACCGACATCGCCCAGGCGACGGTGCGACCGCCGCCCGGCCCGGTGGACTCGGTCGCATCCACGATGGACTGGCGCAACGACACCATCTGGGACCGCCGCATCGACAGCGTCGGCACGAACGCGCGCACGGTGCAGATCGTCGCCGTGGACGCCGGCGGAGCCCAGATCGGCGCCCCGCGGAGCTTCTCCGGGTCCGGCTGGCTACGCGACCTGCTCGCGCAGCCCTACGGCGCGACCGCACGGTTCCAGGTGCGCGCGTGCGCCCCCTGGGGCATCTGCGGCCCGTGGTCGGCCGCGATGCCCGACGGGTCCTCGCCCTCGCTGACGTTCGACGTGCCGGGCCTGTCCTGGAACGATCGGGACCGCGAGTGGTCGTGGGCGGCCGACCCGGACAACTCCGGGCTGCCCGCGGTGTACCGCTGCGGCGCGATCGGCGAATCCGGCGGGCCCGCCGAGGACACGACCCGCTGCCGGGTCACCGGTTCCGGCGACGGCAGCGGGGTCTGGTTGGATGTCGAGGTCGCCGGCGTCACGGCGACGGTGTACGGCAGGTAGAGGAGCCCGGAGATGACGATGACCCCTGACGAGGCGGCCCGGTTCGCGGCCGACCTCGATCGACTCGTCGCGGCGGTCGAGGAGGTGCTGCTCGGCAAGAACCGCGTGGTGCGGCTCGCCTTCACCGCCCTCCTCAGCGAGGGGCACCTGCTCCTCGAGGACGTCCCCGGCACCGGGAAGACCTCGCTCGCGCGCGCCATGGCGCAGTCCGTCGCCGGGACGAGCAACCGGGTGCAGTTCACGCCCGACCTGCTGCCGGGCGACATCACGGGCGTCACGGTGTACGACCAGCGCACGGGCGCGTTCGACTTCCACCCCGGCCCCGTCTTCGCGAGCATCGTGCTCGCCGACGAGATCAACCGCGCGAGCCCGAAGACCCAGTCGGCACTGCTCGAGGTGATGGAGGAGGGCCAGGTCACGGTCGACGGGCAGACGCACCCGGTGGGGCATCCGTTCATGGTGATCGCCACCCAGAACCCGATCGAACAGGCCGGCACCTACCGGCTGCCCGAGGCGCAGCTCGACCGCTTCCTCATGCGCAGCTCGATCGGGTACCCGGACCACGCGTCGACGATCCGGATCCTCGAGGGCGCCGACCAGCGCGCGCACGCCCACATCGTGGAGCCCCAGCTGTCGGCGGACGAGGTCGTCGCGATGGCCGCGCGAGCGCGCACCGTGTTCGTCGACCCCACCATCCACGACTACGTGTCCCGACTCATCGAGGCGACGCGGTCCGCGCGCGAGGTCCGGCTCGGCGTGAGCGTGCGCGGTGCGCTCGCGCTGATCCGCGCGGCGAAGACGCACGCCGCGGGGCGCGGTCGCCACTACGTCGTCCCCGACGACGTGAAGGCGCTCGCGGAGCCCGTGCTGAGCCACCGGCTCATCCTCGACCCGGAAGCCGAGTTCGACGGCGTCACGCCGTCGAGCGTGGTCGCGCAGGTGCTCATCGAGACGCCCCCGCCGTCCACGAGGCAGGCCGTGTGAGCGCTGCGCCCGAGACGCGGAGGGCGCTCCCGGACGCGAGTCGGGAGGGCCTGCTCGCCGCCGGCATCCGGCGACTCGTCGGGTACGGCGACCGGGCGATCGGCCGGTCCGCCGAGACGGCGCGCGGGCTCCAGTCGGTCGTCACGCGCGTCGGATGGTGCGTCGCGATCGCGGCGGCCGCGTCCCTGGCCGCCGGGTACACCTGGGGATGGCGCGAGCTGATCGCCCTCGGCTGGGGGCTCGCGATCGTGTTCGCGGTCGCGCTGCTCTGGCTCGTCGGTCGCGGCGCCGCGGCGATCCGCCTCGAGTTGTCGACGCCGCGGGTCATGGTGGGCGATCGGGCCGAGGCCCGGATCACGGCCGAGAACCCGGGCCGCCAGCGGGTGCTCGGCATGCTCGCCGAGCTGCAGGTCGGCGACCGGCGCATCGAGCGGGCCATCCCGGCGCTCGCGAGGGGCACCTCGCTCCACGCGGAGGTGTCGATCCCGACGAGCCGCCGCGGGGTGGTCGCCGTGGGCCCGGTGCGATCGGTCCGCGCCGACCCGATCGGCGTCGTACGGCGCGAGATCGTCTGGACGGGCGCGCACACCCTGCACATCCACCCGAGGGTGGTGCCGATCGAGGCGCTGAGCAGCGGGTTCGTGCGCGACCTCGAGGGGTCCCCGACCAAGGACCTCACGGCGAGCGACATCGCGTTCCACGCGCTGCGCGAGTACCTGCCAGGGGACGACCGGCGGCACATCCACTGGCGCAGCTCGGCGAAGACCGGGACCTTCATGGTCCGCCAGTTCGAGGAGACCCGCCGGAGCCGGCTCATGGTGGTCCTGGACCTAGACCCGGCCGCGTACGTCGACGCGGAGGAGTTCGAGCTCGCCGTGAGCGCGGCCGCCTCCGTCGGGGTCCGCGCGATCCGCGACGCGCGGAACCTCGCCTTCCTGGTGTCGGGGCTCGAGCACCACGACGGTCGTACGGTCGAACTGCCGACCGTGAGTCGCGACCGGCTCCTCGACGCGCTCTGCCTCGTCGAGGTCGACGAACGAGCGGCACCCATCGAGGACGTCGCCCGCGCGGGCGGCGAGACCATGTCGGGGCTCTCCCTGGTCGTCCTCGTCAGCGGGAGCGGGCGCGGGGTCACCGCGCTCCGCGCCGCCGCGGCGCGGCTGCCGGCGGCGGTCGAGACGCTCGCCGTGCGGTGCAGCCCGGAGGGCACGGCGACTGCGCGCCAGGTCGGCGGCCTGACGGTGTTCGGCATCGGCTACCTCGAGGACCTGCGCGCGATGCTCGCGCGCTCGAGCAGGGCGGCCTGATGCCGGCCACGACGGGGCGTCGCGTCGCGGAACGCGCTCCGCGACGGTTCGGTGCGTTCGTGCGTCGCACGCCGCCGCCGCCGCGTCGGGGCGCGCCGTCGGTGCCGCCCCTTCCCCGTCCCGTCGCGCTCGTGTTCGTGGTCCTCCTGCTGACGGCGCTCCACGCGGCCGCGGCCGCCCCCTGGTGGCCCGTCTACGAGAGCGCGGCCTTCGTCGTCGCGGTCGCGGTCGCGGTCGGCGCCGGACTCGCGATCGGCATCGTGGGCGCGTACCGGGCATGGCCCGGCTGGGTCGTCGTCGTCGCGCTCGCCGGGGCCTACCTCGTACTCGGCGTGCCCGCGGCGGTGCCGACGCAGGCGCTGTTCGGCATCGTGCCGACCCCCGGCGGCCTCGTCGACCTGGTCACGGGGACCTGGATGAGCTGGAAGCAGCTCGTGACCATCTCCGTCCCGGTCGGCTCCTACCAGTCGCTGCTCGTCCCGCCGTTCCTGCTCGCGCTGTTCTCGGCCGGGGCGTCCGCGACGATCGCGTTGCGGACCCGGGCGCCCGCGGCCGCGATCCTCCCGCCGGGGCTGCTGCTCGTCGCCGGCATCGCCTTCGGCGCGGTCCGCAACGACGCCGCGCTGCCGGAGGGATTCGCCTTCCTCGTGGCATCCGCGGCCTGGCTCGTCCGCGTCGCCGTCGCGCGCCGGAAGGAGCTCGGCCTCGACGCCGGCGGCGAGACCGTCGTGGTCGGCACGCGTCGCGTGGTCGGCGCCGCCGCGATCCTCGCGGTCGCGGTCGCGGGCGGGTCGCTCGCCGCGGCCGCCATCCCCCCGGCGCCGCGCGTGGTCGTGCGCAGCGAGCTGCAGCCGCCGTTCGAACCGCGCGACCTCGTGAGCCCGCTCGCGGGGTTCCGGACGGCGTTCGACGACCCGGTCGCCGACGCCGTGATGCTCGACGTGACCGGGCTGCCGCCCGGCACGGGCCTGCGGCTGGCCGCGCTCGACACGTACGACGGCATCGTGTACACCGTCGGCGGGGGCGAGGCGACCGGCCGTTCGGGCCGCTTCGCGCGCGTGCCGTACCGGCTCGACCAGTCCCAGGCGGTCGGCGAAGGGGTCGATCTCGGCGTCCGGGTCCTGGGCTACTCGGACGTGTGGGTGCCGGGCGTCGGACGACTCGAGCGGATCTCGTTCAGCGGGCCGCGCGCGGCCGAACTGTCCGAGGGGTACGTCTACAACGACGTGACCGGCACGGGCGCCGTCGCCACCGGCCTCGCGGAGGGCGACGCGTACGCGGCGGCGGCGGTCGCGCCGTCGCCGATCGCCGACATCGCCGGGTTCGCACCGGGCACGAGCGTCCTGCCCGAGACGCCCGCGCTGCCCGAGCGCCTCGCGCAGCGCCTCGAGGAGTGGGCCCCCGCGTCGCTCGACCCCGGGCCCCGGCTCGCGGCGCTCATCAGCGGCATCCGCACCGACGGCTACGTGAGCCACGGCGGCGAGGACGAGGCGCCCAGCCGTGCGGGGCATTCGTTCGACCGGCTGACCGAGTTCGTCACGGCTCGCCCGATGGTGGGCGACGGAGAGCAGTACGCGGTGCTCGCGGCCCTGCTCGCGCGCGAGATCGGCTTCCCCGCGCGCGTCGTGGTCGGCTACCTGCGGACCCCCGCGGGAGACGAGGCGGCCGGGCGCGAACCGGATGCCGCTGGGCAGACGGTCTTCCGGGGTTCCGACCGGCAGGCGTGGATCGAGGTGCAGACGGCCGACGGCGGATGGCGCCAGATCGATCCGAACCCCGAGGTGCGCCCGGTCCCCGAGGAGGAGCCCGACGAGCCGGCCGTCGTGTCCCGGCCGCAGTCGGCGGTGCCGCCGCCGGCCGACCGGACCCCCGTCGAGGAGGCCGAGCCCGAGGAGGAGATCGGCGGCGACACGGGCGACGATCCCGCCGACACGTGGCTCGACGTGCTGGGCCGCGGCATCGGCTGGGTCGGGCTCGGGCTGCTCGTGCTCGGCGTGCTCGCGAGCCCGTTCGCCGCGATCGTGGTCGCCAAGCTCCGGCGGCGGCGCATCCGCCGTCGGGCGCCGTCGCCGGTCGACCGGATCGACGGGGCCTGGCGGGAGTTCGCGGACACCGCGATCGACTACGGCTACCCGGTCCGGCCCTCGGCCACGAGGGCCGAGCAGGCGGCCTCGGTCGGCGGCCTCGGACCCCTCGCGATCGCGGCCGCGGTCGATCGGGCGCTCTTCGCGCCGGAGGGCGTCGAGGGCGCCGACGAGCAGATCTGGCGCGAGGTCGAGGCGCTCGAGGAGCAGTTGGCCGGCGAACGCCGACGTCGCGACCGGCTCCGCGCGACCGTCTCCCTCCGATCGCTCGGCGGGTACGCTGGCTCGCGGAGAGGAGGCCGTCGGTGAGGTGTACGACCTGCGACGCGGATCTGCCGGACGGGGCGATGTTCTGCGGCGAATGCGGCAGTTCGACGACGGCGTCGCGCCGCGCGGCAGCGGCGGACGTTCCGCCCGAGCCGGTCGCGCCCCTGTTCGCGCACAGCGCGGAGTTCACGCTGACCTTCAGCACGGGCGAGGTGCGGCGCGTGTCCGGTCGGGGCCTGATCGGCCGCCGCCCGATCCCCGAACCGGGGGAGTCGTTCGACCACCTCGTGCAGATCGCCGATCGCACGCTCTCGGTGTCGAAGACGCACGTCGAGTTCGGCGAACTCGAGGGCGACCTGTGGGTGTCCGACCGCTATTCGGGCAACGGGACGATCGTGGATCGACCGGATGCCGCGCCGCTGCGCTGCGAGCCGGGCCGACGGTACGTCGTCCCGCGCGGATCGTGGGTCCGGGTGGCCGAGCAGTCGTTCCGGGTCGAGTAGCCGACCGCTCCTCCCCGGCGCGCGTGCGGGGTCGTCGCGCGTGATCGCGCCCGCCGTCGGACGACGGTGTCGGTCCGGTCCGCTGGACTCGTCGGATGGACCGCAACGATCCCGGCTCGCGCGAGGCACGCGGTCTCGACGGCGTCGAAGGCCTCGATGCCCTCGGCGGCCTCGATGCGATCGGGCCGCTGAGCCTGCCGGCCCCCGTGCCGGATCCGCCGCAGGCCGGCTTCCCGGTCCTCGCGACCGTCGCGCCGGTCGTGGGCGCCTTCGTCCTCTGGACGATCACGGGCTCCGCACTGTCGCTCGCCTTCGCCGCGGTCGGGCCGCTCGTGGCGGTCGCCTCGCTGGTCGACGCGCGCCGTCAGGCCGCGAGGTCGCGCCGACGCGCGAGGCGGCAGCGCACCGAGGAGTTCGCACGCGTGCACGAGGCGATCACGACCCGCCACGCGCTCGAGCGCGACGCACTCCGGCGTCGGTCGCCGTCGGCGCGCGACGTCCTCCGCGAACGGCCGGGTGCGGACTGGCAGGCCGACGCGCTCGGCACCGTCGTGGTCGGCACCGCGGCCGCGGCGAGCGCCCTGCGGCTCGACGGGCGCGTCGTCGATGCGAACGACCGCGCCGCCGTGGCGCGCGCGAGCGTGATTCCGGATGCCCCGCTCGAGATCGACCTCGCGGGCGGGCTCGGCTTCGTCGGGCCCGCTCCGCTGGCGCGGGCGGCCGCGCGGGCCGTCGCGGTGCAGGTCGCGCACCGCGTGCGGCCCGGCGCGCTCGCGATCGAGCCCGCGGGGGAGGCCTGGGAGTGGCTGCGCGGGCTCCCGCATCGCACCGGCCTGGTCGGGATCGTGATCGGCGAGGGCACGGGACCGGGATGCCCCGGAACCGCGGATGCGTGCGAGGGCGCCGGCCCGGGGCGCGCCGCGCCCGACGATCGAGCCATGCCCGAGCGCCTCGCCCCCGGGCGCCCCGCGCCCGAGCACCTCGTGCGCGTGGCCGTGGGGGCGTCCGAGGGCGCGTTGCCGCCGGGCCTGCGGACGGTGATCGAGCTGCGCTCCACCGGTGCCGCGGTACTCGTCCGCCACCGGGGTCGGCCCGACGGCCGGACGCTCGTGCCCGAGCTCGTCGGCGAGCTCGAGGCGGTCGTCTGGGCGGCGGCGGCGAGCGAGGTCGCCGCGAACGCGGGCCTCTCGACGGGCGCCGCCGTCCTGCCGCGAATCGTGGACTGGGCGGAGCTGCCGGGCGGCGGAACCGCGACGACCACGACCGCGGCAGTCAGGACCGCGCCCGCGACCGCCGGGACCGCGACAGCCGGGACGGCGCCTGCGCTGGGCGCTCCGGACCGGGCGAGCCTCCGCGTCGCGGTCGGTCGGGCCGCGGACGGGATCGTCGAGCTCGACCTCGTCGGCGACGGCCCGCATGCGCTCGTCGCCGGGACGACCGGCAGCGGCAAGAGCGAGTTCCTGCTCGCCTGGCTCGCGGGCATGGCCAGGGCCCATCCGCCGGAGGCGGTCGCCTTCCTGCTGGTCGACTTCAAGGGCGGCGCGGCCTTCGAGCCGTTGGCGGGGCTCCCGCACGTGACCGGCCTCGTCACCGACCTCGACGAGGCGGGCGCCCGGCGCGCGGTGCTGAGCCTGCGGGCGGAGCTGCGGCATCGCGAGGGCGTGCTGCGCGCCGCCTGTGCGCGCGACCTCGTCGACCTCGCGCCCGAGCACGTCCTGCCCCGGCTCGTCGTGGTCGTGGACGAGTTCCAGGCCGTGGCCGAGCGATTCGCCGAACTCGGCCCGGTCATCGCCGACATCGCGGCGCGCGGCCGATCGCTCGGGGTGCACCTCGTGCTCGCGGCGCAGCGACCCAACGGCGTCGTGCGCGAGGGCGTGCTCGCGAACTGTCCGCTGCGGATCTCGCTCCGGGTCCTGCAGGCGGCCGACAGCACGGCGGTGATCGGATCGCCCGCCGCCGCATCCCTGCCGGCCGACGCGCCCGGGCGGGCGATGCTCGTGCGTGGGGACGCCGAACCGCTCGCCTTCCAGTCGGCGCTCGCGTCGGCGGGGGCGCTCGCGGACCTCCGGGCGGCCCGGGCATCGGATGCCCCGGCCCGGCGCGCGTGGCTCGACCCGCTGCCGGACCGCGTGACGGCGGCCGACGTCGCCGCGTGCACCGCGACCGAGGCCGGGGATCCCGGCGGCCGCGGCGATGACCGCTCCCAGCACGACTCCGGCGTCGTGTTCGGGGTCCTCGACGACCCGGATCGTCAGCGGCGCCTGCCCGCACGCTGGGCGCCGTCCGAGGATGGGAACCTGCTCGTCGTCGGGACGGTTCGGAGCGGCCGGACGGGCGCGCTCGACGCGGTCGCGGGCGCGTTCGCCGAGGCCCACGGGGCGGCGTCGGTGCGCCGCCTCGACGGCTCGCGCGGTGCGCAGTGGGATGCGCTCATGGCCGAGGTTGCGGGCATCCGCGCCGGTGCGGCCGCCGGACCGGCGCTGCTCGTGCTCGACGACCTCGACGTCCGCTTCCGCGGCTGGCCGGAGGCGTACCGGATGGCGGGGCTCGACGCGGTCGAGACCGTGCTGCGCGAAGGCGGTGCCGCCGGCATCCGGGTCGTCGCCTCCGCGTCGAGCCAGCAGTCGCTGGGACGGGCCGCGCAGGAGGGCTTCGGCGCGGTGCTCCGACTGCGGCATGCGAGCCGCGCGGACCTGCTGCACTCCGGCGGCACGGGCGAACTCTGGAATCCCTGGGATCCACCGGGTTCAGGCCAATGGCGCGGCCTGCGGGTGCAGGTGCTCGCGTGCCCGCACCCTCAGCCGGCGCCGGAGCGGGTCGTCCCGGCGCTGTCCGCGTCGGACCTCGTCGACGGCGCGCACCGGGTCGTCGCCGTCGTCTCGCCGAGTCCGCGCGTGGACGCGGAACTCGTCGGAGCGATCGTCGGCGCCGATCCCGTCGTCCTCGGCCACGATCCGGAGCAGGCGCGCCGGATCCTCGCCGCGCTCGCGGGGAGCGACGCAGCGAGCGACGCTGCAGCGGAGAACGCACCGGACCGGGGCATCCACGCCGTGGTCGCGGCGGACGCCGAGACCTGGTCGGCGCAGTGGATGCTCGCCCAGGCGGTGCGCGAGGGCGCCGCGACCGTGGTCCGCGGCGGACCGGGGGAGTTCCGCGCACTCGCCCGGGACCGGGGGCTGCCGCCCCTGCTCGACCTCGTCCCGACCCAGTGCTGGCTGCTCGTGCCGGGTGCGCCGGTCGAACGCCGGACCTGGCCCGGCCGGAACGACGGATCCCGTCATCGAAGTGCGCAATCGGTGCGGAATCCGCATCCTGAGACCCGAGAAGTTAACGATTCGGATATGAATCCGTGATTCCGGAGCGCCAATGTGGCAATATCTACCCACCCGACAGCGCCGAAGCCGATAGGAGTCCCCCGTGTCCTCTCGTCCCCTGCCCGCGGACCCGGTCATCCGCTCCCTGGTCCTCCAGGCCCGCCGTGCTCAGCTCACCCGTCGCAGCCTCCTGGCGGGAGCCGGCGCCGGCGCGTCCGCGCTCGCGCTCGCGGCCTGCTCGACGGGCGGCCAGGCGGCCAAGCCGACCGCGGCCGCCGACAAGTCGTCGACCGACCAGACGCTGAACTGGGCCAACTGGGCCGCCTACATCGACGAGGACGACGCGGGCAACTACCCGACGATCCAGGCGTTCACCGAGCAGACCGGCATCGAGGTCAACTACGACGTCGCGGTCGACGACAACAACACCTACTACGGCAAGGTGAAGGACCAGCTCGCGCTCGGCCAGGACATCGGCGCCGACACCGTGTGCCTCACCGACTGGATGGTCGGGCGGTGGATCCGCTTCGGCTACACGCAGGAGCTCGACCACGCGAACATCCCGAACCTCGCGAACCTCACGCCCGCGCTCGAGAACCCCGACTTCGACCCCGGCCGGAAGTTCTCGGTGCCGTGGCAGGGTGGGTTCGCCGGGATCTGCTGGAACAAGGAGGCGATCCCGGGCGGACTCGAGTCGATCGACGACCTCTGGAACTCCGACCTCAAGGGCCGCGTGGGCGTGCTCTCCGAGATGCGCGACACGATCGGCCAGATCATGCTCCAGAACGGCGTGGACATCTCGGGCGAGTGGGGCGACGCCGAGTTCGAGGCCGCGAACGAGATCCTGCGCGAGCAGGTCGAGTCCGGCCAGGTCCGCAACATCAAGGGCAACTCCTACCTCGAGGACCTGAAGAGCGAGGACACGCTCGCCGCCATCTGCTGGTCGGGCGACATCACGGTCATCAACGCCGAGGCCGGCGACAAGTGGGAGTTCGCGCTCCCGACCGCGGGCGGCACGCTCTGGAACGACAACTTCCTCGTGCCGATCGGGTCGCCGCGAAAGACCAACGCCGAGACGCTCATCAACTACTACTACGAGCCCGAGGTCGCCGCCGAGGTCGCCGCCTGGGTGAACTACATCACCCCGGTCGTGGGCGCGAAGGAGGCCGCGATGGCCATCGACCCCGAGCTCGCCGAGAACCAGCTCATCTTCCCCGACGAGGACACGCTGTCGCAGGCCCACATCTTCCGCACGCTGACGCCCGCGGAAGAGCAGAAGTACCAGGCCGCGTTCCAGAGCATCCTGCTCGGTTCCTGAGGACGGGAGATCCATGTCCATCCGCGAGTTCGCCGAGCGCGGCGCCGATCTCGAACTGGTCGGCATCCAGAAGCGCTTCCCCGGTTTCACGGCGATCGAGGAGCTCGACCTCGTCATCCCGGCAGGGTCGTTCTTCGCCCTGCTCGGTCCGTCCGGGTGCGGCAAGACCACGACGCTCCGGCTGGTCGCCGGGCTCGAGGAGCCCACGAGCGGCCGGATCCTGATCGGCGGGAAGGATGTCACGAGCACCAAGGCGCATGAGCGCCCGGTGAACACCGTGTTCCAGAGCTACGCGCTCTTCCCGCACATGACCGTCCTCGAGAACGTCGCGTTCGGGCTCAAGCGCCGGCGCATCGGCGACGCGGTCATGCGCGCGCACGAGGCGCTGCGGCTGGTCGAGCTCGACCACGTCGCGCAGCGCAAGCCCCAGCAGCTCTCGGGCGGCCAGCAGCAGCGCGTGGCGCTCGCCCGCGCGATCGTGAACCGCCCGGCGCTGCTGCTCCTGGACGAGCCGCTCGGCGCTCTCGACCTCAAGCTCCGGCGGCAGATGCAGCTCGAGCTGAAGTCGATCCAGGAGGAGGTCGGGCTGACCTTCCTGCACGTCACGCACGACCAGGAGGAGGCCATGACGATGGCCGACACCGTCGCCGTGATGAACAAGGGCGCGATCGAGCAGATGGGCGCGCCCGAGGAACTGTACGACCTGCCCCGCACCACGTTCGTCGCGAACTTCCTGGGCCAGTCGAACCTGTTCACGGGCGCCGTCGTCGCCGCGACCGACAACGCGATCTCGGTCGCCGTCGGCGGCGGCCGGGTCACGGTGCCGGCCGCGCGCGCGCAGCGGCATCGCGGCGACGTCACGGTCGGCGTGCGGCCCGAGAAGACCGCGCTCCACCTCGAGGCGCCCGAGGCCGCGTCCGACCGGAACGCGCTGGGCCCAGGCCGGGTGATCGACGTCTCGTTCTCGGGCGTGAGCACGCAGTACCTGGTCGACATCCCGGCCGTGGGCACGGTGCTCGTGTTCGCGCAGAACACGGGCCACGGACCGGCGGCCTCGCTCGGCTCGGAGGTGTGGGTGAGCTGGCCGGTCGAGCACGGGTTCGGGCTCGCCGACGAGCCCGGCGACGGCGCCCGCTTCCCTGCCGACGACTCGACCTCGTCCATCGCCGCGCAGCGCCGCGAGGCGCTCGTGTCGGAGCTCGAGGACCACTGATGGCGTTCGCCGCATTCGCGACCACGGAGGCGCAGCCGCAGGCCCCGCGTCGTCGCGGCCCGATCGCGCTGCTCCTGTTGCTGCCGGGCATCCTGTACCTCCTGCTCTTCTTCCTGACCCCGCTGGTGTCCCTGCTGCTCACCTCGCTGCAGCAGCCCGCGGAGTTCGGCGACATCGGCCAGTACGAGTACGCGTTCAACTGGCAGAACTACGTCGACGTCGTCGAGCTGTACTGGCCGCACATCGTCCGGTCGTTCGGGTACGCGCTGATCGCGACGGTGCTCGCCCTGGTCATCAGCTACCCGCTCGCGTACTTCATCGGCGTGAAGGCGCGGCGCTGGCCGCTCGTGCAGAGCATCATGCTGATCCTGGTGATCGCCCCGTTCTTCATCAGCTTCCTGCTGCGGACGCTCGCGTGGAAGCAGCTGCTCTCGGACGAGTCGTTCATCATCACGTCGCTCAAGGCGCTCTCGCTGCTCGCACCCGACGCGCACTTCACGGGCACGCCGTTCGCGGTGATCTTCGGCCTGACCTACAACTTCATCCCGTTCATGACGCTGCCGCTCTACACGACGCTCGAGCGGCTCGACCTGCGCTACCTCGAAGCCGGGTCCGACCTGTACGCGAGCCCGTTCCACGTGTTCCGCAAGGTGACCATCCCGCTGTCGATGCCTGGCATCGTCGCGGGGACGCTGCTCACGTTCATCCCCGCGGCGGGCGACTACGTCAACGCGAGCCGCGACTTCCTGGGCGGACCGGACACCCAGATGATGGGCAACGTGATCGAGGCGAACTTCCTCGTGCTGCTCAACTACCCGGCCGCGGCCGCGCTGTCGATCATCCTGATGGCGGCGATCCTCGTGCTGGTGGGCGTGTACGTGAAGCGGAGCGGGACGGAGGACCTGCTGTGAGCGGCGAGGTGCAGGCGGGCGCGGTCATCGGCGGCCTCGCCGAGGAACAGCAGCTGGATGACGCGCGCGGGCCGCGCCGTCGGGTCCGGGCCGGTCGGCCGGGGCTCGGCGACTGGCTGCTGCCGGCGTACTCCGTGATCGCGCTCGTGTTCCTGCTCATCCCGATCGCGTACACGTTCGTGTTCTCGTTCAACGACTCGGTGAAGTCGAACATCTCGTGGCGCGGATTCACCTTCGACAAGTGGCTGAACGTCTGCAACGTCGAGGGCGGCGCGGTGTGCGAGGCGTTCGCGAACAGCATCGTGATCGGCGTCGTCGCGACGCTCGTCTCGACCGTCCTCGGCACGATGATCGCCATCGCGCTGGTCCGCTACCGCTTCCGCGCCCGTTCGGCCGTCAGCCTGCTGCTGTTCCTGCCCATGGCGACCCCGGAGGTCGTGCTCGGCGCGGGCCTCGCGGCGCAGTTCCTCGCGGTCGGCGTGCCGAAGGACATGACGACGATCATCCTGGCGCACACGATGTTCTGCATCAGCTTCGTCGTGGTGACCGTGAAAGCGCGGGTCGCGAGCCTCGATCCCGCACTCGAGGAGGCGGGGCGCGACCTCTACGGGTCGCCGTCCCAGGTGTTCTGGCGTGTGACGTTCCCGCTGCTCCTGCCGGGGATCCTCGCCGCGGCGCTGCTCGCGTTCGCGCTCAGCTTCGACGACTTCATCATCACGAACTTCAACTCGGGCTCGGTCACCACGTTCCCGAAGTACGTGTACATCTCGGCGTCGCGCGGGATCCCCGCGGAGGCGAACGTCATCGCGTCCGCGGTGTTCCTCTTCGCGATCGTGATCGTGATCACCGCGCAGGTCTCCCGGGCGGCGCGCACGCGGCGCCTCGCCAAGCTCGGCTGACGCGCGCGCCCGGCCGAGCGGGCACGCCCGCCGCTCCGGACCCGGCGCGCCGCGGCGAGATCCGCGCGACGTCAGACCGTCGCGCGGATCTCGCCGACCGGCTGGTCGCCGCCCATGACCCACAGGTCGAGCTCGGCCTGGACCGCGTCGATCGCGTCGTGCTCGAGCGCGCCGGCGTCGGCGAGCAGGCGCAGCGCGACGATCGTCGTCGCGCGCGAGCTGCCGTCGAGCACCTTCACCGCGGTCGTCGTGCCGTTCGGCGCGGTCATGACCATGACGCCCTCGGCCCCGATCTTGGCGAACACGCCGAGCCGCTCGATCGCGACGGTGTCGGGCTGGCCCGGGCCGCCGATCGCCCACGGGTGCTCGCGGACCGCCTCGGTGAGCGCGGCGGCCTCGCGGAACAGCGCGAAGGGCGAGGACGCCTGCGACGTCGTCAGCTTCTGGATGCCTCGCGCGAGCGCCCCGAGCGAGATCGCGAACACCGGCGCGCCGCACCCGTCGACCGCCATCGCGGACGGGCGCTCGCCCGTGAACCGCTCGAGCACGTCGAGCACCCGGCGCTGCAGCGGGTGCTGCGGGTCGAGGTAGCCGTCGACCGGCCAGTCGTTGGCGACGCACGCCAGCAGCATGGCGGCGTGCTTGCCCGAGCAGTTCATCATGGTCCGCTCGGGCCCGCCGCCGGAGCGGATCAGCTGCTCGCGGGCGGCACGGTCGGACGGCGCCGCGGCGGGGCATCCGAGCGCCGAGGCCGGCAGCCCGACGCGGCCGAGGAGTCCGCGGACGAGCGCGACGTGCGCCGCGGTGCCCGAGTGGCTCGCGGTCGCGATCGCCGCGTCCTCGCCGCGGAGCGTCACGCCGCTCGTCATGACCGCGACCGCTTGGAACGGCTTCAGGCACGACCTGGGGAAGATCGGCGAGTGCACGTCGCCGAGCGCGCGCACGACGGTGCCGTCGGGGGCCAGCACCACGGCCGATCCGGCATGCCGGGATTCCACGAAACCACTCCTGACCACGACGGCGAGCTCGACCGCGTCCGAGACGGAGAACGTACCGGGCACGTTCAGCCGAGCGCCGCGAGGGCGTCGTCGAGCACGGTCAGCGCGTCCTCGATGAGCGCGTCCGTCATCGCGAGGCTCGGCAGGAAGCGGAGCACGTTGCCCCAGGTCCCGGCACTGAGGAACAGGATGCCCCGCTGCGCGGCGAACTCGACGATCGCGCCGACCGCCTCGGGGTTGGGCTGCTTCGCGGTGACCGCGGTACCGGGCTGGATCAGCTCGATCGCGATCATCGCGCCCTTGCCGCGGATGTCGCCGATCACGTCGTACCGCTTCGCGAGCCGCTCGAGGCCGGCCGTGAGCGTGCGCTCGATGCGCTCGGCCTCCTGGAGCAGGCCGTTGCGCTCGATCGACTCGAAGACCGCGATGGCGGCGGCGCACGCGACGGGGTTGCCGCCGAACGTGCCGCCGAGCCCGCCGGCGTGCGCGGAGTCCATGATCTCGGCGCGGCCGGTGACGGCGGCGAGCGGCAGGCCGCCCGCGATGCCCTTGGCCGACAGCACGAGGTCGGGCTGCCAGCCGAAGTGCTCGCTCGCGAAGAACCGGCCCGTGCGCGCCATGCCCGACTGGATCTCGTCCGCGATCATGACGACGCCGTGCTCGGTGCACCACGCCTGCAGCGTGGTCAGGTACTCGTCGGCCGGCACCATGAAGCCGCCCTCGCCCTGGATGGGCTCGGCGACGAGGCACGCGAGGTCGGCGGCCCCGACGACCTTCTCGAGGTAGGCGATCGTGCGGGCCGCGGCCTCGTGCCCGTCCAGGCCGTCGCGGTAGGGGTACGAGTTCGGCGCGTGGTAGACGTCGCCCGCGAACGGCCCGAATCCGGTGGCGTACGGGTGGGCCTTGTAGTTCATCGCCATCGTGAGGTTGGTACGGCCGTGGTAGGCGTGGTCGAGCACGGCGACCGCGCGACGGCCGGTGTGCTTGCGCGCGATCTTGACGCCGTTCTCCACGGCCTCGGCACCGGAGTTCACGAGGACGGTCTTCTTCGCCCAGTCGCCGGGCGTGTGCGCGGCGAGCAGTTCGGCGACGCGCACGTACTCCTCGTAGGGCGTGATGGTGAAGAGCGTGTGGATGACGTCCTGCAGCTGGTCGGCCGCGGCGGCGACGACGGACTGCTCGGTGTGGCCGACGGTGGTGACGCCGATGCCGGCGCCGAAGTCGACGAACCGATTGCCGTCGACGTCGACCAGGATCGCGCCGTTGGCCCGCTCGATGTAGACCGGCAGGGCGCTCGAGACGCCGTCGGCGACGACGGCTCGACGTCGCTCGTGCAGTTCCCTCGACTTCGGACCGGGGATCTCGGTCACGACCTTGCGCGTCTGCTCCACGGAGTGGATCGGCGCGACGGTTGGCTGGGCGTCGATGGTGTCAGTCATGATCCGGAAAGTCTATCGGCGATGCCGGCGGACCGCCGTGGCCGGGCGTCGCCCGGATCGGCGCCCCGCGTCGCGTGCGAGGATGTCGGGATGCGACTCGGCGAGCACCGGTACGAAGTGAGCCTGGCCTGGGAGGGCGACCGCGGGACGGGGACATCCGGCTACCGCGAGTACGGGCGCGAGCACGTCGTGCGCAGCGACGGCAAGCTGCACGACCTCGCCGGGTCGAGCGATCGGGCCTTCCACGGCGACCGCGCGCGCTGGAACCCGGAGGAGCTCCTGCTCGCGGCGCTCGCCGACTGCCACATGCTCTCCTACCTCCACGTCGCGGTCCGCCACGGCGTCGTGGTGCGCGGCTACGCGGATGTCGCGGTCGGCACCATGCAGGAGGACGGCCGGGGCGGCGGTGCGTTCACCGAGGCGGTGCTTCGCCCGCACGTCGTCGTGGCCGACGCGTCGATGCTCGAGCTCGCGCAGGCGCTCCACCACGAGGCGAGCGAGCTGTGCTTCATCGCGTCGTCCGTGTCGTTCCCGGTCCGGCACGAGCCGACCGCGTCGGTGCTCGCCGAGGCCGGAGCCGAGTAGCTCCGGTCACTCGGGCGCGGGCGCCGGGACCGCGGGCAGGGTCGCGGCCGGCGGGCAGGGGTCGCCGCCGACCAGCTGCGTGCAGGCGGGAAGGAAGCCGGGGTAGCGCACCACGGTCGGGTCGCCGAACCAGCGCCACCAGATCCGCCAGAAGTTGAGGTTGCCGTACGCGCTGCACGCGTCGCCCTGCTCCGGGTCGGCGAGGGTCGCCGCGTTCGGCTGGTACGGCGTGTAGTTGTACAGGTTCGCGGTGGCCTGGTTCCGGATGTCGACCGGGGCGCCGCCGCACGCCGGCTCGGGGTGGTAGCGCACGTCGACGACGCCGATCCGGTAGGCGCGGTCGGGCTGCTCGGTGTACTGCCGGAACTGCCAGGCCGCGTGGTACACCTGATTCGCGAATCCGAAGTACTCGACGGCGCAGTCGGCCGTGTCGGGGCATCCGTAGCCGGTGGCGCGCGCGTAGCCGTGCTCGCTCGGCCGCGTGAGCAGGGACTGCTCCTTCTGCAGCAGCACGAGCAGGGTCTTCGGGCTGATGCCGCAGGCGACCGCCGTCTTCGCGATGATCCGGCTCGCGGGTTCGCCGGTCGCGCCCGGGTACTCGGCGCAGTGTCCGGGGCCGGCGGCCTCCTGCGTCGGGGTGTCCTCGCGGTAGTCCGCGAGGCACGGCACGCCGATGTCGGGCCGGCACGAGACCGACTCGAGGAACGACTGGATGTCCCGCTCGTCCATGGACGTGCTGTCGTAGAACCCGTCGTCGCTCACGATGAGGCCGGCGTCGAAGCGCTCGGTCGGCGGGTCGGCCTGCTCGACGGTCGGCGGCGCGGTCGTCGCGGGCGGGTCCGCGACGCAGCCGGCGAGGCCGACGACGCACGCGAGGATCGCGCTCGCGAGCGCGGCTGCGGAGACGGCCCTCATCTCCGCGACCCTACCGGGTGGCACGGGTCGTGCGCTGGGAATCCGGTGCGACGGGGGCGTCAGATGCGCTCGTGCGGCATGACCCGGTCGGCGATGCGCGCGATCGGGTTCTGCGGGGGCGCCTCGTTGTAGGTGCCCGCGAGCTCCTGCCCGGTGAGCGCGTGGATCGCCGCCATCACCTCGTCGGTGGCCGTGCGGCGCGCCTTGCCGGACGTCGCCGGACCGTGCCCGGACAGGTCGATCGGCTCGCCGAAGCGGACCGTCACGGGGCGGATGCGCGGCCGCTTCGCGCCGACCGGCTGGATCTCCTGGGTGCCGATCAGGCCGACCGGCACGACCGTGGCCCCGGTGGTGAGCGCGAGCCACGCGATGCCGGTCCGGCCCCGGTACAGGCGGCCGTCGAGCGACCGGGTGCCCTCGGGGTAGAGCGCGAACGCCTGCCCGGCCTCGAGGATGCGCCGCCCCTGGTCGAGCGCCTCCTGGGCCTGCGACCCGACCCCGCGGTCGACGCTCACGGCGCCGATCGACCGGAAGAACGTGCGGCTCACCCAGCCCTTGAGCCCCTTGCCCGTGAAGTAGTGGGACTTCGCGAGGAACTGCACGGGACGGCGGGTCGTCAGCGGGATCACGATGCTGTCGACGAACGAGAGGTGGTTCGACGCGAGGATCACCGCGCCGTGCCGCGGCACGTTGTTCGCGCCCTCGATCCGGGGCCGGTACAGCAGGAGGCTGAGCGGGCGGAGGATGAATCGGACGCCGCCGTACAGCAGTCCCGGCTTCTTCGGCGGCGCAGGAACGGCGGTGGCCTCGATCTCGCTCACACGGAGACGGTACGCGGGTTCCCATGCGGGCGCCGGAATATGACGGCGGCGGGTTGCGCCCGTGCGCCGCGCGTGCGGGAGGATGGTCGCATGGAGGCCCTGCCCGAGGCACAGCTGAGCCGGCTCGGCGACGACGGTGCCGCGGCCGCGGTCCTCGCGGACCGTCGCGTGCCGCCCGTCCAGGTGCTGCGCGAGCTCATCGCCCACGAGGCGGACGTGCCGGCGGAGGACGTGGAGCTCGCCTTCGCGTGCGCCGAGTGCGGTGCCAGGCACGGTCGGCCCGAGATCGACTACCCGTCGACGCCGTCGGGCGCCGGATGGTTCGGCGACGTGCTGCACCTCGACGGGACCACGGTCGCGGTCGCGGGCTCGCACCACCGGCTCGGGCTCGGGCTGGTCCGTCCGGGCGCGGGCGGCCCGCTCATCGACCAGGCGGCGCTCAACCCGCTGGAGCTCGCCGCCGTCGCCGACCACGACGAGGCCGCGCGGCCGCGCGCGCGAGCGCGCGCCTGGGCGCGCAAGGCCGCGCTCGTGCGCGCACTGGGGCACTCCGACCTGCAGGAGCCCTCCGGCATCGCACTCGCGACGACGGACGACGAGCCCGGCGTCGCCTGCGTGGTCCGCACCGCGCCCGAGATCGGCTCGCAGTGGCGCGGAATCCGCGTGCACGACCTCGACGTCGGCGACGGCCTCGTCGCGGCCGTCGCGGTGCTTCCCTGACGCGCGAGCCCGCATCCCCGGCTGCCGGCGCGCCGCCGTACAGTGGGACGGTGAAGCGCGTCATCGTCCTCGGCTCGACCGGCTCCATCGGAACGCAGGCGCTGGAGGTGATCCACGCCAATCCCGACCGCTTCGAGGTCGTCGGCCTCGCCGTCGGGACGAACCGGGAGGCGCTCGAGGCGCAGGCGCGCGAGTTCGACGTCGAGGCGACCGCGGTCGGCGTCGACGAGGCGGTCGCGCTGGTCCACGACGTCGACGCCGACGTCGTCCTGAACGGCATCACGGGCTCGGTCGGCCTGCGGCCCACGCTCGCGGCCCTCGAGCGCGGGCGGACGCTCGCGCTCGCGAACAAGGAATCCCTCATCGTGGGCGGGGACCTCGTCACGAGCCGAGCCGCGCCCGGGCAGATCGTGCCGGTCGACTCCGAGCACTCCGCGATCGCGCAGGCGCTGCGCGCCGGGTCGCGCGACGAGGTGCGCCGGCTCGTGCTCACCGCATCGGGCGGCCCGTTCCGCGGTCGCACGCGCGAGCAGCTCGCGGGCGTCACGCCGGGCGAGGCGCTCGCGCACCCCACCTGGGACATGGGCCTCGTCGTGACGACGAACTCGGCGACCCTCGTGAACAAGGGCCTCGAGGTGATCGAGGCGCACCTGTTGTTCGGCGTGCCGTACGACCGCATCGACGTCGTCGTGCACCCGCAGTCGATCGTGCACTCGATGGTCGAGTTCGTCGACGGGTCGACGATCGCGCAGGCCTCGCCGCCCGACATGCGCCTGCCGATCTCGCTCGGCCTGGACTGGCCGCACCGCGTCGGCGGCGTCGGCCGGCCGCTCGACTGGACCACCGCGTCGCAGTGGACGTTCGAGCCGCTCGACGAGCAGGCGTTCCCGGCCGTCGCGCTCGCCAAGCAGGTCGGCCGGGCCGGCGGGGAGTACCCCGCGGTGTTCAACGCCGCCAACGAGGAGGCCGTGGCCGCCTTCCACGCGGGCCGGATCGCGTTCACGGGGATCCTCGACATCGTGCGCGCGGTCGTCGAGTCGCACGATGCTGCCGGCGGGACGCTCACGGTCGCGTCGCTCGCCGAGGCGGAGGCATCCGCGCGCCGCGCCGCGAACCGCCGCATCGACGCGGCCTGAGCCGGGCGCCGTCGGGCGCCGCCGGACGCCGGCCCGGCACCCTCGCAGGCGGTCGACAGCGCGCTCCAAGCAGACGGCAGTACGCTTTCGCCGTGGATTCCGTGCTCGCCTTCATCCTCGGCGTCGTCATCATCGCGCTGGGCCTCGCCGTGTCGATCGGGCTGCACGAGATCGGCCACCTCGTTCCGGCCAAGATCTTCGGCGTCAAGGTGACCCAGTACATGATCGGGTTCGGCCCGACCGTGTGGTCCCGGCGCCGTGGCGAGACCGAGTACGGCGTGAAGGCCGTCCCGCTCGGCGGCTACATCTCGATGATCGGGATGTTCCCGCCCGCGAAGGACGGCACGGTCAAGGCCGACAGCACCGGGTTCTTCCGCGGCCTCGTGCAGGACGCGCGCGACCAGAGCGCCGAGACGATCACGGCGGGCGACGAGGATCGCGCGTTCTACCGGCTGCCGGTCTGGCAGCGGATCATCGTCATGCTCGGCGGCCCGACCATGAACCTCGTGCTGGCCGTCGTGCTGTTCGGCGTCCTGCTCATGGGCGTCGGGATCCAGCAGCCGTCGACGACGGTCGGCTCGGTGTCGGCGTGCGTGCTGCCCGACACGAGCGAACGCCAGGAGTGCGAGGCGGGCGACCCGGCGGCGCCCGGCGCCGCCGCGGGCGTCGAGCCCGGCGACCGCATCATCTCGGTCGAGGGGACCCCGATCACCGCGTGGGACCAGTCGACGGCGATCATCCGCTCGCACCCGGGCGAGCCGATCGAGGTCGTCGTCGAGCGCGACGGCGTCGAGCGCACCCTCGCCGTCACGCCGCTGCTCACCGAGCGGTACGTCTACGACGACCGGGGCGAGATCGTGACGGACGCCGACGGCGAGCCCGTGACCGAGAAGGTCGGCTTCGTCGGGATCGGCGCCGCGTACGAGCGCGCCGCGCAGCCGATCACGGTCGTGTTCCAGACCGTCGGTGACAACGTGGTCGCCGTGAGCGGGGTCATCCTGAACCTGCCGCAGCGACTCGTGGACGTCGCCAATGCCGCGTTCGGCCCGGGCGAGCGCGACCCGAACGGGCCGATCTCGGTCGTCGGCGTCGGCCGCGTGGCCGGCGAGATCGCGAGCCTCGACACGGTGCCCGTGCTCGACAAGGCGGCCGGGCTCATCGGGATCCTCGCCTCGCTCAACATCGCCCTGTTCGTGTTCAACCTCATCCCCCTCCTCCCGCTCGACGGCGGCCACATCGCCGGCGCGATCTGGGAGGCCATCCGCCGCGGCTGGGCGAAGCTCCGCCGCAAGCCCGATCCCGGCCCGGTCGATCTCGCGAAGCTGATGCCGCTCACGCTCGGCGTCGTCGTCATCCTCGGCGGCATGAGCGCCCTGCTCATCTACGCGGACATCGTCAAGCCGGTCGCGCTCTTCTGAATCGGACCCACGCCACGCCATGATCGACCTCCGCACGCCCGTTCCGTCGTCCGCGTCCCGCCGCGCTTCCCGCCTCCCGGATCCCGTGCGCCGGTTCGGCCCCGCGATCGCGTCGCTCGCGGTGCAGCTCCCGCTCGCGCTCGCGGTGATCGCCGCGTACGGGCCGGGTGCCGCGGATGCGCTCGTCGGGATCCTGCTCGCCGTCGCCGGCCCGATCGCGCTGCTCGGGGCGCGGCGCCGGCCCGGGCCGACCGTCGCCGTGGTCGCGGCGCTCGCGCTCGTGCACGGGCTCACGAGCCCGGTGGCCTGGGTGCCGTACGTCGCGCTGTGGTTCGCGATCGGGATCGGCGTCGCGCACGGCGCGCTGGTCTGGACCGCGGTGTCGGCGGGCACGGCGTGGCTCGGCGAGGTCGTCCTGGGCACGCTCGAGGGCCTCGAGTGGCATCCGCTCCGCGTCGCGGTCGAGACCGCGGTGCTCGCGGCCTGCTTCGGCATCGGATGGCTCGTCTGGGTCCGTCGCGGTCACGCGGCCGCGTTGCGCGAGGAGGTGCAGCTCCGGCGGCGGCGCGCCGAGCGGCGCGAGCGCGCGCGGATCGCGGGTGGCCTGCACGACGAGCTGGGCCAGGCGCTGTCGCAGGCGCACGTCGAGGCGACCGTCGCGCTGCACGCGCTCGACCGCGACCCGGTCCGCGCGCGCGTCGCGCTCGAGCGGATCCGCGCGACCACGAACGCGGCCCTCACCGACCTGCGCGTCGTCGTCGACGCCATCCGGGACGGCGACGAGGTGCCCTGGGCCGAGCTCGACGAACTGACGCGCCTCGTCGAGGCCGCGCGCTCGCGCGGCGTGCGGGCGGACCTCGACAACCGGCTCGGGCGCGCCCCGTCCCGGGCGGTGCAGTACGCCGCGTACCGGATCGTCGAGGAGGCGATCGACAACGCGGTCCGCCATGCGAGCGCGGACGGGCTCGACGTGGTCCTCGACCGCGACGATCGCGACCTCGTGCTCACGGTCGACGACGACGGCGACGGGATCGGCGAGCGCGCCCAGGCCGGCGGCGGCATCGTCGGTATGCGCGACCGGGCGGCGCTCATCGGCGGCCGGGTCGAGGTCGGCCCGTCGCCCGCGGGCGGCACGCGCGTGACCGCGCGGCTGCCCTGGTCCGACGTCGCCTGAGTCTCGCGCGACGGCGTACGCCCGCGGGAGTACGGCGAGCCCCTCCCGTGGGCCGATGCCGCCGCGTGCGGCCGTCGCTAGCATCGGAGGATGCCGCACCCGTCCGGGCAGGGCCCCTGGCCGCCTCCGCCCCGCGTGGTGCTGTTCGTGCCCGTCGTCGCGAGCCTGCTGATCCAGGTGCCCGCGACGGTCGCGGTGATCTGGTGGCAGCGCCCGGGACCCGTGGTCGGCGCGGCGCTCGTCGCACTCGCGATCGCCGGCCCCCTGGTGCTCCTCGCGGCGCGCCGCCTGCCCGGCCCGACCGTCGCGATCGAGTCGGGTCTCGCGCTCGCCGCGGTGCTCACCGGCGTCGACGGCCCGCCGTACGTCGCGCTCGCGTTCGCGATCGTGCTCGGCATGGCGCGCGGCGCGGTGGCGTGGGCCGCCGCGTCGGTCGCGACGGGATGGCTCGCCGCGATCGGGATCGGGGTGGCCGTCGGACTGGACTGGCACCCGTTCCGCGTCGTGCTCGCGACCGCGGGCCTCGCGGCGTGCTTCGCCGTCGGAGCGTTCGTGCGCGTGCGCCGCGCGCGGGCGGCCGAGTTCCGCGCCGAGGCGCAACGCCGCCGGCAGAGCGCCGAGGAGCGCGAGCGCGTGCGCATCGCGCGCGAGTTGCACGACGTGGTCGGGCACGCCCTGTCGCAGATCAACGTGCAGGCGAGCGTCGGGCTGCACCTCATGGACCGCGACCCGGAGCAGGGTCGCATCGCGCTCGCGAACGTCAAGGCGGCGTCGAAGCAGGCCCTCGAGGAGGTGCGGAGCGTGCTCGGGGTCATGCGCTCGGACGGCGAGGCGCCGCTCGCGCCGCAGGCGGGGTTCGACCAGTTGCCCGCACTCGTCGCGGGAGTGGGCTCGCCCGCGCTCGACGCCGAGCTCGACGACCGGCTCGACGCGCGCGACGGCCGGCCCGCGCATCCGGTGCAGCTCGCCGCCTACCGGATCGCGCAGGAGGCGCTGACGAACGTCGTCCGGCACGCCGACGCCGCGAGCGTCCGGGTCGTGCTCGAGCGCGAGGCGGGCGACCTCGTGCTGAGCGTCCAGGACGACGGCCGCGGGCTGCCGCCCGACGGGTCGGACGCGGTCGGCATGGGCGTGCTCGGGATGCGCGAGCGTGCTGCCCTCCTCGGCGGATCCGTCGAGATCGGCGCGGGTCCGGAGGGTCGCGGCACGCGCGTGCGCGCGCGCCTCCCGTGGAGCGTGGGCGGATGATCCGGGTCGCGCTCGCCGACGACCAGGCGCTGGTCCGCGCCGGGTTCCGCGCGCTGCTCGACGCCGAGCCCGACCTCGAGGTCGTCGTCGAGGCGTCCACGGGGTCGGAGCTCGTCGCCCGGCTGCGCGAGACGCCGGCCGACGTCGTGCTCGCGGACATCCGGATGCCTGACGGCGACGGGATCGAGGCGACCCGGCGCATCGTCGCCGACCCGGCGCTTTCGGGCGTGCGGGTCGTGATCGTCACGACGTTCGGGCTCGACGAGTACGTCGTCGCGGCCGTGCGCGCCGGCGCGAGCGGATTCCTCGTCAAGGACACCGAACCCGCCGAGCTCATCCGGGCGGTGCGTGCGGTCGCGTCGGGTGACGCGCTCCTGTCGCCCGGCGTCACGCGGCGGCTGCTCGAGCGACTCGCGGACGGCCTCCGGGAGGCGCCCGACCGCGCCGCGCTCGACGTGCTCACCGACCGGGAGCGCGAGGTTCTCCGCCTCGTCGGGCAGGGGCTCACGAACGACGAGATCGCCGCGAGCCTCGTGCTCAGCCCGCTGACGGCGAAGACGCACGTGTCGCGGATCATGTCGAAGCTGCACGCGCGCGACCGCGTGCACCTCGTGGTCGTCGCGTACGAGACCGGGCTCGTCGCACCGGGCTGGCGGTAGTCGGGGCGGCGGTAGTCGGCGCGGCCGCGCCGCGCGCATGCTCCCGGCGGAGCATCCGAAGTGCCTTCCCCGGGCGGATCCGGCCGCGCGCGATCCCGCCGAGAGTGGTCGCGACGGCCCGATCCGCGGGCCGGACGACGAAAGGTGCGACCATGCTCGCCTCCCTCACGACCGCCGCCGCGGTCGCCCATGTCGGCCCGTGGGCCGCCGGCTGGGGCTGGATGTTCTTCCTGATCCCGCTGTTCTGGATCCTGTTCTTCGTGCTGCTGTTCACGTTCCTCGGGCGCCGCTGGCGCCGGGCGGCGTGGAGCGGCGACGGCCCGCCGTGGGCGCGTGGCGGCGCCGAGCACACGCTCGCGGAGCGGTTCGCGCAGGGCGACATCGACGAGCAGGAGTACCGCGCGCGCCTCGAGGTGCTGCGCGCGAACCGGCCGAACGCCTGAGCCGGGCGCAGCCCGGCGTGCCCGGGACGCACGGGCCGCGACGGCGCGGGCGCTCAGCCGAGCGTCCGCGTCAGCGCCGCCGCCTGGTGCCGGTGGCCGACGGTCTCGTAGCCGACGATCACCACGAGCGGCGAACACGCCGTGAGCACGATGCCGACGCCGAGGCTCGCGCCTGCCGCGACGGCGACGACCGCGAGCCCGAGCGCGACCAGCGCGCCGACGAAGAGCAGCAGGTGGAACGGGTCGAACTGCATGAGCAGGATCGAGTACAGCGAGAAGAGCGCGACCGTGAACACCGCGACCGGCGCGACGACCGTGACGAGCGCGGCGATCTCGTCGATGTGGGCCGTGCCCTCGATGACGTAGGCGGCCACGTGCAGGCCCGCGCCCGTCGCCGCGAGCGACCCGATGATCAGGATGTGCCCGTACCCCCACGGGAACCCGCGCCGCGGATGCCTCGCGAGCACGGTCCCGGACGGCATCATGAAGTACACCCACCACAGCCCGAACGCGAGCGCCGTGCCGCCGAACGCGAGGAGGCCGGCCTCGACGCTCCACTGCTGCTCCTCGACCACGGCCGACACCGCGAAGATCGTGCCGAGCACGACCTCGCCGAGCGTGATGATGACGAGCAGGCCGTAGCGCTCGGCGATGTGGTGCGGGTGCCACGGCGTCCGGCCGAAGCGGAACTCCGCGAACAGCGGCGACGAGATCTCGAACAGGATGAGCACGGCCCACAGGAGCCAGGCGAGCTCCATCGGCGGGTCGATGAAGATCGCGAGGATCCATCCGGCCTGCGCGATCGCGATCAGGGTCGCGTAGGCGAGCGCGGTCCGACGGTGCGCGGGGTCGTGCCGCGCGACCCGCAGCCAGAGGGCCACCATCGCAACGCGCATGATCACGTAGCCCGCGACGACCACGCCGTTGTCGATGTGCTCGCCCTCGTCGATCGAGTGGAACAGCGGCGGCAGTCCGAGCGCGAGGACGAGCACGCCGAGCATCTGCACCATCGTCGCGATGCGGAAGAACAGGTCGTCGTTGTCGAACGCCGAGGCGAACCACGAGTAGTTGATCCACGCCCAGAAGATCGCGAAGACCGCGAACACGAACCCGCCGAACGCCGGCCCCCAGTGCCCGAGTTCGAGCAGGTGGGCGGCCTGCGTGCCGGTCTGGCCGAACGCGACGACGAACATCAGGTCGAAGAGCAGCTCGAGCGGCGTCGCCGCGCGGTGCGCCTCGCCCGGATCCCGGCCGGTCATGCGACGCATGCGGTGGTCGAGTCCGGTGTGCTCGGTCGTGGTCATGCCGTCATGGTGGCATCCGCCGCCGACGTGCGGCTACCTCGACAGCAGCAGCGCCTCGCCCTGGCCGCCGCCGCCGCACAGCGCGACCGCGGCGCGGCCGCCGCCGCGCCGGGCGAGCTCGAGCGCGGCGTGCAGCGCGATGCGCGCGCCCGAGGCGCCGATCGGATGCCCCAGCGCGATCGCGCCGCCGTCGACGTTGACCCGCTCGGGGTCGAGCCCGAGGTCGCGCGTCGACTGCAGCGACACCGCGGCGAAGGCCTCGTTGACCTCCACGAGGTCGAGATCGACGGCGTCCCAGCCCTCGCGCGCGAGCGCGGCGGCGATGGCGTTCGAGGGCTGCGAGTGCAGCGAGTTGTCGGGTCCGGCGACCTGTCCGGATGCCCCGATGACGGCGAGCCACGGCAACCCGCGCTCCTCGGCCCACGCTCGGCTCGCGACGACCACCGCGGCGGCGCCGTCCGACAGCGGCGAGGAGTTGCCGGCCGTGATCGTCCCGTCCGCCGCGAACGCGGGCCGGAGGCCGGCGAGCGTGTCGACGGTCGAGTCGGGGCGCACGCCCTGGTCGACGGCGACGACGACCGGGTCGCCCTTGCGCTGCGGGATCTCGACCGCGACGATCTCGTCGTCGAAGCGGCCGGCGGCCTGCGCGGCGCCGGCGCGGACGTGCGAGGCGGCCGCGATCGCGTCCTGCTCGGCGCGCCCGATCCCGAGGCGCCCGTTGACGCGCTCGGTCGAGGCGCCCATCGACTCCTGGTCGAATGCGTCGGTGAGGCCGTCGTACGCCGCGTGGTCGCGGAGCTCCCACGCGCCGTACCCCTTGCCGGTGCGCGAGCCGGGGAGCAGGTGCGGCGCGTTCGTCATCGACTCCTGGCCGCCGGCGACGACGACGGATGCCTCGCCGAGGCGGATCAGGCGAGCCGCGTCGGTGATCGCGACGAGGCCCGAGAGGCAGACCTTGTTGAGGGTCGTCGCGGGCACGCGCCACGGGATGCCCGCGGCGACGGCCGACTGCTTGGCCGGGTTCTGGCCGGCACCGGCCTGCAGCACCTGGCCCATGAGGACCTGGTCGACGTCGTCGGGCGAGATGCCCGCCTTCGCGATGGCGCCGCGGATCGCGATCGTGCCGAGCTCGACCGCGGACAGGCCGGCGAGGTTCCCGGAGATGCGGCCGAACGGCGTGCGGGCGCCGGCGAGGATGACGACTTCGGGCAGGGACATGCGGGGGACTCCTTCGTCTCGGGACCCGCCGGCGCCGGTGTTCGACCGGGTGCTTGCGCGGCGGTCGGATCCGGTTCTAGTGTACGTTCCTGAAACCTGAACCACCTGTCAGGTTCGGCGGCGTCGAGGGCGACGAGGGGGCGGCATGCGGGTCGGACCGGGAGCGTGGACGGATGCCTGACGGCGCACGCACGCTCGGGCGCTGGACCTCGGACCGCGCCCGGATCGCACCCGACGCGGTCGCGATCGAGGACCGCGGCGTGTCGACCACGTACCGCGAGCTCGACGACCGCGCCACGCGTCTCGCGGCGGGCCTCGCCGACGCCGGCTGCGAGGTCGGCGACCGGATCGCGACGATCACCGGCACGAGCGCCGACCACGTCGTGCTGTTCTTCGCGTGTGCGAAGGCCGGACTCGTGCTCGTCCCGCTCTCGTGGCGGCTGACCCCGCGCGAGCTCGCCGAGCAGCTGGGGACCGCCGATCCGGTCCTGCTGCTCGTCGAGGACGCATTCCGCGGCGCCGCCGACGAGGCGCTGCGGCTCCTGGGCCGGAGCATCCCGACCTCCGCGCTCGGCCCCGACGGCGTCGAGCATCGCGCGCCGGCCGTCGGCCCCGCCCTCCGCGCACCGCGCGTCGTCCAGGACGACGACCCGGTGCTCATCCTCTTCACGTCCGGGACCACGGCGCGTCCGAAGGGCGCGGTCCTCACCCACGCCAACTGCGACTGGACGAACCGGTCGCTCGAGGCGATCGTGCCGATCACCCACGACGACGTCGTGCTCGCGGTCCTGCCGCAGTTCCACGTCGGCGGGTGGAACATCCAGCCGCTCCTCGCCTGGCGTGTCGGGGCGACGGTCGTGCTCGAGCGCACGTTCGACCCCGGGCGCATCCTGCGGCTCATCGCCGAACGCGGGATCACCGCGATGATGGGCGTGCCCGAGACCTACCGCTTCCTCGCGGAACACCCGGACTTCGCGCGGGCCGACCTGTCGGGGCTCGCCCGGGCTGTGGTCGGCGGCGCCCCGATGCCGCGGGCGCTCCTCGGGACCTGGCACGACCGCGGCGTCGCGCTCGCGCAGGGGTACGGCCTCACCGAGGCATCCCCGAACGTGCTCTGCCTGCCCGCCGGCGAGGCGCGCGAGCGCGCCGGCTCGGCCGGGCTGCCGTACCCGCACGTCGAGGTCGCCGTCGCCGACCCCGTGACCGGCGAGGTGCTCGACGGCGCCGCCGAGGGCGAGCTGCTGGTCGCCGGCCCCGGCGTCTTCGCGGGCTACTTCCGTGACCCGGATGCCACGGCCGCGGTGCTCCGCGGCGGATGGCTGCACACGGGCGACCTCGTCCGGCGCGACGCCGACGGCTACGTCACGATCGTCGACCGGCTCTCCGACGTCTACATCTCGGGCGGCGAGGGCGTCGCGCCGGCCGAGGTCGAGGCCGTGCTGGGCGGCCACCCCGCGGTCGCCGACGTGGCCGTGGTCGGCGTCCCGGACGAGCGCTGGGGCGAGGCCGGCTCCGCCTTCGTCGTGCTCCGGCCGGGAGCCGACGTCGACGCCGACGTACTCCTCGGGTTCGCGCGCGGCCTCCTCGCCGGCTACAAGGTCCCGCGCGACGTGCGGTTCGTCGACGAGATCCCGCGGGCGGGCGCCTCCAAGGCGTTGCGCCGCGTCCTCGCCGAACGCGCCCGCTCGGCGCCGGCGATTGGGCCCGCGTCCGAGCCGGCATCCGAGCCCGGCGTCCGAGCCCGCATCCGAGCGGAGCCGCGCATGAGCCCCGCACCCCGCACCGCGCGCGGCGTCGAGACGCGCCGGCGTCTCCTGGAGGCCGCCGAGGACGTCTTCGCCGAGTCCGGCTACGCCGACGCCTCGGTGTCGCGCATCACCGAACGCGCGGGAGTCGGCCAGGGCACGTACTACCTGTACTTCGACTCGAAGCTGCAGGTGTTCGACGAACTCGTCGAGGACCTCAACCGCCGCGTGCGCCAGGCGATGAGCGCGGCCGCGCGCGGGGCATCCACCCGGCTCGAGGCCGAACGCGCCGGCTTCGCCGCGTTCTTCCGCTTCACCGCGGAGCATCCTGCGCTGTACCGGGTCGTCCGCGAAGCCGAGTTCGTGTCGCCGGGTGCGCTGCGGCTGCACTACACGCGCATCGTCGAGGGCTACATCGAGGGCCTGCGGCAGGCGCAGCTCGACGGCGAGATCTCCGACATCGACCCGACGGTCGCGGCGTGGGCGCTCATGGGCGTGGGCGAGATGATCGGCATGCGCTGGGTCCTGTGGGGGAACGGAGCCGGGGCGGGCCACGACGCCGACCCGCTGGCGTCGGGCACCGATGCCGTGCCCGAGCACGTGCTCGACGAGGTGATGCGGTTCATCGGCGGCGCGCTCGGACGCGGCGCGCGGACGGGGGAGGGGCAGGACGGATGAACGGACTCGAGGGTCGCCGCGCGATCGTGACCGGCGGCGCGAGCGGCATCGGGCTCGCGTGCGCCGAGGCGCTCGCCGCGGGCGGTGCCCACGTCACGATCGCCGACCTCGACGGCGACGGTGCCGACGCCGTCGCCGAGCGGATCGGCGGCTCGGCGTGGCAGGTCGACCTGGCCGACACCGCCGCGCTCGCCGGCGTGAGCCTCGACGCCGACATCCTCGTCAACAACGCGGGCATCCAGCACGTGCGCCCGATCGAGGAGTTCGAGCCCGAACGGTTCTCGCTGCTCCTGCGGATCATGCTCGAGGCGCCGTTCCTGCTGATCCGCGCGGTGCTGCCCGGCATGTACGAGCGCGGCTGGGGCCGCGTGATCAACGTCTCGAGCGTGCACGGCCTGCGCGCTTCCCCGTATAAGTCGGCGTACGTCGCCGCCAAGCACGGCCTCGAGGGACTGTCGAAGGTGACGGCGCTCGAGGGCGGCCCGCACGGGGTCACCTCGAACTGCGTGAACCCGGGCTACGTGCGCACGCCGCTCGTCGAGCGGCAGATCGCCGACCAGGCGCGCATCCACGGCATCCCCGAATCCGAGGTCGTGCCGAGGATCATGCTCACCGAGTCCGCGATCAAGCGGCTCGTCGAGCCCGCCGAGGTCGCGAGCCTCGTCCGCTGGCTCGCGAGCGACGACGCGGGCATGGTGACGGGCGCGAGTCACACCATGGACGGCGGATGGAGCGCCAGGTGACCGCGCCCGAGGTGATCGGCCCCGAGGTGACCGGGCCCGAGGTGGCCGGCCCCGAGGTGACCGGCCCCGAGCCGTTCGCGGCTCCGGTCCGCGGCGGCGAGCTCGCGGGCGGGCAGTGGCGCGCGGATGCCCCGGGCACGCCGATCCTCGCGATCCACGGCATCACGGCGAGCCACCGGGCGTGGCACCACGTCGCCGACGCGCTGCCCGACCGGCGGATCATCGCACCCGACCTCCGCGGCCGCGGCCGGAGTGCGGACCTGCCCGGCCCGTGGTCGCTCCGCGAGCACGCCGACGACCAGGTGCGCGTGCTCGACGCGCTCGGCGTCGACCGTGCGCTCGTCGTCGGGCATTCGATGGGCGCGTTCGTCGCGGTCCGGCTCGCGGCGGGGCATCCCGACCGCATCGCGGGCGTCGTGCTCGTCGACGGCGGCCTGCCGATCCCGCCGCCCGAGGGGCTCGCCCCCGACGAGGTCGCCGCGGCCGTGCTCGGGCCGGCGCTCGTCCGGCTCGAGATGCGGTTCCCCGACCACGCGGCGTACGCCGCGTTCTGGGCGGCCCACCCCGCGATCGGCCCCGCGTGGGACGACCGGGTCGCCGACTACGTCGCGTACGACCTCGTCGGCACGGCCCCCGCGCTCCGCTCGTCGGCCGTGCCCGCGGCCGTCGCCCAGAACGTGCTCGAACTCGACGGCGGCGACGGCTACGCCGAGGACCTCGCGTCGCTTGCGGCACCCGTCGACTTCGTGCGAGCCGGACGCGGGCTGCTCGACCAGCCGAAGGCCCTCTACCCGCCCGACCGGGTCGCTGCGCACGCCGCGCGGCTGCCCGCCCTGCGGGTGACGGAGACGTCGGGGCTCAACCACTACACGATCGTCATGTCGGATGCGGGTGCCGCGCAGGTCGCGGCCGTGGTGCGCCCGCACCCGGCGTGACGACCGAGGAGATCGTCTCCGCCACCGACCCCGCTCGCCATCGCACTCGAAGGAGCATCCGCATGACCGACACCGTCCGACCCGCCGTGGGCACGATCCTCCCCGGCATCACCGCGCGCCACGTGCGCACCCCGAGGTACACGGCCCACGTGCTCGAGCGCGAGCAGGATGCCCCGGGCGGGGCATCCGACCGCCCCACCGTGCTCCTCGTGCACGGCAACGTGTCGTCGTCCCTGTTCTGGCAGCCGCTCATGCTCGCGCTGCCGGACACGGTGCGCGCGATCGCCGTCGACCTGCGCGGCTTCGGCGGCAGCGAGGTCCTGCCGGTCGACGCGTCCCGGGGCGTCCGGGACTTCTCCGACGACGTCGCTTCGGTGATCGACGAGCTCGCGCTCGGCGCCGTGCACGTCGTCGGCTGGAGCATGGGCGGCGGGGTCGCGATGCAGCTGCTCCTGGACCGGCCCGAGCTCGTCGCGAGCCTCACGCTCGAGTCGACCGTCTCGCCGTACGGCTTCGGCGGCACCCGTCTCGACGGGTCGCTCCTGAACCCGGATGCCTCGGGCACGGGCGGCGGCGGCGCGAACCCGGACTTCGTCGCGCGGCTCGCCGCCGGCGACCGCACCGAGGAGGTCGGCACGTCGCCGCTCGCGGTGTACCGGTCGAGCTACGTCGCGCCCGGGTACGCGTCCGAGCTCGAGGCGGTCTGGCTCGAGTCGATGCTGACGACCGCGACCGGCGAGGGCAACTACCCCGGCGACGCGACCGCGAGCGAGCACTGGCCCGGCTTCGCGCCCGGCGCGCACGGGGTCCTCAACACCATGGCGCCGACCGTGTTCGACACGTCCGCGATCGTCGACCTCGAGCCCAAGCCGCCCGTCCTCTGGATCCACGGCGCCCTCGACGCGATCGTCGGCGACGCGTCGTTCTTCGACCTGAACACGCTCGGGCAGGCGGGCATCATCCCCGGGTGGCCCGGCGACGAGGTCGCGCCGCCGCAGCCCATGGTGTCGCAGACGCGCGCGGTGCTCGCGGCGTACGCCGCGCGCGGCGGCGCCGTGACCGAGGTCGAGTTCGACGACTGCGGGCACTCGCCGCACCTCGAGCGGCAGGTGGACTTCCGCGCGGCGCTGCTCGCGCTCGTGGCGTCGCCCGCGTCTGCTGCGTCGCCGGCGTCGGCCGCGTCGGCCGAATGAAGCGGGTCGACTCGCCCGATACGCGATCGTGATGCGGTGCGGCACCTCCGGGTGCCGCACCGCAGGCAGGATCGAGACAGGCGGCCCGACCTCCGGGGGCCGCGTTCCCGAGCCAGGAGTCCCATGTCCCGAACCCGCCGCGCCGTCACGCTCGCCGCCGTCGCCGTCTCGCTCGCGCTCGCCATGGGCGGGTGCGTCGGCGGGCCCCCGGCGCCGACTCCCAGCCCCGAGCCCTCGACACCGCTGCCGACCGACACCGCCGAGCCGATTGCGGCGCCCGTCGACCCGCTGGCCACGGTGACGGCGCTCGTGGCTCGGCCGGAGGCGCTGGAACTCCGCGATGCGAGCGGTGCCGTCGTCGCATCGCTCGACTACCTCGAGCCGGCGGGCCCCGCGATCGAGACCCTCACGCTCGTCTTCGGCGCACCGCCCGTCGACGAGGAGTACGGCGGATCGAACCACACGGTGCCCTCGACCGCGCACCGCTGGGACGGCTTCGAACTGTGGGAGAACCGATTCGTCGACCGGGCGGCCGAGTTCGCCGACGAGCCTCGGACGCTCCACCGGCCCAGCTACTCGGTGGTCTTCACCGCTCCGTCGCGGGCGGCGATCGAGCTGACGACCGAGCAGGGCGTCGAGGCCGGCACGTCGTGGACGGAGCTCGAGGCGATGCCCGGTCTCCAGGTGAACCCGAGCGGATGCTCGGGCCCGTACCTGGACTACATCGAGCGGGACGAGACGTGGCCCGACGGGACGATCCACGCGCAGCGGTTCGGCGTCGACTTCGTCGACTGGGAGCACTGGGACGATCCGAGCATCGTCAGCCGGGTCCGCGCCCCCATGCCGATCTACGACGGCTGCGCGTGAGGCATCCGATATCACGGGAACCCGCCGGAACGACGCGGAAGTAGACTCGACGACGTGCCTGCAGTGAATCTCGGAATGCCGAAGGTCCCCGAAGTCCTGGCCCCGCGACGCAAGTCCCGGCAGATCAAGGTCGGCAAGGTGCTCGTCGGCGGCGACGCCCAGGTGAGCGTGCAGTCGATGACGACGACGCCGACGCCGAACATCAACGCGACGCTGCAGCAGATCGCCGAGCTCACGGCCGCGGGCTGCGACATCGTCCGCGTGGCCGTGCCGAGCCGCGACGACGCCGAGGCGCTGCCGATCATCGCCAAGAAGAGCCAGATCCCGGTCATCGCCGACATCCACTTCCAGCCGAACTACGTGTACGCGGCGATCGACGCCGGGTGCGCGGCGGTGCGCGTGAACCCGGGCAACATCCGCAAGTTCGACGACCAGGTCGGCGAGATCGCCCGCCGGGCGAAGGAGGCGGGCGTCTCGATCCGCATCGGCGTGAACGCCGGCTCGCTCGACCCGCGACTGCTCCAGAAGTACGGCAAGGCGACGCCCGAGGCGCTCGTCGAGTCGGCGGTCTGGGAGGCGAGCCTCTTCGAGGAGCACGACTTCCACGACTTCAAGATCTCCGTGAAGCACAACGACCCGATCGTCATGGTGAAGGCGTACCGCCTCCTCGCCGAGCGCGGCGACTGGCCGCTCCACCTCGGCGTGACCGAGGCCGGGCCCGCGTTCCAGGGCACGATCAAGTCGGCGACGGCGTTCGGCATCCTGCTGAGCGAGGGCATCGGCGACACGATCCGCGTCTCGCTGTCGGCGCCGCCGGTCGAGGAGGTCAAGGTGGGCCTGCAGATCCTGCAGTCGCTCAACCTCCGCGAGCGCAAGCTCGAGATCGTCTCGTGCCCGTCGTGCGGCCGCGCGCAGGTCGACGTCTACAAGCTCGCGAACGACGTGACCGACGGCCTCGAGGGCATGAGCGTGCCGCTCCGCGTCGCGGTCATGGGCTGCGTCGTGAACGGCCCGGGCGAGGCGCGCGAGGCCGACCTCGGCGTGGCATCCGGCAACGGCAAGGGCCAGATCTTCGTGAAGGGCGAGGTCATCAAGACCGTCCCCGAGGCCGAGATCGTCGCGACGCTCATCGAGGAGGCGAACCGCATCGCCGCCGAGATGGGCGCGGATGCCCCGGTCGGCAGCCCGACCGTCGTGACCGCGTAGCCGCGGCGTCCCCGCTTCACACGCCGTTCACACGGCGCGCGCCATGATGGTGGCGAGCCGTCCCATCGGGAACCGACGGCCGCGACGAAGGGGATCGAGTGCAGCAGCCGACGACCGCGACGATCCTCCAGCCGGGCACGGGCCCGATCCCGCCGGGCGCGTACCTGGCCTCGACGCCGGGCACCGTGATCTGGGGCCGGCTTCCCTGCGAGACGGATGCCCCGGTGCTCGCGGTCGGCCCGGGCGACGTCGTTACGATCGACACCGTGAGCCACGAGGGCCTGCTGGAAGACCAGGGCTCCGACCCGCTCGCGTTCTTCGGCGCGCACGGCGTCGCGCCGGGCGACGTGCTCGCCGACGCGGCCGAGATCGTCGCGTCCGTCCGCCGCGACCCGGCGGTCGACGGCCCGCACGTCGTGACCGGTCCGATCCACGTCGCGGGCGCCGAGCCGGGCGACCTGCTCGCGATCACGGTCCTGGACGCCGTCCCGCGCGTGCCGTACGGCGTGATCTCGAACCGGCACGGCCGGGGCGCGCTGCCGGGCGAACTGCCGCGCGGCGAGGCGAACGTCAGCGTCTTCACGCCCGTCGCCGAGCGCGACGGCCGGCTCGTGGGCCTGCTCCCGGTCGTCGAGGGCGGCGACCGCGTGGTCGAGTTCCCGCTCGCCCCGTTCCTCGGCATCATGGGCGTCGCGGTCTCGGGCGACGAGCGCCCCCACTCGGTGCCGCCGGGCCCGCACGGCGGCAACGTCGACATCAACCTGCTCACGACCGGATCGACGATCCTCCTCCCGGTCCAGGTGCCGGGTGCGCTGGCCTACGTCGGCGACCCGCACTTCGCGCAGGGCGACGGCGAGGTCGCGCTCACCGCACTCGAGGCATCCCTTCGCGTGACGCTGCGCTTCGACGTCGTGCGGCGGGCCGACGCCCTCCGCGAGTACGGCGAGCTCGCCGGCCCGCTCGTGCGGACCGCCGAGTACCTCGTGCCGACCGGCATGCACGCCGACCTCGACGAGGCCATGCGCGCGTGCGTCCGGCAGGCGCTCTCGCTCATCCGCGCCCGGTGGGGGCTCGACGAACACCTCGCGTACGCGTACCTCAGCGCCGCGACCGACTTCGACATCTCGCAGGTGGTCGACCGGGTGTGCGGCGTGCACGCGCGGATCCGGCTCGCGGACTTCGATCGGGTCGTCCGCGACCCGGGAGCGGAGGAGGGACGATGACGGATGCCCCGGGCGCGATCCCGCAGGACCTCCTGGACGCCTTCGAGGCGTACGAGCGCGCGATCATGGCGAACGACCTCGATGCGCTCGACGCGGCGTTCGCACCGGGGCCCGAGACGCTCCGGGGCGACGCGGCCGGCCTCCTCGTCGGCCACGACGCGATCAGCGAGTTCCGAGGGCAACGCGGCGGGGTGCCGCCCCGCGAGATCACGCGCCTCGAGGTGCGTCCGCTCGGGCCGGACGCGGCGCTGCTCGTCTCGGTCTCGGAGTACCGCGACGGCGGGCGCGGCCTGCAGACCCAGCTGTGGGAGCGCCGCGACGGTCGCTGGCTCATCACCGCCGCGCACGTGACCGGCCGGGCGCCCGCGTTCGACCGGTCGATCTGGCGCACGGTCGGCGACCCGATGTACCAGGGCGCCTACGAGGGGCCGCTCGCCGGGCTCACGGTCGCGGTGAAGGACCTGTTCGCGATCAAGGGCTTCCGGATCGGCGCCGGCAACCCGTCCCGCCTCGCCGAGGCCGGCCCCGAGGCGACGACCGCGGCCGCGGTGTCCGACCTGCTTCGGGGCGGCGCGTCGATCCGCGGCATCGCCCGCACCGACGAGTTCGCGTACAGCATCGCCGGGCGGAACGCCCACTACGGGACCCCGCCCAACGGTGCCCTGCCGGGGGCGCTGCCGGGCGGCTCGTCGAGCGGACCGGCAGCGGCCGTCGCGCTCGGACAAGCCGAGGTGGGCCTCGCGACGGACACCGCGGGATCGATCCGGGTGCCGGCGTCGTACCAGGGTCTCTGGGGCCTGCGCACGACGCACGGCCTCGTGCCCCGCCAGGGGCTCGTGCCGCTCGCGCAGTCGTTCGACACGGTCGGCTGGCTGACCCGCGACGGCGCGACGCTCGAGCAGGTGGCGAGCTGGGCGATCGAGCGGCATGCCTCGGATGCCCCGGCCGCGGATGTCCCGGGCGGCCCGGGCGCACCGCGCGCCGATGCGCTGCCCCGGCGCCTGCTCGTCCCGGCCGAGGCGCTCGAGGCCGTGGAACCCGGGACCAGGGCGGCGTTCGAGGCGTGGCTCGCGCGGCTGTCCGGGCTCGACGTCGTCGACGGCGTCGAGGTCGGCCGGGTCGGCGACCTCGCGCGGCTGCAGGAGGGGTTCCGCGTCGTGCAGGCCGCGGAGGCGTGGCGGAACCACGGCGAGTGGGTCGCGGCGCACTCCGGGGCGCTCGGCGCCGATGTCGCCGCCAGGTTCGCCGCGGCATCCGAGGTCGCGCCGCAGGCCGAGCGCGATGCCCGGGCGCTGCTGGAGGCCGAGCGCGAGCGGATCCGGGCGCTCGTCGCGGACGCGCTGGTCGTCCTGCCGACCGCGCCCGGCCCGGCCCCGAGCCGGGCGGCGGCGGGCCGCGAGGTCGAGGCCGCGCGCGCGGCGACGCTCCGCCTCACCGTGCTCGCGGGCGTCGGCGGGCTGCCGGCGATCTCGGCGCCGTTCCTCACCGTCCCGTCGCCGCTCGGCGCGGCGCCGGTCGGCGCGTGCCTCATCGGTCCCGCCGAACGCGACGTCGACCTCGTTCGGCGGATGCGCGAACTCGGGGCCGCGACGGGCACCGAGGAGCCGCCGAGCCCCGACCCGAGTCATCCGAGTCCCACCGATCGACGGAGCCGCGCATGACCGAGACCGTCCCGCCCCAGATCGACCCGCCCGCGCGCCTGCTCATGGGGCCCGGGCCCGTCAACGCCGACCCGCGCGTGCTCCGCGCGATGTCGGCGCAGCTCGTCGGCCAGTACGACCCCTCGATGACGGCGTACATGAACGAGGTGATGGCGCTCTACCGGCGCGTGTTCGCGACGCGCAACGAGGCGACGCTCCTCGTCGACGGCACCTCGCGGGCCGGCATCGAGGCCGCGATCGTCTCGCTCGTGAAGCCGGGGGAGCTGGTCCTCGTGCCGATCTTCGGCCGGTTCGGACACCTGCTCGCGGAGATCGCCGAGCGCGGGGGCGCCGAGGTGCACACGATCGAGACGGCCTGGGGGCAGGTGTTCCCGACGTCCGCGATCGAGCGCGCGGTCGCGCGCGTGCGGCCTCGCCTCGTCGCGATCGTGCAGGGCGACACGTCGACGACCATGAACCAGCCGCTCGACGAGCTCGGCGACGTGTGCGCGAGGTACGGCGCGCTGCTCTACGCCGACGCGACCGCGTCGCTCGGCGGCAACGACTTCGAGATGGACGGCTGGCGCATCGACGCGGCGACCGCGGGCCTGCAGAAGTGCCTGTCGGGCCCCAGCGGCTCGGCGCCGATCAGCCTGTCGGATGCCGCGGTCGACGTGATCCGCGCGCGCAAGCGCATCGAGGCCGGCATCCGCGATCCGCGCCTCGACGGCGACCCCGACGACGCGTCGCCCGACTTCGTGCGTTCGAACTACTTCGACCTCGGCCAGGTGCTCGACTACTGGGGCCCGCGGCGCCTCAACCACCACACCGAGGCCACGAGCATGCTCTACGCGGCGCGCGAGTGCGCGCGGATCATCCTCGAGGAGGGGCGGCAGCAGGTCATCGACCGGCACCGGGTCGCGGGCGGCGCGATGCTCGCGGGCGTGCAGGCGCTCGGCCTGCGGGTCTTCGGCGACGTCGCCCACAAGATGCACAACGTCGTCGCGGTCGAGATCCCGGCGGGGGTCGACGGGGAGGCGGTCCGCGGCGCGCTCCTCGGCGACTTCGGCATCGAGATCGGCACGTCGTTCGGGCCGCTCGCGGGCCGGGTCTGGCGGATCGGCACGATGGGCCACAACGCGCGCAAGGACGCCGTCCTCACGACCCTCGCGGCGCTCGAGCAGGTGCTGCGCCGCGCGGGCGTCCCGGTCGGCGCGGGCACCGGCGTCGACGCCGCGATCGACGCGTACCGGGCGGCCTGACGCGGATGCCCCGACCGCTCCTCGACCTCGCCCCCGACGCGATCGCGACCGCGGCGCGCCGGGTCATGTCCCGGTGCGACGACCTCGCCGCGATCTCGTCGATGGACGGCGGGATCGAGCGCGTCTACCTCTCGCCCGAGCACGCCCGCGTCAACCGGATCGCCGCCGACTGGATGCGCGAGGTCGGCCTCGCACCCCGGCAGGACGCGGCCGGCAACCAGCTCGGACGCGTCGACGGACGGGACCCGGATGCCCCGGTGCTGATGCTCGGCTCGCACCTGGACACCGTGCCCGACGCGGGCCGCTACGACGGGATCGCGGGCGTGCTCATGGCGATCGAGGTCGTGCGGCTGCTCGCGCGGGAGATCCCGTCGTTCCCGTTCGGCGTCGAGGTCGTCGCGTTCAGCGACGAGGAGGGGGCCCGGTTCGGCAAGGCCCTGCTCGGCAGCTCGGCGGTCGCGGGCGCGTGGGACCCGGCGTGGTGGGAGCTCGCCGACCAGGACGGCGTCACGCTCCGGCAGGCGTTCCTCGAGTTCGGCCTCGACCCGTCGCGGATCGCGGAGGCCGCGCGCCGCCCGGACGAGCTCGCGGGCTACCTGGAGGCGCACATCGAGCAGGGTCCGAGGCTCGACCGCGCGGGCGAATCGCTCGCCGTCGTCTCCTCGATCGCGAGCGCCCGCCGCTTCCAGCTCGCGGTGCACGGCGAGGCCAGACACGCGGGCGGCACGCCCTACGACGCACGGCGCGACGCGCTCATCGGCGCGAGCGAGGCGGTCGTCGCGGTCGAGCGGATCTGCCGGGCGCAGCACCACGTCATCGGCACGGTCGGCCAGCTCGAGGCGTTCCCGGGCGCGGTCAACATCGTGCCCGGGGAGGCGCGGTTCACGCTCGACCTGCGGGGCGAGTTCGACGGCACGCGCGATGCGGCCTGGACCACGATCGCGGCCGAGCTCGACGAGATCGCGGGCCGTCGGGGCCTGCGCTGGGAGGCGCGCGAGCTCCACACGGCCGGCGCGGTGATGTGCGCGCCGACGCTCATGGACGTCGTGCGCGCGGGCATCGAGGAGGGCACGGGCCAGCGGGTTGCCCCGAGCCTGTTCAGCCCCGCCGGGCACGACGCGATGTCGATCGGGCGCATCGCCGATGTGGGCATGCTGTTCCTGCGCAACCGCGACGGCATCAGCCACCATCCCGACGAGTCGGTCGCGGTCGAGGATGTCGCGCGAGGCATCCGCGCGCTCGCCGAGGCGGTCGCCCACCTGGCCGACGAGCGCTCGCGCTGAGCGCGCCGCGGGCGCTCGGCCGCGGGTCCGGGCGCGCGGTTCAGCCGACCGGCGCAAGCAGGCCGAGTCGCCGCGAGTCGGGTGCGAGCCCGCGGGCGACCGTGACCGCCGAGCGCACCGCGCTCTCGTGCGAGTCGACGTCGTGCGACCAGTGGCCGGCGACCCACAGCCCGTGCGCGCCGTTCAGCGCGCGCAGCCGGGCCTGCGCGTCGAAGTGGTCGGGCGTGATCCGGCTGTGCTCGTACGTGGCGAGCGCGTGCAGGTCGCGGGGCGGGTCCCGGTCGAAGGTCACCCAGCTCTTGAACACGGGCGCGCCGAGTCGCGGGTTCGACACCGACAACGAGCTGTGCGTTCCATCCCACCGCGCGTTCACGACCGACCAGGATGCCTCGTGCGCGGGCATCAGCCGGCGGTCGCCGTGCACCGCGATGGTCGTGGGGAACGTGCCGAACCGTGCGAGCTGGGCTTCCACGGGCTCGACGCCGCGGACCCCCGCGACGAGCGCCCGGGCCCGCCGGGGCGCGCACGCGAGCACGAGTCGGTCGAAGCGGTGCGTGCCGCCCGAGGCATCCGTCACCTGCCAGCCGTCGGCGTCGCGGACCGCGCGCACGGCCTCGACGCCGACGCGCACGCGCGTGCGGCCGAGCGAGGCCGCGAGCGCGTCGACGTAGGTGCGCATGCCGCCGGGGATCTCGCTCTGCACGGGCGCGCGGAGGCCGGCCGCGCGGAGGCCGGCCGCGGCGTTCGCGCCGAGGTAGTAGAGCGCGTTGTACGCCGAGAACCCGAGGAACTCGTCGCGGTCGACGCACCAGAACGAGAGCAGCAGCGGCAGCAGGAAGGCGTCCACGAAGCGCTTCGGCTGGCGCGATCGCTCGAGGTGCTCGGCGACCGTGATCGTGGTGTCGTGCGCGGCGAGGAAGGCCGGGAGCCCGTCGAGGAACGACCGGAACCGGATGAGCGTCGCGAGCGAGTGCGGAGCGAGCGATGGCAGGATCGGGACGCCGCCGCGGACCGGCGGCATGGCGATCGGACGTCCCCCACGCGTGTCGGAGACGGTCAGGGTCGCCGGGTACGGACTCGCGCGGGACGTCGAGGGCGTCGAGGAGCCCGTTGAACGCCGCGTAGTGGTCGCCCGGGGAGAAGAACTGGAAGCCGGCGTCGACCGCGATCCGGCGCCCGTCGACGTCGACGTCGAGCGTGTGGGCGTGGCCGCCGAGGCGGTCGTCGCGCTCGAGGACCGTGACCTCGTGGTGGTCGTCGAGGAGCCACGCGGTCGCGAGTCCTGCGGCGCCCGCGCCGACGATGCCGATCCGGAGCGGGGTCCCGTGCACGCGCCCACCCTAGCCCCGTGCGCCCGACCGGCTCGGGGTGGTGCCGGCGGGCGCGCCGGACGACTAGGTTGGGCCCGAACGGATGCCGGGGGCATCCATGGCGCACGCCGGACGAGGGGGTCGTGATGAGCGGCGGGGGAGCGGAGTTCGAGTACCCGGACGAGGCGGGGTATCCCGACGGCACGGGGACGCTGCACGAAGGCGTCGACGGCGACGCCGTCGAGGTGACCGGCGGCGGGGCATCCGGAGGCGGGGCGTTCCCCGACTCCTGGGGGGAGCCCGACGAGATCGACCGCGAGGCCGAGACCGGTCGCGAGGGCGAGAACGACCGCGAGGCCGAGGTCGACCGCGAGGCCGGCGAGATCGACGCGTTCGCCGAGTCCGACGAGGAGGACGACGAGGGCGTCTGATCCGACCGCGTGGACGGCCGGGAATCCGCCGCTCACTAGAATCGTGGGGTGCCCACACGCCTCACGAACTTCTTCCTCCGCACGCTCCGCGAAGACCCGGCCGACGCCGAGGTCCAGAGCCACCGTCTGCTCGTCCGCGCCGGTTACATCCGCCGTCAGGCGCCGGGCATCTTCGCGTGGCTGCCGCTGGGCCTGCGGGTCAAGGCCAAGATCGAGCGCGTCATCCGCGAGGAGATGACCGCCGCCGGTGCGCACGAGGTGCATTTCCCGGCGCTGCTGCCGCGTGAGCCCTACGAGGTCACGAACCGCTGGACCGAGTACGGCGACGGACTCTTCCGCCTCCAGGACCGCAAGGGCGGCGACTACCTGCTCGCACCGACGCACGAGGAGGTCTTCACGCTGCTCGTGAAGGACCTCTACTCCTCCTACAAGGACCTCCCGCTCACGATCTTCCAGATCCAGGACAAGTACCGCGACGAGGCGCGGCCTCGCGCCGGCCTCCTGCGCGGCCGCGAGTTCACGATGAAGGACGCGTACTCGTTCGACGTCTCCGACGCGGGTCTGGATGCCTCGTACCAGGCGCAGCGCGACGCGTACGAGCGCATCTTCGCGCGCCTCGGGCTCGAGTACGTCATCGTCCAGGCCGACGCCGGTGCGATGGGCGGGTCGAAGTCGGAGGAGTTCCTCCACCCGACGCCCGTCGGCGAGGACACGTTCGTCCGCTCGGCGGGCGGCTACGCCGCGAACGTCGAGGCGTTCACGACCGTCGTGCCCGAGTCGATCCCGTTCGACGCGCTCCCCGAGCCGGTCGTGCTCGACTCGCCGAACACGCCGACGATCGCGACCCTCGTGGACCTCGCGAACGCCGAGTACCCGCGGCCCGACGGCCGCGCGTGGACCGCGGCCGACACCCTGAAGAACGTCGTGCTCGCGCTCACCCACCTCGACGGCACCCGCGAGGTCGTCGTCGTCGCCGTCCCCGGCGACCGCGAGATCGAGCAGAAGCGCGTCGAGGTGGCGTTCGCGCCCGCCGACGTCGAGCCGGCCACCGAGGCCGACTTCGCGAAGCACCCCGGGCTCGTGAAGGGCTACATCGGCCCCTGGTCGCCCGACGGCGCCGTGCTCGGCGCGGAGTCCTCGACCGGCATCCGGTTCCTCGTCGACCCCCGCGTCGTCGACGGCACCGAGTGGATCACGGGCGCCAACCTCGACGAGAAGCACGTGTTCGGGCTCGTCGCGGGCCGCGACTTCGTCGCCGACGGCGTCGTCGAGGCCGCGAACGTGCGCGCCGGCGACCCGGCGCCCGACGGCTCCGGTCCGGTCGAGCTCGCGCGCGGCATGGAGATCGGCCACGTGTTCCAGCTCGGGCGCAAGTACGCCGAGGCGCTCGGGCTCAAGGTGCTCGACGAGAACGGCAAGCTCGCGACCGTCACGATGGGGTCGTACGGCATCGGCGTGACGCGCATCCTCGCGATCATCGCCGAGCTGAACAACGACGAGAAGGGCCTCGTCTGGCCGGCCTCGGTCGCGCCGTTCGACGTGCACGTGCTCGCGACCGGCAAGGACCAGGCGGCGTTCGACGCGGCCGAGCAGGTCGTCGCCGACCTCGAGGCGGCCGGATACGACGTGCTCTACGACGACCGCCCCAAGCTGTCGCCCGGCGTGAAGTTCGCCGACGCCGAGCTCCTGGGCGTCCCGAAGATCGTGATCGCCGGCCGCGGCGTCGCCGACGGCGTGGTCGAGGTCTGGGATCGCCGCACCGGCGATCGCACCCCGGTCGCGATCGGCGAGGTCGTCGGGACGCTCCGCGCGGAGCGGTTGGATGACTCGCCCCGAGTCATCCGGTAACGTAGTGAGGTCCGCAGCGAGGGGATGCGGCAACTGAGAGCTGAATAGAGGAGGCCGGCGATGGATATCGACCTCAGCGTGCTTCGCATGATGGAGCGCGAGAAGGAGATCCCGTTCGACGAACTGGTGCACATCATCGAGCAGGCGATCCTGATGGCGTACGTCAAGCATGCCGACCCCACCGCGCACGGGCATGTGAACCCGACCGGTGCGCGCGCGCAGCTCGACCGCAAGACGGGCCATGTCTCGATCCTCGTGCCCGAACTCGACGAGGATGGCGAGGTGATCGGCGAGGTCGAGGACACCCCCAGCGACTTCGGCCGGATCGCCGCGTTCGCGGCCAAGCAGGTGATCAACCAGCGGCTGCGGGACATCGCGGACGACGCCGTGCTCGGCGAGTTCCGCGGGCGCGAGGGCGACATCGTCGCGGGCGTGATCCAGCAGGGGCCGAACCCCCGCATGGTGCACGTGGACCTCGGCCCGGTCGAGGCGATCCTGCCCCCCGAGGAGCAGGTGCCCGGCGAGGAGTACCCGCACGGCCAGCGCATCCGCGTGTACGTGACGAGCGTGTCGAAGGGGCCGAAGGGCCCGTCGGTCACGGTCTCCAGGACCCACCCGGCGCTCGTGCGCAAGCTGTTCGCGCTCGAGGTCCCCGAGATCGCGAACGGCGTCGTCGAGATCGTCTCGCTCGCACGCGAGGCCGGCCACCGCACGAAGATCGCGGTGCGGGCGAACCAGCCCGGCGTGAACGCGAAGGGCGCGTGCATCGGCGAGCTCGGGCAGCGCGTGCGCGCGGTCACCGCCGAGCTCGGCAACGAGAAGATCGACATCGTCGACTGGTCGGACGACCTGGCGACGTTCGTCGCCTCGGCGCTCTCGCCGGCGAAGGTCACGAGCGCGTTCGTGATCGACGCGTCCACGCGGGCGGTCCGGGCACTCGTGCCCGACTACCAGCTGTCGCTCGCGATCGGCAAGGAGGGCCAGAACGCCCGCCTGGCCGCGAAGCTCACCGGCGCGAAGATCGACATCCAGCCCGACTCCATCCTCGACCAGGGGTGAGCCGGGCGCACGCGGCCGTCGGCCGGGTCGACCCGGGGGTGTAGGATGGAGCCCGTCAGAACGTGCATCGGCTGCCGTTCGCGCGCCCCGCGATCCTCACTTCTGAGGGTCGTCCTCCAGGATTCCCGAGTCGTCGCTGATGCGACGGCGGTGCGTCCGGGCCGGGGTGCGTGGCTGCATCCGACGCACGAGTGCTTCCGACTCGCAGAACGCAAGCGCGCCTTCGGGCGGGCGCTGCGCCGACCGGGCGAGCTGGACACCAGCGATGTAGAGAACAGGCTGAACGGCTAATGGACCAGTAATGAGCGGCTCGAAATGAGACCCGTCCACTGATATCGGTCTGCCCCTGTCCGGGTGCAGGCCCGGAACAGGAGAGAAGTGGCTGCCAAACCACGCGTACACGAGATCGCCGCTGAGCTCGGCGTCGACAGCAAGGTCGCCCTCGAGAAGCTCAAGGAGATGGGCGAATACGTCAAGGGCTCGTCGTCCTCGATCGAGCCGCCCGTCGCCCGGCGACTGAAGGCCGCGCTCGAGGCCGACGGCGCCAAGCAGGGCGCCGCGCCCGCAGCGCCTTCGGCGACCGCACCGAAGCCCGGCGCGCCGCGCCCGGCCGCACCCAAGCCCCCGGCACCGGCGCCCGCGGCGCCCGTCGCCGACGCGCCGATGACCGTCGCCGAGCGCCAGGCGCAGGCCGAGAAGGCCCTCGCCGAGAAGGCGCAGGCCGAGAAGACCGAGGCCGCGCAGGCGCCGGCCGAGACGACCCCGGCTGCCGCACCGGCCGCCGATGTCGCCACGTCCGACTCCGCCGGGACCGGCCCGAAGCCGGGCGCTCCGCGCCCCGGCCCGAAGCCGGCCGCCTCGCGCCCCGGCAACAACCCCTTCTCGAGCTCGCAGGGCATGGGCCAGCGGCCCGCCGCCCCGCGTCCGGGCAACAACCCGTTCGCGAGCGCGCAGGGCATGGGCCAGCGCCCGTCGCCCGGCAACATCCCGCGGCCCCAGGCTCCGCGTCCGGGCGCTCCGCGCCCCGGTGCTCCGCGTCCGGGCGCCCCGCGTCCGGGCGGTGCCCGCCCCGGCGGCTTCCAGCGCCCCGGTGGCGCGGGTGCCGGCGGTGCCGGTCGTCCCGGCTTCGGCGCCCCGCGTCCGGGCGGTGCGCCCGGCGCCGGCGCGCGTCCGGGCGGCGCGCCCGGCACCGGCTTCGGCGCTCCGCGTCCCGGCGGCGGCGGTGGCCGCGGTCGCGGCCCCGGCGGCGGCACGGCCGGCGCGTTCGGTCGCGGTGGCGGCAAGTCGAAGGCGCGCAAGTCGAAGCGGACGAAGCGGGCGGAATTCGAGATGCGGGAGGCCCCGTCGCTCGGCGGCGTCAGCGTCCCGCGCGGCGACGGCAACACCGTCATCCGCCTGCGTCGCGGCTCCTCGATCTCGGACTTCGCCGACAAGATCGATGCGAACCCCGGTTCGCTCGTGACCGTGCTGTTCCACCTCGGTGAGATGGCGACGGCGACCGAGTCGCTCGACGAGGCCACCTTCGAGGTGCTCGGCGCCGAGCTCGGCTACAAGATCCAGGTCGTCTCGCCCGAGGATGAGGACCGCGAGCTCCTCGAGGGCTTCGACATCGACCTCGATGCCGAACTCGACGAGGAGGGCGACGACGTCCTCGAGCAGCGTCCGCCCGTCGTGACCGTCATGGGTCACGTCGACCACGGTAAGACGCGACTGCTCGACGCCATCCGCAATGCGAACGTGGTCGCCGGCGAGGCCGGTGGCATCACCCAGCACATCGGTGCGTACCAGGTGCACACCGAGCACGAGGGCATCGAGCGCGCCATCACCTTCATCGACACCCCGGGTCACGAGGCGTTCACCGCCATGCGTGCCCGCGGTGCGCAGGTGACCGACATCGCGATCCTCGTGGTCGCGGCCGACGACGGCATCATGCCCCAGACGATCGAGGCGCTGAACCACGCGCAGTCGGCGAACGTGCCGATCGTGGTCGCGGTGAACAAGATCGACAAGGAGGACGCCAACCCGGCCAAGGTGCGCCAGCAGCTCACCGAGTTCGGGCTCGTCGCCGAGGAGTACGGCGGCGACGTCATGTTCGTCGACGTGTCGGCTCGCAACAACATCGGCATCCAGGACCTGCTCGACGCGGTGCTCCTCACCGCCGACGCGGGCCTGGACCTGCGTGCGAACCCGAACAAGGACGCCCGCGGTGTCGCCATCGAGGCGAAGCTCGACAAGGGTCGCGGTGCGGTTGCGACCGTGCTCATCCAGTCGGGAACGCTGCGGGTCGGCGACGCGATCGTCGCGGGCACGGCCTACGGCCGCGTCCGTGCGATGGCCGACGAGAACGGCGACCCCGTGACGGCCGCGACCCCGTCGCGCCCCGTGCAGGTGCAGGGCCTCTCGAGCGTGCCTCGGGCCGGCGACACCTTCCTCGTCACCGAGGAGGACCGCACGGCGCGTCAGATCGCCGAGAAGCGCGAAGCCGCGGAGCGCAACGCGCAGCTGGCCAAGGCCCGCAAGCGCATCTCGCTCGAGGACTTCACCCGTGCACTCGAAGAGGGCAAGGTCGAGTCGCTCAACCTCATCATCAAGGGTGACGTGTCGGGTGCCGTGGAGGCGCTCGAGGAGTCGCTCCTCAAGATCGAGGTCGACGACTCGGTGCAGCTGCGCATCCTCCACCGCGGTGTGGGTGCGATCACCGAGAGCGACGTCAACCTCGCGACGATCGACAACGCGATCATCGTGGGCTTCAACGTGCGCCCCGACACGAAGGCGCGCGAGCGCGCCGCTCGCGAGGGCGTGGACATCCGCTTCTACTCGGTGATCTACAACGCGATCGACGAGATCGAGGACTCGCTGAAGGGCATGCTCAAGCCCGAGTTCGAAGAGGTCCAGTCGGGTGTGGCCGAGATCCGCGAGGTGTTCCGCTCCTCGAAGTTCGGCAACATCGCCGGTGTCATCGTGCGGTCGGGAACGATCACGCGAAACGCCAAGGCGCGCGTCATCCGCGATGGCGTCGTCGTCGGCGACAACCTCGCGATCGAGTCGCTCCGCCGGTTCAAGGACGACGTCACCGAGGTCCGCACGGACTTCGAGTGCGGTATCGGCCTCGGCAAGTTCAACGACATCCAGGTCGGCGACGAGATCGAGACCATCGAGATGCGGGAGAAGCCCCGCGCGTGATCGCCGGTCGGGGCCGCGGCTCCTCCACGTGAGGAGCCGCGGCCCCGCACCCCGATCCGCCCGAAGCGAAGTTCCGGAGGCCCCGAACATCCGCGCGGCGCATGCGTCGCGCGGCTCGGGGACGAGGAGAGGGAGGGAATCATGGCCGACCCGCAGCGCGCCAGGAAGCTGGCGGACCGCATCAAGGAGATCGTCGCGCGACGGCTCGACAAGGGCCTGCGCGACCCGAGGCTCGGCTTCGTGACCATCACGGATGTCCGCGTGACCGGCGACCTGCAGCACGCGAGCATCTTCTACACCGTGTACGGCACGGAGGAGGAGCGGACGGATTCCGCGGCCGCGCTGAAGGCCGCGACCGGGATGCTCCGGACCGAGGTGGGGCGCAACATCACGGCCCGCATCACCCCGTCGCTCGAGTTCATCGCCGACGCGATCCCCGAGAACGCCGAGCACATCGAGTCGCTGCTGCGCGAGGCGCGCACGCGCGACGCCGAGACGGTCGCGCTGGCCGCGAACGCGGAGTACGCCGGCGACGCCGACCCGTACGTGAAGCCGCGCGAGCTCGAGGACGACGAGGACGACTGGGACGACGCGGAGGCCGGCGGAGCCCGCTGACCCTTTCGCGGTGGGTCGCGCCTGGCGCGGCCTGCTCGAGCGACCCGCGCGCCCGCGCTCACGCCGGCAGCGACCAGCCCTCGTCGGATTCCACGGCGAGCCCGTCTGCGACGAGCGAGCGGATGACCCGGTCGAGCCGCTCGGCATCCGCCGAGACGCCCGACAGCTCGTCGCGGCCCACCGGGCGGTGCGCGGCCCTGAGCTCGCGCATCACCCGCCCGCGGAGCTGCCGGTCGCTGCCCTCGAACCGCGCCTGGGTGCGACGCCGGGTGCCGGTCGCAGCGGGATGACCCGCCAGGCGCCACGCGCACCGGCCCGCGATCGGGCACTCGTCGCAGCGGGGCATCCGTGCGATGCACACGGTCGCGCCGAGTTCCATGGCGCCCGCGTTGAACGCCCGAGCCGCCTCGCGGTCGGACGGCAGCACGGCTGCCATCGAGGCGAGATCGCGCGCGGTCGCCGGCGGACCGGCCTCGGCGCGGCCGTCGATCGCGCGTGCGAGCACGCGGCGCGTGTTGGTGTCGACGACCGGATGCCGGTCGCCGTACGCGAACGCCGCGACGGCCCGCGCCGTGTACGGGCCGACCCCCTTGAGCGCGAGGAGCGCGTCGAGGTCGCGCGGGACCTCGCCGTCGTGGCGTTCGACGATCTCGACGGCGGCCTCGTGGAGCCAGAGCGCCCGGCGCGGGTAGCCGAGGCGATCCCAGGCGCGCACGGCCTCCGCGGGCGGTGAGGCCGCCAGCGCGGCGGGATTCGGCCAGCGGGCGATCCACTCCTCCCACTTCGGCACCACGCGCGCGACCTGCGTCTGCTGGAGCATGAACTCGCTCACGAGCACGGCCCACGGCGAGACGTCCGCGGCCCGCCAGGGGAGCGGGCGTGCTGCGCCCGCGAACCACGCGACGACCTCGCCGGCGAGGCCGGTCCGACGCGCGGGGGAGGTCATCGGACCAGCCTACGTCGAGGCCCGACTCGGGCGTCCCGGCGTCCGGGTCCGGCGGTTGGGGAAACCGGCGTTCGACCCCGTCGCGGGTCTGCCATACTGGGCCCGGCCGTTCCCCCGGACGGCAGCTGCCCGAGCCCCCTCGTACTCCCGTGATCGTCCCTGATCGCGCGTGGAGTGCTTCCGTGCGCCCTGCGCGCCGGCCCCCGGTGCAGCCCCCCGCACCCCGATGGAGACCACCCGAATGAGCACCCCCGGCGCCCGATGGGCGCGCCCTGCTCGTGGACTCGGACGAGCGCGCGAGCGCCGAGCCGACCGTCCGCTCCACCGAGCGCTCGCTGCGCTCGCGGCCCTCGCCCTCGGCGCCGGCCTCGTCGTGTTCGGCGCGGCGGCGCCCGCGTCCGCGCACACGACGACCGTGAGCGGCGTCGCCGCCTGCGACGCGGCGACCGGCGAGGCCGACGTCACGTGGACCGTGACCAACTCGGAGACCTCGACCGCGACCGTCACCTCGTCGTCGAACACCTCCGTCGTCGCGAAGAACACGACGATCGCCGGCAAGACCACGTCGACCTTCGTGCAGCACGGCGTCGCGCTCGGCGGCGACGCGTCGCTGACGATCGAGCTCGGCTGGCCCGACCGGTACAGCGACTCCGGCACCGGGAGCGTCGACCTGCCGAAGTCGCTGTGCGACAGCGGTTCCCAGCAGATCACGTTCTGCCACGCCGACGGCTCGGGCAAGTACGAGACCATCACGACCGATGTCGCGTCGTTCAAGCACGGGCACTCGGGGCACGAGAAGGACATCCACCCGGCCTACCGGTACGTGAAGAACGGGAAGGTCCTCAGCGGCGACGCGAACGGCGACCAGTCGCTGCTGGCGTACCCCGACTGCACGAAGCCGTTCGACTGGAACTGGCAGTACGCCGCTCCGTCCTGCGACGCGCTCGTCGTCGCGTACCCGAAGGACCTCCCGGCCGGCCAGGCGAACGACGTGAACGTCCGCTTCTCGATCGACGGCACCGACGTCACGCTCAACTTCCACAACAACGGCGGCACGTGGTCGGGCACGAAGACGTTCACCTTCGCCGACCACCCGCAGTGGAAGGACCCGACCTCCTGGATCGTGAAGTGGGTCCAGGTCGGCGGCACGAACTTCCACTGGGAGGGCGCCGTCTCCTGCGTGGACGACGATGCCGTCACGGTCTGCCACTGGGACCAGGCCGCCGGGCACTACGACCGCGAGTACCTGACGGTCGGCGAGGTCGTCGCCGCGAAGCACGCCGGGCACGCGAAGGACATCTTCACCGGCTTCTCCTACTGGATCGTCTGGCCGGTCTGGAAGGACACCGTCGCAGCCCGGGGCGACCAGTCGCTGCTCCAGTACGAGGACTGCGCGAAGCCGCCGGTGACCGTGCCCGTCGAGGGCGCTCCCACGTTCACGGACCGCTGCGGCCCGGCGAACGAGCGGCTCGCGGTCCCGGCCGACACCACGACCGTCGACTGGGAGCAGTCGCGCAGCGGTGCGACGATCACCGTGACGGCCACGCCGAAGGCCGGACACGCCTTCCCGCAGGGCGCGCAGGCGACCTGGACCTTCACGGTGGACGACTCCGACTGCGTCGTCCCGGTGAGCGGCGAGCCGAGCTACGCCGACACCTGCCACGCCGGCGATGACGTCGTCGCGCTGCCCGCCGACACGGCGACCACGACCTGGTCGAAGTCGAAGGCGTACGGCACCTGGACCGTGACCGCGAAGCCCACGAAGGGCAACGCCTTCCCGGCGGGCGCCCGCACGACCTGGACCTTCCCGGTCGACGACGGCCCGTGCGTCGTCGAGCTCGTCGGCGCGCCGACGTTCTCCGACACCTGCCGCGCCGGCAACGAGGACCTCGAGGTGCCCGACGACACGGATTCCGTGGACTGGGAGCAGGGCGAGTCGCTCGGCGTCATCACGGTCACGGCGACGCCCCAGCCCGGATACGCGTTCGCGGGCGAGCCGCAGACCGTGTGGGAGTTCACCCTGATCGACGAGCCCTGCGAGATCGAGGTGGACGGCGCGCCGACGTGGGAGGACTCGTGCGGCGCGGACAACGAGCACCTGACGGTCCCGGACACGACGGACACCATCGAATGGACCCGTTCGGAGTACGGCGGCGTCATCACGGTGACCGTGACCGCGCTCGAGGGCTCGAAGTTCCCGGCGGGCGCGAAGGCAGTCTGGACCTTCACGCCCGACGACTCGCCGTGCCTCACCGCCCTGACCGGCGAGCCGACCTTCACCGACACGTGCGCCGCGGGCGACGACGTGCTCGAGCTGCCCGAGGACTCCGACCGGGTGGACTGGGAGCAGGTGCGCGACGGCGCCACGATCACGGTCACCGCGACTCCGAAGCGGGACTGGGCGTTCTCGGGCGACCCGCAGACGGTGTGGACCTTCACGGTGCGCGACGGCGACTGCGTGACGCCGACGCTCGACGGATCCGTCGCGACGGGCGAGTGCGTCGCCGACGTGCCGTGGATCAGCTACCGCGTGGTCCTGCACGACCCCGACGCGCTGACCACGCCGCCGCGGACGGTCTTCCTGGTGCTGACCGACGGGGGTGCGAACACCGAGGAGATCGAGCTCGGCGACCTCGACGAGGACGGCGTGCTCGAGGGCGAGACCCTCTGGCCGGGCGCCACGGTCGACGACGACGGCAACCCGACCGGCTGGCCTGGCTGGGAGCAGCTGGAGGACGGCACCTGGGTCGAGACCGACGGCAACTTCGCCTGGACGCGGGACATCACGACGGCGACCTTCCGGGTGAACCCCGAACTGGCCGTCGACCTCGCCTACCCGCAGGCGACGCCCGACTGCCTCACCGCCCCGCCCGGCGGCGGCGAGGGGACGGGCGGGCCGCTCGTCGCGACCGGCGGCGGCGCCGGAACCGGCTCGCCGCTCGCGAGCACCGGGTTCGCCGCGGCGCCGCTCGTGATCGCGGCCGGCGTGATCCTCGCGGCGGGCATCGCGCTGCTCCTCGTGGTGCAGCGTCGTCGCCGCGCGACCGCGGTCGCGACGGCCGAGGGCGCCGCGGACGAGGCCGCCGGAGCGAGCCCCGCCGAGTAACCGATCGGCGCAGGCCGACAGGTCCGATGCGGGGGTCCGGTTCGCCGGGCCCCCTCATCGCGTATCGAGCATCCGGCGCCCGGTCGTGCCGGGTGCGCACGGACTACCCTCGGAGCATGCGACTCGTGTCCACGCCGCGGGTGGTGTTCCTTCGCGGGCTCGCCGACGAGATCCTCGGCTGGGTCGGCCGCGGGCGCATGACGATCGCGATCGACGGGCCGCTCCGGAGCGGGAAGAGCGCGCTCGGCGACGACTTCGCCGCGGTGCTGGCGGAGCGCGACCACGCCGTGTTCCGGGCGCGCATGGAGGACTTCCACCGCTCGCGCGCGGCGCAGGCCGCGTTCGGCGACGACACGCCGGAGCGGTACTACGGCTACGGATTCGACGAGTCCGCGTTCCGGCGCTCGCTCATCGAGCCGTTCCGGATGGGCGGATCGACCGCGTTCGTCACGCGCGTCTTCGACCCCGCGAGGGATGCGTGGGTCGAGCCCCGCTGGCTCACCGGCCCGGAGGACGCGCTGCTCGTGGTCGACGGCCGATTCCTGCTGCGCGACCGGCTCGCGGCCCTCTGGGACGTGCGCATCGCGGTCGCCGGCGAGCCGACGGATGCCGCCGACGTGATCGCCTACCGGGCCGCCGATCCGCGCCGTGCCGCGGACCTCGTGGTCGACCTGTCGGACCCCGAGCGGCCGCGCCTCGCGCCGTCGTCCTGAGCCGGCGCGCCGCGCGGATCCCCGCCGACGCCGGCCGGTCGGCGGCGGTCGGCACCCGCGCCGCTCAGTCGGCCGTGCCGCGGACCACCGCGAGCACGCGCTCCGGCGGGAGGAATCCGTCGCGCTCGACCTCGTGCACGAGCGCGACGAGCCCGCGGTTCACGCGGGCCGTCACGCCGACGGCCTCCGCCTCCCGCACGACGGCGCCGTTCAGGAAGTCGACCTCGGTCGGCTGGCCGCGCCGCAGGCTCTGCTGCGTGGACCCGAGGTTCGGCACGTCGCCCATCCGGCGGACGAGCCGCCGCGGCAGCTCCCCGCCGAGCCCCAGCGGCAGGAGCGCGAACGTGCGCAGCGTCGGGTCGTCGAGGCCCTGCACGGAGCCGAACCGGATGCCCCGGGCGACGCCGGTCCGCACGCACTCGCGCATGGACGCGGTCACCGCGCGGCGGAGGCCCGAGTCGGCGATGACCTCCTGGATGCTCCGGCCGACGATCGCGGGCACCGCGTTCAGCATGTTGACGACGAGCTTGGTCCACTGCGCGCCGCTGAAGTTCGGGATCGCGGTGACGGGCACCGCCTCGGAGAGGATCCCGGCGAGCCGGACGCCCTCCTCGTCGGGCGGCCCGTCGCCGCGCCCGAGGTAGCTCTCCGCGGTCGCGGTGACGCGCACGACCCCGGGTTCGGTGTAGTTGGCGGCGATCATCGAGAGCAGGCCGACGCACGTGGAGCGGGGGAGGAGCCGTTCGGCCGTGTCGACCCCGTCGAGGCCGTTCTGGACCACGACGACCGGCACGCCGTCGACGAGGTCGGCGTGTGCCTCGATCGCGGCGGCGGCATCCTGCGCCTTGGTGCACACGAGCACGAGAACGGGCCGCCGGGTCAGGCGCTCGGATGCCCCGACGGCGGCGACCACGTCGCCGTAGCCGCCGCCGAGGCGGATGCCCCCGGCGCGGATCGCGGCCAGGCCGTCACCGCGGGCGGTGACCTCGACGTCGTGGCCCGCGCGGTGCAGGAGTGCCGCGAACGTGCCGCCGAGCGCGCCGGCGCCGATGATCCCGATCCGCATCCCCCCAGCGTAGGGCGGTCGCGCGACTGTTAGCCTGTAGCCCGTGAACAGCGGCATCCTCCTCGTGGACAAGCCGAAGGGGATCACCAGTCACGACGTCGTCGCACGCGTGCGCCGCCTCGCGGGCACTCGGAAGGTCGGCCACGCCGGCACGCTCGACCCGATGGCGACCGGGCTCCTCCTCATCGGCGTGAACCACGCGACCCGGCTCCTGCACCACCTCGTCGGCCTCGACAAGGAGTACCTGGCCACGATCCGGCTCGGCTGGGGCACGACGACCGACGACGCCGAAGGCGACGCGCTCGACGCGTCCGCGCCCGACGTCGTCGCCGCGATCGCCGACGATTCGGTCGCCGACGCGATGTCCGCCCTCACGGGCGAGATCGACCAGGTGCCGAGCGCGGTCAGCGCGGTGAAGGTCGACGGGCGCCGGGCGTACGACCGGGTCCGCAGCGGCGAGGCCGTCGAACTGGCCGCGCGTCGCGTGCGCGTGGCCGCGTTCGACCTGCTCGACGCCCGACACGGCGACGGATTCCTCGACCTCGACGTGCGCGTCGAGTGCTCGTCGGGCACGTACGTGCGCGCGCTCGCGCGCGACCTCGGCTTCGCGCTCGGCACGGGCGGTCACCTGACGGCGCTCCGGCGGACGCGGGTGGGCAGGTTCGCGGTCGCGGATGCCCCGACGCTCGAGGACCTCGACGTGGCATCCGCCCTGCTGCCGGCCGCGGCCGCGGCCGCGCTCGCCCTGCCCGTCGTCCCGGTGACCGACGACGGCGCGCGGGACCTCGGCCACGGCAAGCGGGTCGCACCGCCGGCCGACGTCGAGGCGTTCACCGGAGCGGCCGCCGCCGTCGACCCGGCCGGGCGGCTCGTGGCGATCGTCGAGCTCCGCGGCGGCACGCTGAAGGTCGTCACCGGGTTCCCGCCGGAGGCGAGCGCGTGATCGAGTGGTTCACCTGGGTGCTGGTCGCGGTCGCGACGGCCTCGGGCGTGCTCTGCCTCGGGCTCGGCCTCGCGGGGCGCATCCCGAGCGACCTGAGCCTCGGGTCGCTCGCGCTCGTCGAAGCGCTGCTGCTCGTCCAGGTCGTGATCGCGATCGCCGCTCCGCTCGTCGGCAACCCGCCGACGGGCAGCCTGCTCGAGTTCTGGGTGTACCTGGTCTCCGCGGTGCTGCTGCCCGTCGCGGCCGGGTTCTGGGCGCTGCTCGAGCGCAACCGCTGGTCCACCGTCGTGCTCGGCGTCGCCGCGCTCGCGGTCGCGGTCATGGTGTACCGGATGCAGCAGATCTGGACGGTGCAGCTCGCGTGAGCGCACGTCTGAGAGAATCGAGGGTCATGTCTGTCGAACCCACCGCCGAATCCGCCGCGCGATCGACCGCGCAGGCGACGCCCGCGACGACCCCGGATGCCACGCCCGCCGACGCTCCCGTCCGTCGCGGCCGGATGAGCGGCGTGGGCCGCGTGCTCGTCGCCGTCTACGGCGTGCTCGCGCTCGCGGCGCTCGGCCGCTCGTTCGTGCAGATCGTGCAGAAGTTCGACGAGGCGCCGGTGGCCTACGCGCTCTCCGCGCTCGCGGCGGCCGTGTACGTGCTCGCCACGATCGCGCTCGTCGCGCGCGGGCGGACCTGGTACCGGATCGCGTGGGCCACGATCGTCTTCGAGTTCACGGGCGTCCTGGTGGTCGGCACGCTGAGCGTCGTGATGCCCGAGCTGTTCCCGCACGACACCGTGTGGTCGTGGTTCGGCCGCGGCTACGTGTTCGTGCCGCTCGTCCTGCCGGTGCTCGGCATGTGGTGGCTGGCGAAGCACCCGGTCGAGGGCGACGAGGCGTGAGGACCTTCGCGGGGATCGACGCCGTCCCGGCCGGGTTCGGCCCGTCGGTCGTCACCATCGGCAAGTTCGACGGCGTCCATCTCGGGCACCGTGCGGTGATCGCGCGCCTGCGCGCGCACGCCGAGCGCGACGGCCTGCAGGCCGCGGTCGTCACGTTCGACCGCAATCCGCTCGCGCTGCTCGCGCCCGAGAAGTGCCCGGATTCGCTCGTGAGCGTCCGGCAGAAGCTGAACCTGCTCGCCTCGACGGGCGTCGACGCCACGCTCGTGCTCGAGTTCGACCGCGCGCTCGCCTCGCTCGAGCCCGAGGTGTTCGTGCGGCGCGTGCTCGTCGACGGGCTCCACGCGCGGACGGTCCTCGTCGGGTCCGACTTCCGCTACGGCGCGCGCGGCGCCGGCGACGTCGGGCTCCTGGAGCAGCTGGGCACCGAGCTCGGGTTCGCCGTCGAGGTCATCGACGACGTGCGCCCGGTCGACGGCCGCCGGGTCTCGTCGACCTGGATCCGCGAGCTCCTCGCCGACGGCGACGTGGCGCGGGCGACGGAACTGCTCGGCCACGCGCCGACCGTCTCCGGGCTCGTGGTGCACGGCGCCGCGCGCGGTCGCGAGCTCGGCTTCCCGACGGCGAACCTGTCACCGTCCTCCGAGGGCCTGATCCCGGCCGACGGCGTGTACGCCGGCTGGCTCACCGATGCGGGCGCGAGGTATCCCGCCGCGATCTCGGTCGGCGACAACCCGACCTTCGAGGGCGTAGCGCAGAAGCAGGTCGAGGCGTACGTGCTCGATCGCGAGCTCGACCTCTACGACCACGTGGTGGACGTGGAGTTCGCCGAGCGGATCCGCGGCATGGTCGCCTTCGCGGACATCGACGAGCTGATCGAGCGCATCGGCGACGACGTCCGGGTCGCCAGGGACCTGCTGGCATGACCGCGGCGGCATGACCGAGGGCGCATCGCGCCGGCCGCTCCTGGCCGGTCGAGTGCTCGCGATCGCCGCCATCGTGCTGCTCGCCGCGAACCTGCGCACCGCCGTCGCCTCGCTGTCGCCGATCCTGCACGAGGTGCAGGCGGATGTCCCGCTCGGCCCGACGACCGTCGGCCTGCTCGGCATGCTCGCGCCGCTCAGCTTCGCGGCGTTCGCGCTGCTCACCCCGGTGCTGGCGAACCGGGTCGGGCTCGAGGCATCCGCCGTGCTCGCGCTCGTGGCGCTCGCGCTGGGGCTCGCGGGACGCGGGATCGCAACGGAACCGTGGGTGCTCGTCGCGACGAGCGCGGTCGCGTTCGCGTCGATCGGGATCGGCAACGCGCTGCTGCCGCCGCTGGTGAAGCGGTACTTCCCTGATCGGGTCGGGCTCATGACGTCCGTGTACGTCGCGATCCTCGCGGTCTCGACGCTCGTCCCGCCGCTCGTGGCGGTGCCGGTCGCGGGGGCGGCGGGCTGGCGGGTCTCGCTCGGGTTGTGGGCCGGGGTCGTCATCGCGGCGCTCGTGCCGTGGATCGCACTGCTGGCGCGGTCGAGGCGGCGCGCCGAGCCGCATCCGGGCGACGGGCCGGTCGGCCCGTCGGTCGGCCCGTCGACCGGCGACGCGTCCGCGGGCTCGGTCGCGGGCGACGTCGGCGACCGGGTCGACCCGGTCGGGCTGCGTCACGCGTTCGCATCGCCGTTGGCGTGGTGGATCGCCACGATGCTCGCGGTGTCGGCGCTGAACGTCTACACGCTGTTCGCGTGGCTCCCGGAACTGCTGGCCGAGACCGCGGGGACCGGCGCGGCGGCGAACGGCGCGCTGCTCGCGCTCTACGCCGGCGTCGGCGCGCCCGCCGGGATCATCGTGCCGATCGTCGCGGCACGGACCGGCCGGATCGGACTGCTCACGGGCATCGGCATCGCGTGCTTCGTCGTCGGCGACCTCGGCCTCCTGCTGGCCCCCGGGACCGCGACCTGGCTCTGGGTCGCGTTCGCCGGGCTCGGCCCGCTCACCTTCCCGCTCGCGCTCGTGCTCATCAACCTGCGCACGCGCACGCACGCGGGCGCGGTGGTGCTCAGCGGGTTCGTGCAGTCCGTCGGCTACCTCATCGCGGCGGTGTTCCCGCTGCTGATCGGCGTGCTGCACGGAGCGACCGACGGCTGGACCGTGCCGCTCCTCGTGCTGCTGGCGACCTCCGTGCCGCTCGCGTTCGCCGGTGCGGCGGCGTCGCGCCCGCGGTTCCTCGAGGACGGCCGTCCGGCGGCGTGAGCCCGACGCGGGTCGAACCCGCCGAGGACCGGGCCCGCCGAGGACCGGGCCCCGCCGGGCGAGCGGTCCGCGTCAGGAGAACAGGTCCGGGCGGTGCACGAGCGCCGCGGCGCCGATGAGCGGCCCCTCGTCGCCGAGGCCGGACGGCACGATGCGCACGCGGCGCACGAAGTCGAACGCGGTGTGCTCGGCGACCGCGGCGCGCGCGTGCTCGAGCAGCGCGGGGGAGACCCGCGAGAAGCCGCCGCCGACCGCCGCGACGTCGAGGTCGAGCAGGTTCGCTGCGGAGGCGACCGCGCGCCCCACCGCGGTGCCCGCGCGCTCGACCGCGGCGATCGCGATCGGGTCGCCGGCCGCGTGTGCGACGGCGAGGTCCTCGCCGGTTGTGCCCGTGAAGCCCTGCGTGCGCGCCCAGGCCACCGTGCGCGGACCGCTCGCGACCGCCTCGAGGCAGCCGCGGCCGCCGCACGCGCACGCGTCGTCGAAGCCCCCGACCTCGATGTGGCCGATGTGGCCGCCGTTGCCGGTCGGGCTGGGCGCGCCGCGCCCGCCGAGGACCAGGCCGCCGCCCACCCCGGTCGAGACGACCATGCCGAGCAGGTTCGACGCGTCGCGGCCGGCGCCGACCCAGTGCTCGGCGACGGCGATGCACAGGCCGTCGATCGCGAAGGCCACGGGGACGCCGGGCACGAGCGCGCGCACGCGGTCGACGAGCGGATGCCCCCGCCACGCGGGGACGTTGAGCGGCGACGCGGTCCCGGCCACGATGTCGATCGGGCCCGCCGAGCCGATGCCGACGCCGGCGAGGTCCGCGCCCTCGGGGAGCGCATCGAGCGCGGCGCGGATCGCGTCGGCGACCGAGGCATCCAACGCGTCCGCGGTCGAGGTCGCGCCGGTGGGCCGTCGGTGCCGGGAACCGGCCGTGATCCCGCCCGTCGCGTCGACGAGGGCGGCTTCGACCTTGGTGCCGCCGAAGTCCACGGCGAGCGCGAGGGGGGAGGACATGGCAACAGCATAGGAGCGTGCCGAGTGGCGGCCCGCTGCTCATCTGAGCAGGAATCGCTACGACTGTTGCCGTGCGCGCGCGGCCGAGCCTACGCTGGGTCCCTGGGCGTGCGGGAAGGAGACTCATGGACGAGGTCGACGAACTGCTCTCGATCCGGGCTGCGGAGCTCTACTACGAGGAGAACAAGACGCAGGACGAGATCGGGCAGGCGCTCCGGCTCACCCGCTGGAAGGTCGGCCGGCTCCTCGCACAGGCGAAGCAGCGCGGATTCATCCGGATCGAGATCCTCCACCCGCGCGCACGACGACTGCCGATCGAGCGTCGCCTCCGCGAGGAACGCAGCCTTCGCGACGCGATCGTCGTGTCCTCGTCCGGCGTGACCTCGGCCGAGGAACTGCAGTCCCGCACCGCGCAGGCCGCGGCCGACTACCTCACCGCGCTCCGTCCAGTCCCGCGCACGCTCGGCGTGAGCTGGGGACGCACGCTCTTCGACCTCTCGCAGCACCTCCGCAGCGGCTGGGCGACCGGCGTGAACGTCGTGCAGATCAACGGCGGCGTGAGCCTCAACCGCCGCCCGGGCACCGCGGCGGCCACGGCCGTCGGCATCGCCCAGAAGGCCGGCGGGTCCGCCACGCTCCTGCCGAGCCCCGCGATCCTGGAGCGACTGGCCACGAAGGAGGCGATCGAGGCGGACCGCGTCGTCGCCGGCGTGCTCGACCTCGCCCGCTCGGCCGAGGCCTACCTGTTCAGCGCCGGCGCGGCGGACCACACCTCGGTGCACGTCGAGAGCGGCTACCTGACCGCGGCCGACGTCGACCTCCTCGTCGAGAAGGGCGCGGTCGGCGACGTCGTCGGCCGGTACATCGACGCCGACGGCAACATCGTCGATCCCGCACTCGACGCCCGCACGGTCGGGCTCCCGCTCGACGAACTCCGTTCCGCGGAGCTCGCGATCGCCGTGATCGCCGGACCCACCAAGCACGCCGTCGCCGACGCGGTCGTCCGCAGCGGCCTCTGCAGCGTCCTCGTCACCGACGAGGCGACGGCGTTGCACCTGCTCGACGGCTGATCCGTCGGCATCCGCACCCCCACGAGACAGGAATCAGGTCCACGACATGTCCGGCACCTCCCTCGTCACCGCACACGAGCGCGCCATCGCCGTCCTCGGCGGACATCCCGATGACGCGACCCTCCGGCGCTACCTCCACGGGATCCCCGGCGTCGACGCCGTCGGCCTCGAGCAGCGGGCGGCCGACCTCGGCACCCGCTCGATCAAGGCGGCCTCCAAGGCCTGGGCGCTCGACAAGGTCGTCTCGCTCATCGACCTCACGACCCTCGAGGGCGCCGACACGCCCGGCAAGGTCCGCTCGCTCGTCGCGAAGGCGCTGACGCCCGATTCCGACGACCGCACCACGCCGCGCACGGCGGCGGTGTGCGTCTACGGCGACATGGTCCCGATCGCCGTCGCGGCGCTCGGCGCCGCGCACGGAGACCCCGACGACGGCGGCGTCGCGGTCGCGGCGGTCGCGACCGCGTTCCCGTCCGGGCGCTCGTCGCTCGAGATCAAGCTCGCCGACACCGCCCAGGCGGTGCAGAACGGCGCGGACGAGATCGACATGGTCATCGACCGCGGCGCGTTCCTCGCGGGCCGATACGGCCTGGTGTTCGACCAGATCGCCGCGGTGAAGGAGGCGTGCAGACGCCCGGACGGCTCGAGCGCGAGCCTCAAGGTGATCCTCGAGACCGGCGAGCTGCGCACCTACGACAACGTGCGGCGCGCGTCGTGGCTCGCGATCCTCGCGGGCGGCGACTTCATCAAGACGTCGACGGGCAAGGTGCAGCCGGCTGCGACCCTGCCGGTCACGCTCCTCATGCTCCAGGTGGTCCGCGACTGGCAGTCGCTCACGGGCCAGCGCATCGGCGTGAAGCCCGCGGGCGGCATCCGCACGTCGAAGGACGCGATCAAGTACCTCGTGACCGTCGCCGAGACGGTCGGCGAGGACTGGCTCCAGCCGCACCTGTTCCGCTTCGGCGCCTCGAGCCTGCTGAACGACGTGCTGCTCCAGCGCCGCAGGCTGCGCACCGGCGCCTACTCCGGCCCCGACTACGTGACGATCGACTGACAGGGACGAGGCATCCGAGATGAGCTTCCTCGATTACGCACCCGCGCCCGAATCGCGCGCGGTCCTCTCGCTCCGCGACTCCTACGGCCTGTTCATCGACGGCGAGTTCGTCGACGGGCGCGGCACGCCGTTCCAGACGATCTCGCCCGCGACCGAGGAGCGGATCGCGACGATCGCGACCGCCGACGAGGCCGACGTCGACGCCGCCGTCGCGGCAGCGCGCCGCGCGTACGATCGCGTCTGGTCGAGGATGAGCGGCCGCGACCGCGGCAAGTACCTGTTCCGCATCGCGCGGCTCCTCCAGGAGCGGGCCCGCGAGCTCGCCGTGGCCGAGTCGCTCGACAACGGCAAGCCGATCAAGGAATCGCGCGACGTCGACGTGCCGCTCGTCGCCGCCTGGTTCTTCTACTACGCCGGATGGGCCGACAAGCTCGATCACGCCGGGCTCGGCGCCGACCCGCGCGCGCTCGGCGTCGCCGGCCAGGTGATCCCGTGGAACTTCCCGCTGCTCATGCTCGCGTGGAAGATCGCGCCGGCGCTCGCCGCCGGCAACACCGTCGTGCTGAAGCCCGCCGAGACCACGCCGCTCACCGCGCTGCTGTTCGCCGAGATCCTCCAGCAGGCCGACCTGCCGCCGGGCGTCGTGAACATCGTGACCGGCGCGGGCGACACCGGGGCCGCGCTGGTGCGGCACCCGGACGTCGACAAGGTCGCGTTCACCGGTTCGACCTCGGTCGGGCGCGAGATCGCGCGCGCCGTCGCGGGGACCCGCAAGCGCGTCACGCTCGAGCTCGGCGGCAAGGCCGCGAACATCGTGTTCGACGACGCCCCGATCGACCAGGCGGTCGACGGCATCGTGAACGGCATCTTCTTCAACCAGGGGCACGTGTGCTGCGCCGGAAGCCGCCTGCTCGTGCAGGAGTCGATCCACGACGAGGTCGTCGACCGGCTGAAGCGGCGCCTGTCGACGCTCCGCCTCGGGGATCCGCTCGACAAGAACACCGACATCGGCGCGATCAACTCGCTCGAGCAGCTCGAGCGGATCCGGCGGCTGAGCGACATCGGCGAGGCCGAGGGCGCCGAGCGGTGGACCGCCGAGTGCGCGATTCCGAGCGAGGGGTTCTGGTTCGCGCCGACGATCTTCACGAACGTCGAGACGAGCCACCTGATCGCCCGCGAGGAGATCTTCGGTCCCGTGCTCACCGTGCTGAGCTTCCGCACGCCGCAGGAGGCGATCGCCAAGGCGAACAACACGCCCTACGGCCTCTCGGCGGGCATCTGGACCGACAAGGGCAGCCGGATCCTCGCGGTCGCCGACCGCCTGCGGGCGGGCGTGATCTGGGCGAACACGTTCAATCGGTTCGACCCGTCCAGCCCATTCGGCGGGTACAAGGAGTCCGGCTACGGGCGCGAGGGCGGTCGCCACGGCCTCGGCGCCTACCTCGCGCCGAGGGCCCGCACGTCCGCGGCCTCGGCCCCGCCCGCTGTCACGGCCGCCGAGCGCGCGCCGCGCCGCGCGGCCCGAACCGCGAAGCCCGCCAGGAAGGGAGCCCCGAAGTGAGCCGGCTGGCCGTTCCGAAGACCTACAAGCTGTTCATCGGCGGAGCGTTCCCGCGGAGCGAATCCGGCCGGACCTACGAGGTGCGGGCCGTCGACGGCTCGTTCCTGGCGAACGCCGCGCTCGCATCGAGGAAGGACGCGCGCGACGCGGTCCTCGCCGCGCGCGGCGCGGTCGGCGGATGGTCGGGTGCGACCGCGTACAACCGCGGGCAGGTGCTGTACCGGATCGCCGAGCTCCTCGAGGGCCGCCGGGCCCAGTTCGTAGCCGAGATCGAGGAGGCCGAGGGGGTCTCCCGGGCCGTCGCGACCGCGCAGGTCGACGAGTCGATCGACCGTTGGGTCTGGTACGCGGGCTGGGCCGACAAGTACGCCCAGGTCGCGGGGAACGCCAACCCGGTGGCGGGTCCGTACTTCAACATCTCGGTGCCCGAGCCGACCGGCGTCGTCGCGATCGTCGCGCCGCAGGACTCCTCGCTCGTCGGGCTGGTGTCGGCGGTCGCGCCGGCGCTCGTCTCGGGCAACTCGGTCGTGGTGATCGCGAGCGAGCGGTTCCCGCGGACGGCGATCACGCTCGCCGAGGTGCTCGCGACCAGCGACGTGCCCAAGGGCGTGGTGAACATCCTCACGGGGTCGCCGGCCGAGATCGCGCCGTGGCTCGCGTCGCACGCGGACGTGAACGCGCTCGACCTCGTCGGCGCGGGCGACCTCGAGTGGGTCGACCTCGAGTTCGCGGCCGCGGACACGCTGAAGCGCGTGCTGCGCCCCGAGCCGGGCCCGGATGCCGCGGCGCCGTCGCTCGAACGGATCACCGCGCTCACCGAGACGAAGACGGTCTGGCACACGATGAGCCTCCTCTGAGCGCACCCGCGCCGAGCGTGAGACGGGCCCCCGAACGGGGTGCGCTGGTTTCGTAACGAAACGGTAACGGCGTGTGCTACGGTCGATCCACCGTGACGGCGAGGAGGCCGTTCCGGTGGAAAGGCCCGACCCGTGACGCACGCACCCGGTGCGCTTCCCCCTGCCCGAAGCCGCAACCTTCCCGCCCACCCGACCGCGCATCGGTCCGCCCGACCGCGCCGCGGACGGGGCGCGCTGCACGGGCTGGTCCAGCGCCCGCCGCTCGGCATCCGCCTGGCCCTGGCCGTCGTCGCGACCGCGACGATCAGCGCCGTGCTGGTGTTCGCCCAGACCCCGCCGAACGTGTTCGCGATCGACGTGTTCGGCCAGCTCCGCGCGCCGGGCGATCCGGCGCTCATCGTCGGCCACCGCGGCGACCGGTCGGTCGCGCCCGAGAACACGATCCCGGCGCTCGAGGTCGCGATGGACACGCTCGAGTACGTCGAGACCGACGTCCAGCTCACGAGGGACGGCGTTCCCGTGCTCTTCCACGACGTGACGCTCGAGCGCGTCGCGGGCGACCCGCGCCGGATCGGCGACCTCGACCTCGCGAAGGTGCGCGGGTTCGACGTCGGCGCCGGATACGACGCGTCGTTCCGCGGCACGCGCATCCCGACGCTCGAGGAGTTCCTCGCGTCCCTCGGCGAGCGCCCGGAGGCCCGAGCGCTCGTCGAGCTCAAGGCCTCGTGGACGCCGGACGAGGTGCGGATCGTGCTCGGCCTGATCGAGCGGGCGGGCGTGCGCGACCGGGTCGTGCTCGAGAGCTTCAGCATCGAGTCGCTCGCCTCGATCGCGGCGGTCTCGCCCTCCACGCCCCGGATCATGCTCATCCGCGAGTTGCCGGCCGACCCGCGCGCGATCGCGGCGCAGTTCGGCCTGATCGGCTTCGGCACCACCGCGAAGTCCGTCACGGCCGCGCCGAACGCGGTGGCGCTCGCGCACGAGGCCGGCCTCGCGGTGCTCTGCTACACCCTCAACTCGGAGGAGAGCTGGAGCGAGGTCAGCGCGCTCGGCGTCGACGGCATCATCACGGACCAGCCGAGCTCGCTCGACGCGTGGCTCGCCGCCACATCGCCCGGGACCTGAGGCGCCCGCTCCGCTCAGCCCCGGTTGTTCGAGAGCTCGAAGAGCCGGAGGAGTTCGGCGACCGCCGCCTCCCTGGCGTCGCCGCCCTCCTCGTACTGGTGGCTGACATGGGTGCGGAGGTGGTTCTCGACGAGCAGCTTGTTGAGCGACCCGAGCGACTTCTGGACCGCGAGCGAGAGCGTGATGATGTCGACGCAGTAGTCCTCGTCGTCGATCATCCGCTCGATGGCCCGGAGTTGGCCCTCGATGATGCGCGTCCGATGCAGCGCGCGGCGCTTGATGTCCTCGATCACCGGCTCAGGATACGCCGCGACGCCGATACCGCACGGGGTATCCTCACGCGTCGTCCTCGGCGGCCCCGTCGCGCTCCTCGCCGAGGTCGACCCGGCGCTCCGAATCGATGCCCGGCGGGTCGTCGACGAGGTCGTCGTCGAGCGGCCGGTCGTCGTCGGACTCGACCTCCTCGACCTCCTCGAACTCGGTGTCCTGCGACACCGTGAAGTCGCCGGTTCTGATGTCGTCTGTCGGCGCGACGTCTCCGCCCGCCCCTGCGAGACCGTCCATGTCCACAGCCTAGGCCCTAGGCTCGCCTCATGCCGGAATGGACGGGGGCGGCCCTCGCGGGCCTCGCAGGCGGAGCCGCACTCGTCCTGGGCGCGGTGATCGCCTGGTTCGTCGCGGTGCCGAAGCCGGTCGTGGCGGGCATCATGGCGTTCGGCGCGGGCGTGCTCATCTCGGCGCTCGCGTTCGACCTCGTGCTCGAGGCCGAGGAGGAGGCCGGCCTCTGGCCGACCGTCCTCGGGTTCGCGACCGGCGCCATCGTGTACGTCGTCGCCGACCAGCTGCTCGACCGGTTCGACAAGCGCAACCGGCCCGGGAGCGGCGAGAGCTCGGGCACGGGAGTGGGCATCGCCCTCGGCGCGCTCCTCGACGGCATCCCCGAGTCGGCCGTCCTCGGACTCAGCATGGTCGGGGGCGGGGGAGTGAGCGTCCCGGTCCTCGTCGCCATCATCATCTCGAACGTGCCCGAGGGCCTCTCGAGCACGGCCTCCCTCAAGCAGGAGGGGCGCTCGGCGACCTACGTGTTCGTCCTCTGGATCGGCATCGCGCTCGCGAGCTCGCTCGCCTCGGTCGCGGGCTTCGTCCTGCTCGACACGGCGCAGCCGGGGCTCACCGCCGCCATCACCGCGCTCGCCGCGGGAGCCATCCTCGCGATGATCTGCGACACGATGATCCCCGAGGCGTTCCAGACCTATCATGCGCTCACCGGACTGCTCGTCACCGGGGGGTTCCTGTTGAGCTTCGCCGTGCACGTCGTAGGCGGCTGAGCGCGCGTCGCGGCGAATTCCCGGCCGAAGACGCTAGAATGACTCTCCGACCGACGAATCCGATCTCGGTCCGACGGCGCGGCGCCGACCGCGCACTGCTCGGCAGGTGGTCTCCACCTGGATTCGACGGCCCCGTCGTGACGGACCCCGGATGGGTCCGCCGGCCCGGCTGGCAGCAACGCCCGCGGGCGACGGAGGCACCCGATGGCACGGGAGGACCCCTTGACCCAGACGAGGCAGCGTCAGCGGACGCGCTCTCGCGACGACGACGCCCCGATCATCCCGATCCTCGCGCGCAAGGTGCGCGAGGTCGAGCAGAAGGCGGCGAAGAACAAGCTCGGACCCACGAACCGGCAGAAGTTCCAGGTGATCGCACTGCTCATGCGCGAGGAGCGCGCGCGGGTGAAGGCGGATGCCTCGCTGGGCGACGCCGCCCGCGCGGAGCTCCTGAAGCGGCTCGACGGCATCGCGCAGATCCTCGCGAAGACCGCGGCGCGCGACACGAGCCTGATCACGCTGCTCGAGCCCGACGCGTCCGTCTCCACGTCCGCGCAGCGATTCCGGCGCGACTGGCTGCTCGAATCCGGCGCCGAGCTCAGCCCCGACGAGCTCATCATCACGCGCGAGCCCGCGCCCGCGCCGATCCAGGCGCCGGCCGTGAACCAGGTGATCCCGGCCTCGGTGCGCGCCCGCCAGCTCGCGAACCCGTTCCTCGCGCCCGACTTCGACCGGCAGCAGCCGGCCGCCGTGCCGGCCCGCCGGCTCGCGAACTGGGAGCTGCTCGGCCCGCTGTTCAAGGCGTTCGAGCAGGGCTCCGGCGGCCAGGCCGCCAGCATGGACCTCCCCGAGCCGCCCGCGATCGACCGGTTGTCGCCGCGCGGACTCGAGCTCATGCCCCACCAGGCGCGCTTCATCGAGGCCGCGCGCGAGGGGCACCGCGCCTTCCTCCTGGCCGACGAGCCGGGCCTCGGCAAGACGGCGCAGTCCGTGCTCGCGGCATCCGTCACGAACGCCTACCCGCTCCTGGCCGTCGTGCCCAACGTCGTCAAGATGAACTGGGCGCGCGAGGTCGAGCGCTGGACCCCGCACCGCCGCGCGACCGTCATCCACGGCGACGGCGACACGCTGGACGCCTTCGCCGACGTCGTGGTCGTGAACTACGACATCCTCGACCGGCACATGGCGTGGCTCTCGACGCTCGGCTTCCGCGGCATGGTCGTCGACGAGGCGCACTTCATCAAGAACCTGCAGTCGCAGCGCTCGCGCAACGTGCTCGCGCTCGCCGACCGCGTGCGCGCCTCGGCGCCGGGCGGCGACCCGCTGCTGCTCGCGCTCACGGGCACGCCGCTCATCAACGACGTCGACGACTTCCGCGCGATCTGGCAGTTCCTCGGCTGGATCGCCGGCGACAAGCCGTCGTCGTCGCTGCTCGCGGCCCTCGAGGAGAACGGCCTCACGCCCGCCGAGCACGGCTTCTACTCGGCCGCGCGCCGCTCGGTCATCGACCTCGGCATCGTGCGCCGGCGCAAGGTCGACGTCGCGGCCGACCTGCCCGAGAAGCGGATCGCCGACCTCCCCGTCGAGCTCGACGACGAGTTGGGCCGCTCGATCCGCGCTGCCGAGCGCGAACTCGGTCGCCGGCTCGCGACGCGCTTCCGGACCCTCGTCGAGGCGCGGGGCCTGCGCGTCGGCGACCTCGACGAGCTCGACCGCGACCAGTTCGTCCGCGCGGTCGCCATGGCGGAGCTCGAGGAGTCGAAGTCCGCGAAGTCGGGCGAGAACGTCTTCACGATGGTCCGTCGCATCGGCCAGGCCAAGGCCGGCCTCGCGGCGGACTACGCGGCGCAGCTCGCGCGCTCGGCGGGCAAGGTCGTGTTCTTCGCCAAGCACATCGACGTCATGGACCAGGCCGAGGCCGCGTTCGCGGCGCGCGAGCTCACGTCCGTGTCGATCCGCGGCGACCAGACCGCGATCGCCCGGCAGGCCGCGATCGACGCGTTCAACACCGACCCCGACGTGCACGTCGCGGTCTGCTCGCTCACCGCGGCAGGCGTCGGCGTGAACCTCCAGGCGGCGTCGAACGTCGTGCTCGCCGAGCTCAGCTGGACGAGCGCCGAGCAGACCCAGGCGATCGACCGCGTGCACCGGATCGGCCAGGACGAGCCCGTGACCGCGTGGCGGATCATCGCGGCGCACACGATCGACGCGCGCATCGCGGAGCTGATCGACGCCAAGCAGGGCCTCGCGGCGCGCGCCCTGGACGGCAGCGACATCGAGCCCGGATCAGCGGATTCGGTGCAGCTCGACGCCCTCCAGCACCTGCTGCGGCAGGCGCTCGACGGCGCGCTCTGACCGGTTCGCCGGGCCCCGCCGACCGCGTCGAGCGGACACGGGGCCCGGCGTGCCGATAGACTCCCAGCGTTCGCGCCCCGAAGGAGCGGCTCCGGCGAACGCCCAGTACGCACGCCTGTACGAACGAGGAGTCACATGAAGATCGGCCTGCTGACGAGCGGCGGCGACTGCCCCGGCCTGAACGCGGTGATCCGCGGCGCGGTGCTGAAGGGCAAGATCTCGCACGACACGGAGTTCGTCGGATTCCGGTGGGGTTGGCGCGGCGTCGTCGAGCGCGACATCATGCCGCTCGTCCGGCACGACGTGCGCGGCCTCGCGAAGACCGGCGGCACGATCCTCGGCTCGAGCCGGACCAACCCGTTCGAGGGCGAGGGCGGCGGACCCGAGAACATCCAGCGGATGCTCGACGAGGAGGGCATCGACGCCATCGTCGCGATCGGCGGCGAAGGCACCCTGACCGCGGCGCGCCGACTCTACGACGAGGGCGGCATCAAGGTCGTCGGCGTGCCCAAGACGATCGACAACGACCTCAAGGCGACCGACTACTCGTTCGGCTTCGACACCGCCGTCCAGATCGCGACCGAGGCGATCGACCGCCTCCGCACGACCGCCGACTCGCACGGGCGCGCCATGGTGCTCGAGGTCATGGGTCGCCACGTCGGCTGGATCGCGCTGCACTCCGGCATGGCCGGCGGCGCCCACGCGATCCTCATCCCCGAGCAGCCGCAGTCGATCGAGCAGATCTGCGAGTGGGTCGAGTCCGTGCGCGACCGCGGCCGTGCGCCGCTCGTGGTCGTCGCCGAGGGCTTCACGCTCCCGGACATGACCGAGGCGCACTCGCACAAGGGCATGGACGCGTTCAACCGGCCCCGGCTCGGCGGCATCGCCGATGTCCTCGCGCCGCTCATCGAGGAGCGCACGGGCATCGAGTCGCGTGCGACCGTGCTCGGGCACATCCAGCGCGGCGGCGAGCCGACGGCGTACGACCGGGTCCTCGCGACCCGGCTCGGCATGGCCGCCGTCGAGGCCGTCTACGACGGCGCGTGGGGCAGCATGGTGACGCTCCGCGGCACCGACATCAAGACGGTGTCGATCGCGGAGGCGACCGGCAGCCTGAACACCGTGCCGCAGGACCGGTACGACGAGGCCAGGATCCTGTTCGGCTGAGTCCGGAACGACGGATGTCCCTGCCCCAGGTCTGCGTCTGCTACCTGCTGCGCGAGCGCGACGGCCGCACCGAGGTCCTGCTCGGACGCAAGCGCCACGGGCTCGGCGCGGGGTACTGGGTCGGGCTGGGCGGCAAGCTCGAGCCCGGCGAGGACGCGGTGGATGCCGCGGTGCGCGAGTCCTTCGAGGAGGCGGGCGTCGTGATCGATCCCGGCGTCCTCGACGCGCGCGGACGCCTCACGTACCTGTTCCCGCACCGCGAGGCGTGGAGCCAGGAGTCGAGCGTGTTCGTGTGCCGCGAGTGGGCGGGCGAGCCCGGGCCGAGCGACGAACTCGATCCCGCGTGGTTCCCGCTCGACGCCGTCCCGCTCGACGAGATGTGGGACGACGCGTCGCGCTGGCTCCCCGGCGTGCTTGCTGGGGGAACGGTGCGAAGGACCTTCGTGTTCGGTCCGGACCTGGCGACCGTGGTGCACGAGCACAGCCCCGTCGCGTAGGATCATCGAGGTTGCTGCTGCGCGGAATCCGCAGCGCCGATCCCTGAACATCCGGCGGACATCGTCCGTCGTCTCCCAGAGAAAGACGCCGGTGGATCTCACCCTCATCGTCGTGCTGGTCATCGCACTGGCGTTGTTCTTCGACTTCACGAACGGCTTCCACGACACCGCGAACGCGATGGCCACGCCCATCGCGACCGGCGCCCTGCGGCCGAAGGTCGCGGTCGGTCTCGCCGCGGTGCTGAACCTGGTCGGCGCGTTCCTGTCGACCGAGGTGGCCAAGACCATCTCGGGCGGCATCATCAAGGAGGGCGACGGGGGCGTGCTCATCACGCCCGAGCTCATCTTCGCCGGCCTCATCGGCGCGATCGTGTGGAACATGATCACGTGGCTGCTCGGCCTGCCGTCCTCGTCGAGCCACGCCCTGTTCGGCGGCCTCATCGGCGCCGCGCTCGTCGGGTTCGGCTTCCAGGCGATCGACTTCACGGTCGTGCTGAGCAAGGTGATCCTGCCCGCGCTGCTCGCACCCGTCACGGCCGGCCTCGTCGCATTCGTCGCGACGAAGCTCGCCTACGCGATCACGCGGCGGTACGACGGCAAGCCGGACGGGCGCGACGGGTTCCGGCACGCGCAGATCTTCTCGTCGTCGCTCGTCGCCCTCGCACACGGCACGAACGACGCGCAGAAGACGATGGGCGTCATCACGCTCACGCTCATCGCGGCCGGCATCCAGACCTCGACCGACCCGCAGACCTGGGTCATCGTGACCTGCGCGATCGCGATCGCGCTCGGCACCTACATGGGCGGCTGGCGGATCATCAAGACGCTCGGCACGGGCCTGACCGACGTGAAGCCCGCGCAGGGCTTCGCGTCCGAGACGGCGACGGCCGCGACCATCCTCGCCTCGAGCCACGTCGGGTTCGCGCTGTCGACGACGCAGGTCGCCTCGGGCTCGGTCATCGGCTCGGGCCTCGGCCGGCGCGGCTCGAAGGTGCGCTGGCGCACGGCCGGGCGGATCGGCGTCGGCTGGCTGCTCACGCTGCCCTCCGCGGCCGCGGTCGGCGCGCTCGCCGCGCTCGTCGCCCAGTTCGGCGTCATCGGCGTGATCATCGACACGGTCGTCGGCGTCGCAGTGATCGTCATGATCTTCGTGTGGTCGCAGCGCAACGAGGTCTCCGCGAACAACGTGGTCAGCGACGTCGCCGCGTCGGGCCGCGCGGTCAAGATCAAGCGCAACCCCAAGCCGAAGAGGAAGGTCTCGGCATGATCGACTGGCTCGCCTTCCTGCTCGTCCTGCTCGCCGCGCTCATCGGCGCCTCGGTCGTCGTGAGCGCCTACTCGCTCGGCATCCGCCTGCTCACCATCTCGGGCCGGACCCCGGTGGTCACGCCCGCGGAGTTCACCGACGCGATCACGGTCATCACGCCCGCCGAGGCCAAGGCGGCCGCCAAGCGCGCGGCGAAGGCGGCGCGGAAGAGCCCGCTGACCGAAGGCCAGAAGCGGGTCTCGTTCCTCGGGGCCGTCGCGTGCTTCGCGGTGAGCGCGATCTCGGTCATCGTCGGGATCTGGCTCATCGTCGGGGAGCACCTGGCGAAGGCCCTCGGCCTGGCCTGACCCGGGCCCGACGCGACCGAGCCCGGCCCGACCGAGCCCGGCCCGACCGAGCCCGACCCGACCGAGCTCGGCCCGACCCGACGGGCCGACCGCACCACCCGGCGCGCCATCGCGCCCTCCGAAAGGCAGCCTGTGAGCAGCACGATCCCGACCGACGAGCCCACGACCGACGAGGTCGCCGCACCACCGAGGAACGCGCTCGACCGCTACTTCGGGATCACCGAGCGCGGGTCGACCCTCACCGGGGAGATCCGCGGCGGCGTCGTCACCTTCGTGACGATGGCGTACATCGTCATCCTGAACCCGATCATCCTGTCGTCGGGCACCGATGTCGCGGGGAACACGCTCGACTTCCTCCAGCTCTCCGCGGTCACGGGCCTCACGGCGGGCGTCATGACGATCCTCTTCGGCCTCGTCGCCCGGCTGCCGTTCGCCTTCGCGGCGGGCCTGGGCATCAACTCGTTCCTCGCGGTCTCGGTCGTCGGCCAGGTGACCTGGCCCGAGGCGATGGGCCTCGTGGTCGTGAACGGCCTCGTCATCGTCCTGCTCGCCGCAACCGGCCTGCGTCGGCTCATCTTCAACGCGGTGCCGATCCAGCTGAAGCTCGCGATCACGGTCGGCATCGGCCTGTTCATCGCGTTCATCGGCCTCGTGGACGCCGGCTTCGTGACGTCGACCGGCACGTCGAGCCCGCCCGTCGGCCTCGGCGTCGACGGATCGGTCGCGACCGTCCCGACCCTCGTCTTCGTCGTCACGCTGCTGCTCACCGGCATCCTCGTCGCGCGGAAGGTGAAGGGCGGGATCCTCATCGGCCTCGTCTCCGGCACGGTGCTCGCCGTGGTCCTCGAGGCGATCCTGAAGATCGGGCCGAAGTTCACCGAGGACGGCGTGAACCCGGGCGGGTGGAGCCTGTCGGTCCCGCAGGTGCCGAGCCAGTGGGTGAGCCTGCCCGATCTCTCCCTCGTCGGCCAGGTGTCGTTCGGCTCGTTCGAGCGGATCGGCGTGCTCGCGGCGCTCATGCTCGTCTTCACGCTCGTCTTCACGAACTTCTTCGACGCGATGGGCACCATGACGGGCCTGTCCGAGGAGGCGGGGCTCGCCGACCGGAAGGGCGACTTCCCGCGCCTGAAGTCGGCGCTCATCGTCGAGGGCATCGGCGCGGTCGCGGGCGGGTTCACGTCGAGCTCCTCCAACACGGTCTTCATCGAGTCCGGTTCGGGCATCGGCGAGGGCGCGCGGACCGGGTTCGCGAACGTCGTGACGGGCGCGCTGTTCCTCATCGCGATGTTCTTCACGCCGCTCGTGTCGATCGTGCCGAGCGAGGTGGCCGCGGCCGCGCTCGTGATCGTCGGCGCGATGATGATGGCGCAGATCCGCCACGTCGACCTGACGGACTTCTCGGTGCTGCTGCCCGTGTTCCTGACGGTCACCGTCATGCCGCTCACGTACTCGATCGCGAACGGCATCGGTGCGGGCTTCGTCGGCTGGGTGGTCGTGCGCTCGCTCTCGGGCAAGGCGCGCGAGATCAGCCCGCTGCTGTGGATCGTCGCCGCCGGGTTCCTCGTGTTCTTCGCGCGCGGCCCGATCGAGGCGCTCTTCGCGTAGGGATTCCCCACGCCGATCCGGGGGATAGCCCCATGCCCGTGGGGACGGCCGGTTCCTACCGTGGAACGGTACCCACCAGAAGGAGCGAACCGATCATGTCCGACGTGTACACCGAAACCCACGCCCCCGTCTCCGCACCGGCCGCGACCGTGCCGGCCGAGACGAGCGCGTTCAGCATCTCGAGCCTCGTGCTGGGCATCGTGTCGGTGTTCGCGGGCTCGACCTTCGTGGTCCCGGCCGCGGGCCTCGTGCTCGGCATCCTCGCGCTGCGTCGCGAGCCGGCGCGACGCACCATGGCGATCTGGGGCATCGCGCTGAACGCCGTGATGCTCGGAGGCGCGGTCCTGCTGGGGCTCGGCGCGATCGCGGTCGGACTCGCGACCCTGCCCTTCGCGGTCCTGCCGTTCGCGGGGTCCTGAGCGCCGCTCGCCGGCCTCCCGTGAGGGGCCGAAGCGGATCGGGGGACGGCGCCGCGACGGCGCCGTCCCCCGAGCGTCTCACGCGTAGAAGCCGCGCAGGAGCGCCTCGGTGCCTTCGAGGTGCTCGGCCATCGCGGCCCGCGCCTCCTCGGCGTTGCCACGCAGGATCGCGCCGACGATCGCGCGGTGCTGCTCGTCCGAGTGCGCGATGTTCGGCGCGAGCAGCGGGATCCCGTCGAGCAGTTCGTTGAGCCGGAGCCGCACGTCGGCGACGAGCGGCACGAGCGTCGCCGACCCGATCAGCTCGGCCACGAGCAGGTGCAGGCGCGAGTCGGCCACGCGGTACCCCGAGGCGGTCGCCGATCGGCAGTCCTCGTACGCCTGCCACAGCCGTTCCCGATCCGTCGCGCTGAGCTCGCTCGCGGCCGCGCGCCCGGCGCCGCCGACCTCGAGCACCGCGCGAAGCGCGAGCAGGTCCTCGAGGCCGTCGACGGCTCCCGGCGCGGCGCGCGGGACATCCTCGGACGCCTCGGCGGCGAACGCGCCGCCGTACCGGCCGCGGCGCACGACGATCCACCCGGCGTCCGCGAGCGAGCCGAGCGCCTCGCGCAGCGTCGCCCGGCTCACCTGGAGGAGCTGGGCGAGCTCTCGCTCCGGTGGGAGCCGCTCGCCGGGCGCGATGAGTCCGAGGCGGATCGACTGCAGCAGGCGCTGCATCGTCTCCTCGTAGGCGTTCGCGGGCTTGGCGGGCGTGAGGAGGAGGCCGGCGCTCAGGACGGCCGGCGCGGGTTCGTGCTCCTCGGCCATGCTCCGAGCCTACGTCCGGCCGCTCAGAGCGGCGTCACGTACGCGGCGCCGATCCCGCCGTCGACGAGGAACGTGGACCCGGTGATGAACGACGCGTCGTCGCTCGCCAGGAACGCGACGGCCGCCGCGATCTCCTCGGGTTCGGCGAACCGTCCGACCGGCACGTGGACGAGCCGGCGCTGCGCGCGCTCGGGGTCCTTCGCGAACAGTTCCTGCAGGAGCGGCGTGTTGACCGGTCCGGGGCACAGCGCGTTGACCCGGATGCCCTGACGCGCGAACTGCACGCCGAGTTCGCGGCTCATGGCGAGCACGCCGCCCTTGGACGCGGTGTACGAGATCTGCGACGTCGCCGAGCCGAGCACCGCGACGAACGACGCGGTGTTGATGATCGAGCCGCGCTGCTGCGGCACCATGTGGCGCAGCGCCGCGCGCGAGCAGAGGTAGACGCTCGTCAGGTTGACCTGCTGCACGCGGTCCCAGGCGGGGAGCTCGGTCGTCTCGATCGAGTCGTCGTCGGGCGGCGAGATGCCCGCGTTGTTGAACGCGATGTCGAGCGTGCCGGTGATCGCCGCGGCCCGGTCGAACAGCTCGTCGACCTGCGCCTTGTCGGTCACGTCGGCCCGGACGAACGTGCCGCCCACCGCGTCCGCGGCGGCCGCGCCCGCGACCGGGTCGAAATCGCCGATGACGACGTGCGCGCCCTCGGCGGCGAACCGCCGTGCGGTCGCGAGGCCGATGCCGGAGCCGCCGCCGGTGACGACGGCGACGCGGCCGGCGAGCCGCTGGGTGAGGTCGGCGCGGGTGGGGTCGGTCATGGTGCTCCTGTCCGGATCGGGCCGTCAGTCGACGGCGATGAAGACGTTCTTGGTCTCGGTGAAGGCGAGGGGGGCGTCGGGTCCGAGCTCGCGGCCGAGGCCCGAGCGCTTGAAGCCGCCGAACGGCGTCGCGTAGCGCACGGACGAGTGCGAGTTCACCGACAGGTTGCCGCTCTCGACGGCGCGCGCGACACGGATGCCGCGGCTGAGGTCGCGAGTCCAGATCGACCCGCTCAGGCCGTACTCGGTCGCGTTCGCGAACCGGACCGCGTCGGCCTCGTCGTCGAACGGGAACACCGAGACGACCGGGCCGAAGATCTCCTCGCGCGCGGCGCGCGAGTCGCGCGCTGGCGTGAGGACGGTCGGCGGGAACCAGAATCCCGGGCCGTCGGGCGCGGTGCCGCGGAATGCGACGTCGCGGTCGTCAGGCACGTACGAGCGGACGCGTTCGCGGTGCTCGGCGGACACGAGCGGGCCCATCTCGGTCGCCTCGTCGGCGGGGTCGCCGACGCGCACGCCGGCGACGGCGGGCTCGAGGAGTTCCAGGAACCGCTCGTAGACGTGGCGCTCGACCAGGATGCGGCTGCGTGCGCAGCAGTCCTGGCCCGCGTTCTCGAAGACGCCCGAGGGCGCGGTCGCGGCCGCGCGCTCGAGGTCGGCGTCGGCGAAGACGATGTTGGCGCTCTTGCCGCCGAGCTCGAGCGTGACGCGCTTCACCTGCTCGGCGCATCCGCTCATCACCCGGGTCCCGACCTCGGTCGAGCCGGTGAAGACGACCTTGCGCACGAGCGGGTGCGTGACGAAGCGTTCGCCGACGACCGAGCCGCGGCCGGGCACGACCTGGAGGAGGCCCTCGGGCAGGCCCGCCTCGAGCGCGAGCTCGGCGAGCCGCAGGCTCGAGAGCGGCGTCCACTCGGCGGGCTTCAGGACGACGGCGTTCCCGGCCGCGAGCGCCGGGGCGAAGCCCCACGAGGCGATCGTCATGGGGAAGTTCCACGGCGTGATCACGCCGACCACGCCGAGCGGCTCGTTGAACGTGACGTCCAGGCCCCCGGCGACCGGGATCTGCCGCCCGAACAGCCGCTCGGGTGCGGCGGAGTAGTACTCGAGCACGTCGCGCACGTGCCCCGCCTCCCAGCGGGCCTGCGAGATCGGATGCCCCGAGTTGCGCACCTCGATGCGGGCGAGCTCCTCGACCGCGCCGTCGACCGCGTCCGCGAACCGGCGCAGGAGCCGCGCGCGGTCCACCGGTGCGAGCGCGGCCCAGCCGCGCTGCGCCGTCGCCGCGCGTTCGATCGCGAGGTCGGCCTCCTCGAGGGTCGCGTTCGAGACGGTCGCGATGATGCGCTCGTCGGCGGGATTGACGATGGCGTGGCTCACGCGGTGGTCCTCCTGGTGCGGTGCGTGCGGTGCGTGCGGGCGGCGTCGACGAGGCCGGCGAACAGCCGCCGGTCGGCGGGATTCGCCTCCGGATGCCACTGCACCGCGAGGCCGAACGGGACCGAGCCGAGCTCGACGGCCTCGATGACGCCGTCCTCGCTGCGCGCGGTGACCGTGAGGCCGTCGGCGACCCGGTCGAGCGCCTGGTGGTGGTAATAGTGCACGGGCAGCGGGTCGCGGGCGTCGCCGAGGACGGCCGCGAGCCGCGACGACGGCTCGACCGTCACGACGCCCTCGCCGAACACCGCGGGCGCGGGCTGGTAGCGGTCGCTCCCGACGACGTCGGGGAGGTGCTGGACGAGCGTGCCGCCGAGCGCCACGTTGAGCACCTGGGCCCCTCGGCAGATGCCGAGGAACGGCAGTTCGGCGTCGATCGCCGCGGTGAGCAGCGCGTCCTCCCAGGCGTCGCGATCGGTGCGCGGCGCCCCGGTGCGCGGGTGCGGCTCCTGTCCGTAGCGGGCTGGGTCCACGTCGGCGCCGCCCGCGACGACGAGGCCGTCGAGCGACGCGACCACCCCGCGGGCGATCTCGGCCGTGACGGGTTGCGGCGGCAGCAGCACGGCGACCCCGCCCGCGTCGGTCACGGCGTCGAGGTACGCGCGGGGCAGGAACGACGCGGCGACGTCCCAGACGCCGCTGCGCGCGGGCTCGAGGTAGGTCGTGACGCCGATGAGCGGCGGCGCGCCGGCGGGCGCAGCGCCGGCCGGTGCCGCCGTCACGTCAGAGTCGTTCGAAGCCACGGACCCGCTCCCAGTCGGTCACGGCCGCGTCGAAGGCGGCGACCTCGACCCGGGCGTTGTTGAGGTAGTGCGCGACGACGTCCGCGCCGAACGCGGCGCGCGCGAGGTCGGATGCCTCGAACAGCGCGGCGGCGTCGCGCAGGGTCGTCGGCACGCGCGGGGCATCCGACTGGTACGCGTTGCCGACGAACGCGGGGCCGGCCTCGAGCCCCTCGTCGATGCCGGCGAGGCCCGCGGCGATCAGCGCCGCGGTCGCGAGGTGCGGGTTCACGTCGCCGCCGGGGATGCGGCACTCGACGCGCAGGCCGCTGCCGTGGCCGACGACCCGGAGCGCGCACGTGCGGTTGTCGAAGCCCCACGCGAGCGCGGTCGGCGCGAAGCTCCCGTCGACGTAGCGCTTGTAGGAGTTGACGTTCGGCGCGAGCAGGAGCGTGAGCGACCGCAGGTGCGCGACGAGGCCGCCCAGGAACCCGCGGAACAGCGGCGACATGCCGTCGGGGTCACCGTCGTCGGCGAACACGGCGCCGCCGTCGGTGCCGCGCAGCGACAGGTGGATGTGGCAGCTGTTGCCCTCGCGCTGGTCGAACTTCGCCATGAAGGTGATCGACTTGCCGTGCGCGTCGGCGATCTCCTTCGCGCCGCTCTTGTAGATCGAGTGGTTGTCGCACGTGGTGACCGAGGGCGCGTAGCGGAACGCGATCTCCTGCTGGCCGAGATTGCACTCGCCCTTCACGCCCTCGGTGTACATGCCCGCGCCGTCCATGGCGAGCCGGATGTCCCGCAGCAGCGGCTCCATGCGCGTCGACGCGTGCAGCGCGTAGTCGACGTTGTAGTCGCTCGCGGGCGTGAGGTCGCGGTAGCCGCTGCGCCACGCGGATCGGTAGTCGTCCTCGAAGACGATGAACTCGAGCTCGTTGCCGCTGTACGGGACGAGCCCGCGCTCGGCGAGGCGCGCGACCTGGCGCTGGAGGATGCGCCTGGGGGATTCCTCGACGGGGGAGCCGTCGAGCCATTCGAGGTCCGCCGTCACCATCGCGGTGCCCGGGAGCCAGGGCGCCATCCGGAGCGTGGTGAAGTCGGGCACCATGCGCATGTCGCCGTAGCCGCGCTCCCAGCTCGAGATCGCGTAGCCGTCGACGGTGTTCATCTCGACGTCGACCGCGAGCAGGTAGTTGCAGCACTCGGCGCCGTGCTCGGCGACGTCCTCGAGGAACAGCCGCGCCGACACGCGCTTGCCGACGAGGCGGCCCTGCATGTCGGTGAACGCCACGATGACCGTGTCGACCCGGCCGTCGGCGACGGCGCCGCGGAGCTCGTCGAGGCCGAGGGGGCCCTCGAGTCCGAGCGGGCCGGTGGGGTTCGTCGTCGTGCTCGTCATCCGCTGCTCCGCTTCGAGTGGTCGGTTGGCTCAATGGTCTGGTGAGGTGACCATAGCAGGACGTCGGATGCCACGACAGCGGCGCATCCGTCCGGAAAATGGTCTGTACGGAGAACCATTGGTGACCCTATCATCGGGCGCAACACCCAGCGATCCCCAAGGAGCCGGCCATGGCCAAGGACACCCTCTCCGTCTCGGGCGTGAAGTACACGACCGCCGAAGACGGCTATTTCGAGAAACGAAAGCTCACGCGCACCGCCGGCGTCTGGGGTCTCTGGGGCCTCGCCGTCGCCGCCGTCATCTCCGGCGACTTCTCGGGCTGGAACTTCGGCATCGACTTCGCCGGGTTCGGCGGCATGGTCATCGCCTTCGCGATCCTCGTGGTCATGTACTACGGCCTGGTCTTCTCGATCGGCGAGATGAGCAGCGCGATGCCGCACACGGGCGGCGCCTACTCGTTCGCGCGCGCCGCGATGGGACCGTGGGGCGGGTTCATCACCGGCCTCGCCGAGACCATCGAGTACGTCGCGACGACCGCCGTGATCGTGTTCTTCTCCGGCGCGTACGCCGACGCGATCACGAGCGAGCTCCTCGGCTTCTCGATGCCGCAGTGGGCGTGGTGGGCCATCCTCTACGTGGTCTTCATCGGCATCAACGCGGCCGGCGCGAGCCTCTCGTTCAAGTTCGCGATCGTCGTGTCGATCATCTCGATCGCGATCCTCCTGGTCTTCAGCGCGATGGCGATCTTCTCGGGCCAGTTCTCGTGGGACAAGCTGTTCGACATCGCGCCCGACGCGGGCCAGACCGACTTCCTCCCGCACGGCGTGCTGCCGATCCTGTTCGCGCTGCCGTTCGCGATGTGGTTCTTCCTCGGCATCGAGGAGCTCCCGCTCGCCGCCGAGGAGTCGACCGACCCGGTGCGGGACATCCCGCGCGCCGGCCTCATCGCCCGCGCGACGCTCATCATCACCGGCCTGCTCGTGCTGTTCCTCAACACGGGCGTCGTCGGCGCCGAGGCGATCGGCACCGCCGGTGAGCCGCTGCTCGACGGGTTCCGCGCGATCGTCGGCGACGAGCTCGCGGCGCTCCTCGCCCTGTTCGCGCTCATCGGCCTGCTCGCCTCGCTCCAGGGCATCATGTTCGCCTACGGCCGGAACATGTACTCGCTCAGCCGCGCCGGGTACTACCCGAAGTTCCTCTCGCTCACGGGCCGTCGGCAGACGCCGTGGGTCGCCCTGATCGCCGGCGCGGTGATCGGCTACGCGTCGCTCATCGTGCTCGACGTGCTCGCGCAGGTCGACGCGGGCGCGGGCGCGGTCGCCGGCGCGATCGTGCTCAACATCGCGGTGTGGGGCGCGGTGCTCGCCTACCTGCTGCAGATGGTGTCGTACGTGATCCTGCGCCGGAAGTACCCGGACGTCGCGCGCCCGTACAAGAGCCCGTGGGGAGTGTCGGGCGCGGTCGTCGCGGCGGTCATCGCGGCGCTCATCTTCCTCGGGTTCCTGCTCAACCCGACGTTCGTGCCCGCGATCATCGCGATCGGCGTCGTGTACGTCGTCATGCTCGTCGCGTTCGCGGTCTGGGGTCGGCATCGCCTCGTGCTCTCGCCCGAGGAGGAGTTCGCGGTGTCCGGCGGCCTGCACGGCGACCCGCAGCGCGACGGCTACGGCGGCGAGGTCGAGGGCGAGCTCCTCGCGGCCGACGGCGTCGACGGCGCGGAGCCCGTCGAGGCTCCGGAGACCCCCGGCACGGCCTGACCCGCGAGTAGGCTCGTGAGCGGATGCCTCGGTGATCCCGGGCATCCGCTCACCCGTCCCGCTCACCCCGCGGGGCCCGAGGCGATGGAGCCGAACCGCGATGACGAACCAGCCCCCGACCATCCCGCACACGATCGACGCCGACGTCGTGCTGCCGCTGCCGCCCGGCCCGAAGCGGACCGAGACGGACTCGCTCGGCAGCGTCGAGGTCCCGGCCGACGCCTACTGGGGCGTGCACACCATGCGGGCGCTCGAGAACTTCCCGATCTCGAAGCGGCCGATCTCGGTCTACCCCGACCTGGTCCGCGCGCTCGCGTCGGTGAAGCAGGCCGCGGCGCGCGCGAACCACGACCTGGGTGTCCTGAAGGACGCGAAGGCGGCCTGGATCGACGAGGCGTGCGCGCGGATCATCGCGGGCGAGCACCACGACCAGTTCGTGGTCGGCGTCATCCAGGGCGGCGCGGGCACGTCGACGAACATGAACGCGAACGAGGTCATCGCGAACCTCGCGCTCGAGATCGGCGGCTACGCGAAGGGCCGCTACGACGTCATCCACCCGATCGACCACGTCAACCGCAGCCAGTCGACGAACGACACCTACCCGACCGCGATCAAGCTCGCGATCACGTTCTCGATCACGACCATGATCGAGGAGCTGGACGCCCTGCGCCTCTCGTTCGAGCGAAAGGGCACCGAGTTCCGGGACATCCTGAAGGTCGGCCGGACGCAGCTCCAGGACGCCGTCCCGATGACGCTCGGCCAGGAGTTCCACGGGTTCGCGACCACGCTCGGCGAGGACATCGCGCGACTGCGGGAGACCATCAAGCTGCTCGGCGAGGTGAACCTCGGCGCGACCGCGATCGGCACGGGGATCACCGCCGAACCCGGCTACGCCGATGCCGTCGTGCGCCACCTCTCGGAGATCACGGGCCGCGAGCTCGAGATCGCGCCGGACCTCATCGAGGCCACGAGCGACACGGGCGTGTTCATGACGTTCTCGAGCGTGCTCAAGCGGAGCGCGATCAAGCTGTCGAAGATCTGCAACGACCTCCGACTCCTCTCGAGCGGGCCGCAGGCGGGCTTCGCCGAGATCAACCTGCCGCCGCGCCAGGCGGGGTCGAGCATCATGCCGGGCAAGGTCAACCCGGTGATCCCCGAGGCCGTGAACCAGGTCGCGTACGCGGTCGCGGGCACGGATGTCACGGTGATGATGGCCGCCGAGAACGGGCAACTCCAGCTCAACGCGTTCGAGCCGGTCATCGCGCACTCGCTCCTGCAGTCGATCACGTGGATGCGCCAGGCGTGCTGGACCCTGCGCGTGAACTGCGTCGACGGGATCACCGCGAACGTCGAGCGACTGCAGTCGCAGGTCGGCTCGAGCGTGGGCGTCATCACGGCGCTGATCCCGTTCATCGGCTACCAGGATGCCGCGGGCATCGCGAAGCTCGCGCTCGCGACCGGGCGGCACGTCGCCGACCTCGTCGTGGAGGCCGGGCTCATGAGCCGCGAGGCGGTCGAGCGCGAGCTCGCGCCGCGGAAGCTCTCGGGCATGCGCCCGATCACGCAGGGGATCCCGATCGTCTCGCTGCGGAGCGAGCCGCACGAGTAGGAGCGCTCCCGCGCGGGTCCGTCAGTCGTCGTCGAAGGTCGCGCGCAGCGCGGCGAGCGCATCGCGCAGCGCCCGGCGGTCGTCGGACCCGAGGCGCTCGAGGCGCTCGCGCACGTGCCGGGCGACCGTCGGCGTCGCCTCGTCGAGCGTGCGGCGGCCGGTCGCGGTGAGCGAGATGTGCGACGAACGGCGATCGCCGGGATTGGCACGGCGCTCGGCGAGGCCGGCGGATTCGAGGCGGTCGACCGACTTGCTCGCCGCGCCCACGGTGATGCCGATCTCGCGGACGATGTCCTGCACGCGGCATCCGTCGACCGAGTCGATGATCCGCAGCACGTCGTAGGAGGCGAGGCGCACGCCGTGCGCGTCGTGGACCACGTCGTCGAGGGTCTCGAACCAGCGGGTCTCGGCGCGCACGAGCGCGAAGAACAGGGCGAGGTCGGCGTCGGCCATATCTGCATTCTCCAGAAGTAGATTGACAGGAATCATTCTAGGCGCGAGGATCGATTCCCTGGAATGAATCTACGACAGGAGCCACCGATGTCCCGCGCAGCCTACGACCGCATCTCCGAGCAGTACCGGGCCGGACGCACCGGACCGGAGATGTCCGTCGCCGACCAGCGCGCCGGATTCGAGCAGTTCGCCGGCCCGATCCCGGCCGACGTCGACGCGACGGCGGGGACGCTCGGCGGCCGACCGGTCCTCGGCCTGCGCCCGCAGGGCGGCGCCCATGCGGGCGCGCTGCTGTACCTGCACGGCGGCGGCTACGTGATCGGATCCGCCCGGACGGGTGCCGCCGTCGCCGCCGCGCTCGCGCGCCGGACCGGGACGACCGCCTGGTCGCTCGACTACCGCCTCGCGCCCGAGCATCGATTCCCCGCACCCGTCGACGATGCGGTCGCGGCGTACCGCGACCTGCTCGACGCCGAGGGCCCCGAGCGACTCCTCGTCGCGGGGGACTCGGCCGGCGGCGGGCTCGCCGTCGCGACCCTGGTCGCCGCCCGCGCGGCCGGGCTGCCGATGCCCGCCGCGGTCGCGGTGTTCTCGCCGTGGACCGACCTGACGCTGTCGGGCGCGTCGATCCTCGACCGCGCCGCCGACGACCCCCTGTTCACGCTCGCCGACCTCCGGGCGTACGCCGACCGGTACCTGCCCGAGCATCGCGCGGCCGAGGCCGCCGCGTCCCCGCTCGCGAGCCCCGTGCTCGCCGACCTCCGCGGGCTGCCGGCGCTGTACGTGCACGTCGGCAGTCGCGAACTGCTGCTCGACGACGCCGTCCGGCTCGCCGCGAACGCCGCGCACGCCGACGTGGACGTCGTGCTCGAGGTCGCCGCGCGTGCCCCGCACAACGTGCCGACGCTCGTCGGCACGCTCGACGAGGCGGATCGCGCCGTCGAACGCGCCGGCGATTTCCTCGCCGCGCGGCTGCCCGTCGCGGCGGCGGTCAGATGACGCGGCAGTGCGTGGTGAGCGACCCGATGCCGCCGATCGAGACCGTGACCGTGGCGCCGTCCGCGAGGAACACCTGGGGGCTGCGCGAGTAGCCCGCGCCGCCGGGGCTGCCCGTCGAGATGAGGGTGCCCGCCGGGATGGTCGCCGACCGGGACAGGTAGGAGATGATCTCGGCGACGCCGCGCACCATCTCGTTCGTCGAGGCATCCTGCAGGATGTGCCCGTCGAGGTTCGTGGTGAGCCAGAGGTCCTGCGGGTCGGCGATCTCGTCGGCGGTCACGACGACCGGACCGGTCGGCGTGAAGCCGTCGAACGACTTGCAGCGCGACCACTGGGCCTCGGAGAACTGGATGTTCCGCGCGGTGATGTCGTTCACGACGGTGTACCCGAACACGTGGTCGAGCGCATCCCGCACGTGCACGTCGCGTGCCGGGCGCCCGATGATCACGCCCAGCTCGGCCTCGTAGTCGACCTGGGTCGAGACGTCCTCGGCCCACGTGGTCGTCTGCCCGTGGCCGGTCAGCGAGTTCGGCCAGAGCGAGAACACGGTCATCGCCGACTCGCCGCGCAGCTTCAGCTCGCTCGCGTGCGCCGCGTAGTTCGCGCCGATCGCGAGCACCTGCGGCGGACGCAGCACGGCCGAGGCGTGCCGGAGCCCGGCCACGGGCACGCCCGAGGCGCCGGCCGCGAGCGCGACGTCGATCGCGACGCGGACGTCGGCCTGGGCGCCCGGGCCGGCCTCGACGAGCTCCTGGAGGTCGCGCGGAGCCCGCTCCATCACCTCGTCGAGGAAGTGGGCGTGCTCGTCGACGACGACGGCGAGCCTGGGCACGGACTGGCCTTCCACCCTGAGGTGTGCGAACTTCACCGTTCGAGACTAGCGACCGCCCCCCGGGTGCGACGCTCCGAGGGGTACAACTCAGGGTGCGGGATTCGCCGCGCGGGCGGTCAGGAGGGCGCGCGCGGGCGCAGGCGGAGCCCCTGCATCCCGCCGTCGACCTCGAGGCCGATGCCGGTCGTGCTGCCCGACGCCGGACTCGCGAGGTACGCGACCGCGTCGGCGACCTCGTCGGCTCGGACGAGGCGGCCGTGCGGCTGCCTGGCCTCGAGCGCGGCGCGCTCGGCGGCGGGGTCGGGTGCGGCGGACAGGAGCCGGCCCACCCAGGGCGTGTCGGCGGTGCCCGGGTTCACGGCGTTCACGCGGATGCCCTCGTGCAGGTGGTCGGCCGCCATCGCGCGCGTGAGCGACAGCACCGCGCCCTTCGTCGCGCTGTAGAGCGCGCGCTGCGGCAGGCCCGCGGTCGCCGCGATCGACGAGGTGTTCACGATCGCGGCGGCGGGCGATCGCCGCAGGTGGGGGAGTGCGGCGCGCGCCACGCGCACCATCCCGACGACGTTCACGTCGAAGACGCGGTGCCACTCCTCGTCGGAGTTCGCCGCGACGTCGCCCTGCGCGCCGATGCCGGCGTTGTTCACCACGATGTCGATGCGACCGAGCTCGGCCGCGACGCGCTCGACCCCCGCGCGCACGCTCGCGTCGTCGCCCACGTCGACGGCGACCGCGAGGTCGGCGTCGGTCGCGGCATCCGGGTGCAGGTCGAACACGGCCACGCGTGCGCCGCCGCGGCGCAGGCGCGCCGCGATCGCGGCGCCGATTCCGGATGCCCCGCCCGTGACGATCGCCACGAGGCCCTCGAAGTCCGCGCTCATGCGCCCGCCACCTCGGGGGCGTCCTCGTGCGCGACGAACCGGTGCCGCTGCCGGCCGAGCCCGTCGATCTCGAGCTCGACGACGTCGCCGGCCGCGAGGTACGGGAACCGGCCGGAGAGGGCCACGCCCTCGGGCGTGCCGGTGAGGACGAGGTCGCCCGGGTCGAGCACGAGCACCTGGCTGAGCTCGTACAGGATCCGGTCGATGCCGAAGACGAGGTCGGCGGTCGAGGAGTCCTGTCGGGGGTCGCCGTTCACGCGGCTGCGCAGGCGCACGGCGCGTGCGTCGATCTCGTCCGGCGTGACGAGCCACGGGCCGGTCGGGCAGAAGCCCGGCGCGCTCTTGCCCTTGGACCACTGGCCGCCGGATTCGGCGAGCTGCCAGTCGCGCTCGGACAGGTCGTCGGCCACGACGTACCCGGCGATGTGCGCCCAGGCGTCCTCGGGGCTCCGCAGGTAGCTCGTGCGCGTGCCGATCACGACGCCGAGCTCGACCTCCCAGTCGGTCTTCACGCTGCCGCGCGGGATCTCGACGTCGTCGTCGGGACCCTGCACCGTGTTCGGCGACTTCATGAACATCACGAGGCGCTCGGGCGGCGCCGAGCCGGACTCGGCGGCGTGCGCCGCGTAGTTCATGCCGATGCAGTAGACGGCGCCGGGGCGCGCGATCGGGGCGCCGATGCGGAGGGCGTCGGCGCCCTCGAGCTCGGGCAGGTCGCCGGCCGCGAGCGCGTCGCGCACGCGGTCGAGCCCGCCTCCGCCGAGGAAGGCGCCGTCGACGTCGGGCGCGATGCCGCGCAGGTCGTGGGCGCGGTCGTCGTGGAGGACGACCGGCACCTCCGCACCGCGGGGGCCGAGGCGGGCGATTCTCATGCTGCTCCTTTGCGTTCGAGAGTGGATGCCGCGACCGGCGGCCGCCGGAAGATCGGAGGTCTCCCGGCGTGCGATCGCGAACGCCGCCCTGATTCTTGCACATCGCGGACCCGTTGACAGCCGAGACATCCGATGTCTAAGCTCGCGGCCAGAGAGGAACACATGCCTACGATCGTCAACGTCGACACCAGGGACATCCGCTTCCCGACTTCGCTCAGCCTCGACGGCTCCGACGCGATGAACCCGGATCCCGACTACTCGGCAGCCTACGTGGTGCTGCGCACCGACGCCCCCGACGGGCTCGAGGGACACGCCTTCGTCTTCACCATCGGGCGCGGCAACGACGTCCAGGTCGCGGCCCTCGACGCACTGCGCGAGCACCTCGTCGGCGCCGACGTCGACGAGCTGCTCGCCGACATGGGCGCCGCGAGCCGCCGGCTCGTGCACGACTCGCAGCTGCGCTGGCTCGGCCCCGAGAAGGGCGTCATGCACATGGCGATCGGCGCCGCGGTCAACGCGCTCTGGGACCTGCGCGCGAAGCGCGCCGGCCAGCCGCTCTGGCTGCACCTGGCGCAGCTCAGCCCCGAGGAGCTCGTCTCGCTCGTCGACTTCCGCTACCTGACCGACGCGCTCACGCCCGACGAGGCGCTCGCGATCCTCCGGGCCGCCGAGCCGGGCCGCGCCGAGCGCATCGCGCACCTGCTCGAGGTCGGGTACCCCGCGTACACCACGACGCCCGGATGGCTCGGCTACTCCGACGAGAAGCTCGACCGACTCTGCCGCGAGGCCGTCGCCGACGGCTTCCCGCAGATCAAGCTCAAGGTCGGCGCCGATCTCGCCGAGGACCGCCGGCGGCTCGCGATCGCGCGTGCGGCCGTCGGGCCCGGGTACCCGATCGCGATCGACGCGAACCAGCGCTGGGACGTCGCCGACGCGGTCGACTGGGTGAACGCGCTCGCCGAGTTCGAGCCCGCGTGGATCGAGGAGCCGACGAGCCCCGACGACATCCTCGGGCACGCGGCCATCGCACGCGGCGTCGCGCCCGTCCGCGTCGCGACCGGCGAGCACGTGCAGAACCGCGTCGTGTTCAAGCAGTTGCTCCAGGCCGGCGGCATGGACGTCATGCAGATCGACGCGACCCGCGTCGGCGGCGTCAACGAGAACATCGCGAACCTCCTGCTCGCGGCGAAGTTCGGCGTCCGGGTCTGCCCGCACGCGGGCGGCGTCGGCCTGTGCGAAGCCGTGCAGCACCTGTCGATGTTCGACTACGTCGCGGTCACCGGCACGATGGAGGACCGCATGATCGAGTACGTCGACCACCTCCACGAGCACTTCACGACCCCGGTCGTGGTGCGCGCCGGCCGGTACCTCGCCCCCACCGCCCCCGGCGCGGGCACCGAGATGCTCGCCGCCTCCATCGACGAGTACGCCTGGCGCGGCGCGCGCGTCGCGGCCCGCTCATGACCGGCGCACGGATCCGCGAGGACCTGCTCGGCCCGATCGGCTTCGGGGCCGCGCCCATCGGCAACCTCTACCGCGTGGTCTCGGACGAGGGCGCCCGGGCGGCGCTCGACGCGGCCTGGGACGCGGGCATCCGCTACTACGACACCGCGCCGCACTACGGCCTCGGCCTCAGCGAGCGCCGGCTCGGCGCGTTCCTCCGCGAGCACCCGGCCGACGAGTGGGTGCTGTCGACCAAGGTCGGCCGCGTGCTCGAGCCGAACCCGGACTTCGCGGGCGGCGACGACCTCGCGAACGCCTACGCCGTGCCCGACCGGACCGTCCGCCGGTTCGACCCCAGCCGCGACGGCGTCCGCCGCAGCCTCGAGGACTCCCTCGAGCGCCTCGGCGTCGACCGCATCGACATCGCCTACCTGCACGACCCCGACGTGTACGACCTCGACCGCGGGCTCGCCGAGGGCCTGCCCGCACTCGCCGCGGCCCGCGACGAGGGACTCGTCGGCGCGATCGGCGTCGGCGTGAACTCGGCGGACGTCGCCGCGCGGGCCATCCGCGAGGGCGACCTCGACCTGGTCATGGTCGCCGGGCGCTTCACGCTCCTCGAGCAGCCGGCGCTGGACGACCTGCTGCCGCTCGCGCTCGAGCGCGGGGTCGGCGTCGTCGCCGCGGCGCCCTACAACTCGGGGCTCCTCGCGACCGAGACGCCCGACGCGAGTGCGCACTACGACTACGCCACGGTCCCGGCGGACGTGCTCGCGCGCGCCGAGCGGCTCGCCGCGGCGTGCCGGGAGGCCGGAGTCCCGCTGCCGGCCGCCGCGCTCCAGTTCCCGTCACGGCATCCGGCCGTGCGCACGGTCGTGACCGGCACCGCCCGCGCCGTCGCCGTGCGCGAGAACGCCGAACGCGCCGCGTTCCCCATCCCCGCGTCGTTCTGGGACCACCTCGAGCGCGCGGGACTCATCCCCGAACTGGAAGCGAGGCGACGCGCATGAGCGAGACACCGCTCCTCGAACTCGAGGGGGTGAGCAAGAGCTTCCCGGGCGTCAAGGCCCTCGACGACGTCCGACTCGAACTCCGCCACGGCGAGGTGCACGCGCTCGTCGGCGAGAACGGCGCCGGCAAGTCGACGCTCATGAAGCTGCTCGCGGGCATCCACGCGCCCGACTCGGGCACGTTCCGGATCAACGGACGCGAACTCGTGCTCGACGGCCCGCGGCACGCGCAGGAGCAGGGCATCAGCATCATCCACCAGGAGTTCAACCTGATGCCCGACCTCACGGTCGCGCAGAACATCTTCATCGGCCGCGAGCGCCGCGCCGCCGGGCTCTTCCTCGACGACCGCGGGCTCAACCGCCGGGCGCAGGCGCTGTTCGACCGGCTGGGCCTCGCGCTCGACCCGGCCGAGCGCGTCGAGGGACTCACGGTGGCCCGCCAGCAGATGGTCGAGATCGCGAAGGCGCTCTCGTTCGACGCGAAGGTGCTCATCATGGACGAGCCGACCGCGGCGCTCAACGACGCCGAGGTGGACGTGCTGTTCGAGCTCATCCGCCGGTTCCGGACGCCCGAGACGGGCGTCATCTACATCTCGCACCGGATGGACGAGCTGAACCGGATCTCGGACCGCATCACGGTGCTCCGCGACGGCCGGTACATTCGCACCTTGGAGACGGCGGCCACCGACCAGCGCGAGGTGATCTCGCTCATGGTCGGCCGCGAGCTGAAGGGCGAGCAGCGCCCGGAGCCGGCCGCGCCGGTCGACGCGACGCCCGTGCTGTCGGTGCGCGGGCTCACGACGAAGCACCTGCTCCGCGACGTCTCGTTCGACCTGTACGCCGGCGAGATCCTCGGGTTCGCCGGGCTCATGGGCGCCGGGCGCACCGAGGTCGGTCGGGCGATCGTGGGCGCCGACCGCCGCGACGCCGGCACGGTCTCGATCCGCGGCCGCGAGGTGTCGATCGGGAATCCCGCTGACGCCGCGAAGCTCGGCATCGGCTACCTCTCGGAGGACCGCAAGCAGCTCGGCGTGCTCCTCGAACGGAGCGTCCGGGAGAACATCGTGCTCGCCTCCATGCGCGACTACGTGAGCGGGCTCGGATTCGTGAGCGGCTCGCGCATCGAGCGCACCGGGAGCGAGTACGTGCGGATGCTCCGCATCAAGACGCCTTCGACCGCTCAGCTCGTGCGCAACCTCTCGGGCGGCAACCAGCAGAAGGTCGTCATCGCCAAGTGGCTGGCGAAGGACTGCGACATCCTCATCTTCGACGAGCCGACCCGCGGGATCGACGTGGGCGCGAAGGAGGAGATCCACGCGCTCCTGCGCGAGCTCGCCGACCAGGGCAAGGCGATCATCATGATCTCCTCCGAACTGCCCGAGGTCCTGCGCCTCAGCGACCGGATCGCCGTCATGGCCGAGGGCCGGCTGACGGCCGTGCTCCGCAACGCCGAGGCCACCCAGGAGAACCTCATGGACTACGCCACCCGCTTCAGCGCCGAAGGGACGATCGCGCGATGACCACCCCCACCAAGCCCGCACCGGAGACGCCGTCGACGTCCGCGTACGCCGCGATCGAGGGCGGCGCGCAGCCCAGGTTCGCCTGGGTCCGCGGCTCGCTCCAGCAGTTGCTCGCCGCGGCGAGCCTGATCGTGATCGTGCTGTTCTTCTCGTTCGCGAGCCCGCATTTCTTCACGCCCAACAACCTGGTCTCGATCCTCACCGCGGCGACCGTGACGGGGATCCTCGCGCTCGGCACGACGTTCGTCATCATCACGGGCGGCATCGACCTGTCGATCGGCACCGGCATGGTGCTGTGCGGGGTCATGGCGGGCGTGTTCCTCACGTACTGGGGGTGGCCGCTCTGGCTCGGCGTCGCGGCGACGATCCTGTTCGGGGCGCTCATCGGGCTCGTCAACGGCGTGAACATCTCGGTGCTCGGCATCCCGCCGTTCATCGCGACGCTCGGCATGATGCTCATCGCGGCGGGCCTGTCGCTCGTGATCTCGGGGACCAAGCCGATCTACTTCAAGGAGACGCCCGAGTTCCAGCAGATCATGAACCTGTCGATCATCCCGGGCATGCGGTTCCCGCTCGGCGTCGTGATCTTCATCGTGATGATCGTCATCGCGGGCGTCCTGCTCGGGCGGACCATCGTGGGCCGGTACACCTTCTCGATCGGCTCGAACGAGGCCGCGACCGCGCTGTCGGGCGTGAACGTGCGCCGCTGGAAGATCATCATCTACACGATGGCCGGCCTCTTCGTCGGCCTCGCGGGCGTGCTCAGCGCCTCCCGGCTCTCGTCGGCGCAGCCGACGGGCGGCATGGGCCTCGAGCTCGAGGCGATCGCCGCCGTCGTCATCGGCGGCACGTCGCTCCAGGGCGGCAAGGGCTCCATCCTCGGCACCGTCATCGGCGCCCTCATCATGGCCGTCCTCACGAACGGCCTCCGCATCATCTCGGTCCCGCAGGAATGGCAGTCCGTGGCCGTCGGCGTCGTGATCCTCGTCGCCGTCTACCTCGACATGCTGCGCCGCCGGCGGGCCTGAGATCCCCGGGTCATCCCGGACCCCTGCACCACACAGACAGAGACACGAAGGAGTGACCATGTTGAAGAAGCGCACCATCGCCGTGGCCGCGGCCACCGCGATCGCGGCGGCGCTCACGTTCACCGGATGCTCGAGCAGCGACGGCGGCTCGGGCGGCGGCGAGGGGGACAAGCCGTACATCGCCCTCATCTCGAAGGGCTTCCAGCACCAGTTCTGGCAGGCGGTCAAGCAGGGCGCCGAGCAGGCGGCCGAGGAGTTCGACGTCGAGATCACGTTCGAGGGGCCGGACACCGAGGCCGACGTCGACCAGCAGATCCAGATGCTGCAGACCGCGCTCGACAAGAGCCCGGCCGCGATCGGCTTCGCCGCGCTCGACAGCCAGGCCGCCGACCCGCTGCTGCAGCAGGCGAAGGACAGCAACATCCCCGTCGTCGCGTTCGACTCGGGCGTCGACAGCGACATCCCGGTCACGACCGCCGCGACCGACAACCTCGCGGCCGCCGCCGAGGCGGCCAAGCACCTGGCCGAGGCGATCGGGCACGAGGGCAAGGTCGCCCTCGTCGTGCACGACCAGACCTCGCTCACGGGCCAGCAGCGTCGCGACGGGTTCATCCAGTACATGGAGGAGAACGAGCCGAACATCGAGATCGTCGACACGCAGTACGGCGGCGGCGACCAGGCGAAGTCGGCCGACCTCGCGAAGGCGATCATCTCGGCGCACCCGGACCTCAAGGGCATCTACGGCTCGAACGAGGGATCGGCGATCGGCGTCGTGCAGGCCGTGAAGGAGCTCGGCATCGACCCGACCCAGCTCGCCGTGGTCGGCTTCGACTCCGGCAAGGCCCAGATGGACGCGATCCGCGACGGCCTCATGATCGGCGCGATCACGCAGAACCCGATCGGCATCGGCTACGAGACCGTGAAGGCCGCGGTCGAGGCGATCGACGGCAAGGAGCTGCCGAAGACGATCGACACCGGCTTCTACTGGTACGACGCGACGAACATCGACGACGCGGAGATCCAGGCCGTCCTGTACGAATGATCGGATGCCTCGGCGGGGCGTCGGCGCGAGCCGGCGCCCCGCCGACGTGCGCGCGGGCGCCCGGTCAGGCCCGGTCGAGCCCGTAGAACCGGGTCGCCGTGCCCTTCAGGAGCGCGGCGCGCTCGCCCGCGGACGGGCCGACCGCGTCGAGGACCAGGTCGAGGAACGAGGCGAAGCTCCCGCCGGCGCCGAACGACGCGCTCACGGGCCAGTCGCTGCCGACCATCGCGCGGTCCGCGCCGAACGCGTCGACCGCGTGCCGCAGGAACGGCGCGCCGTGCGCGTCGAGGATCGCGCGATCGGATGCCTCGGCCGACAGGCCCGACACCTTCACGTGCAGGCCCGGCAGGCGCGCGAGCCGCGTGATCGCGTCGGCCCACCGCTGCCCGGCCTCGCCGTCGATGGCGCGGCCGTCGATACCGGCGTCGACGGGCGGCTTGCCGAGGTGGTCGAGGACGACCCGGAGGCCGTCGACCGGGGCGAGGAGGTGCTCGAGCAGGGGCAGCTGCGCGTGGCGCACGCACGCGTCGAAGGTCAGCCCGCGCGCGGCGAGGACGCCGAGCCCATGAGCGACCCGCTCGTCGGCGAACGTCTCGTCGGGCTCCGACTGGAGCAGGTGGCGGATGCCGACGACCGGCACCCGGCCGGGCAGCTCCGCGAGCCGGTCGAGCGCGGCCTCGAGGGCGGGGTCGCGGAGGTCGACGGCCGCGACGATGCCCGCGAGCTCGGGCCATCCGTCGGCGAGCGAGGCGACCCATTCGGCCTCGGCGAACGACTGGTCGGCGCGGCAGTCGGCCTGGACGAACACCATGCGCGCCGTGGGTCCGGCGGCATGGCCGGTCGCGCGGTCGACCACGTCGGGGAGGTGCGGGCCGTCCACGGCGGTGCCGGCGAGCCACGGGTAGTCGAGCCGCCGCGGGTCCCAGACGTGGACGTGGGCGTCGACGAGCGCGCTCACGACACCGCCCGCAGCCAGAACTCGACGCCGGCGATGTGCGCGACCATGAGGCTCCGCGCGAGCTCGCCGTCGCCGCGTGCGATCGCGTCGAGGATCGCGCGGTGCTCGTCGATCGTGCGGTCGGCCGCGCCCTGCTGCGTGATGCCGCGCCAGATGCGTGCGCGCACGGTCTCGCTCGACATCGACTCGACGAGCCGGCGGAGGTACTCGTTGCCGGCCGCGGCGACGATCGCCTGGTGGAACTCGAGGTCGTGCGCGACGAGCTCCTCGACCGAGGACGCGGGTGCGGCGGACGCGACGATCGCCTCGAGCTCGGCGACCTGCTCGGACGTGACGCGCGTCGCGGCGCGCTCGGCGGCGGCGGGCTCGAGCATGCGCCGCACCTCGAAGATCTCGAGCACCGAGCGGTCGTCGTGCAGGTCGACCACGAACGAGAGCACCTCGAGCAGCAGCCTCGGTTCGAGGCTCGTGACGTAGGTGCCGTCGCCGCGGCGGACGTCGAGCACGCGGATGACCTCGAGCGCCTTCACGGCCTCGCGGAGCGAGGAGCGGCTGAGCCCGAGCCGCTCGCCGAGCTCCTTCTCCGGCGGGAGCCGGTCGCCGGGCGCCAATTCGCCCGTGAGGATCATGTCCTTGATCTTGAGGATCGCCTCGTCGGTCACCGCCATGCTGGGATGCTAGCGCACCGGGCGCCAGACATCCGACGTCTATCCGGACGCCGCGGCCCGCCAGAGGTGCATGGACGCGTAGCTGCGCCACGGCGCCCAGGCCCGCCCGCGCTCGGCGAGCTCGCGCGGCGCGATCGGCAGCCCGAGGCGCCCGGCTCCGTTGCGGAGCGCGAGGTCGGAGACGAGCAGGATGTCGGGGGCGCGCGTCACGCGCATCGAGAGGTACCCCGCGGTCCACGGGCCGATGCCCGGCACGTCGAGCAGCGACGCCTGCAGCTCGTCGCGTCCGACCTCGCCCGAGACGACGAGGTCGCCGACCGCGAGCCGGCGCGCGACGTCGACGATCGTGCGGATGCGCGCAGCGGGACCGCGGAGGACCCGCTCGCCCACCTCGGCGATCGCCTCGGCCGTGGGGAACAGGCGGTGGATGTCCTCGGCCGCCACGAGCGGCTCGCCCAACTCGACGGCGAGCCGCGTGAGCGCCGTGCGGGCGGCCGCGACCGAGACCTGCTGGCCCACGAGCGCACGGAACACGAGCTCGTGGGCGTCGAGCGCGCCGGGCAGCCGGGTGCCGGGCGTCGCGGCGACCGAGGGCGCGAGCACGGGATCGGCCGCGAGGGCCTCGTCGATCGCGACCGCGTCGGCGTCGAGGTCGAAGAGCCGCCGCACGCGCGCGACGAGCGGCGGCAGGTCGCCGAGCGTGGCGAGCCGGGCCGAGACCTCGATGCCCGAGTCGGTCCCGGAGCCGTCCGAGAGCGGCGCGAGCTCCAGCACCGCGGGCCCGCCCGGCAGGCGCAGCGAGCGCGCGTAGCGCGCGGGCTCGGCGACTTCGACGCCGTCGAGCGCGCGGGCCCGGAGCCACGCGAACACGCCGGCCGCGTCGAACGGCGGGCGCGCGGGCAGTCGCAGCCGCACCGCGCCCGCGTCGTCGGGGGACGGGGAAGCGGGGGAGCCGGCGGAATCGGGGGAGTGGGCGCGCGACCGCTCGCGGGTTCGCGCGGCGAGTCGGACCTCCATCGGGCTCCGCTCGTACACCTGGCGCATGGTGTCGTTGAACTGCCGGATGCTCCCGAACCCGGAGGCGAAGGCGACGTCGGCGACGGGCATGCCGGTCGAGACGAGCAGGCTCCGCGCGGTCTGAGCTCGGTGCGCGCGCGCGAGCGCGAGCGGGCCCGCGCCGAGTTCGGCGGTGAGCACGCGGGTGAGGTGGCGCGTCGTGTAGCCGAGGCGCGACGCGAGGCCCGGCACGCCGTCGCGCTCGACGACGCCGTCGGCGATGAGGCGCATCGCGCGCGCGGACAGGTCGTCCCGGAGGTCCCACTCCGGCGAGCCGGGCACCGCGTCGGGCAGGCAGCGCTTGCACGCGCGGAGCCCGGCCTCGTGCGCGGCCGCCGCGGTCAGGTAGAACGTGACGTTGCGCGGCTTCGGCGCGACCGCGGGGCAGCTCGGGCGGCAGTAGATGCCCGTCGAGTGCACGCCCGTCACGAACTGGCCGTCGAAGCGGCTGTCGCGCGCGAGCATCGCCCGGTACCGCCCGGCGAACACCGGGTCGGCGACGCGGTCGTCGATCGGGTCGGCGGTGAGGACGGGGCGGGACATGCCTCCACCATCGCACGCCCCGCCGACGTCGACCAGCGGGAATCGGACATCACCGCATCGCTAGGCTGCTCGCATGCCCGACGACCTCCTCCACCGGCTCCGCGACGAGCTCGGGGCATCCGTGAGCCTCGCCGCGGGCGATCTCGACCGCGTCCGCGAGGACCGCTCGGGCCACCGCAGCGCGCATCCGCCGATCGCGGTCGTGCACGCGGCATCCGTCGACGAGGTCCGGCGCCTCATGCGGCTCGCGCACGAGACCCGCACGCCCGTCGTCCCGCGCGGGGCTGGAACGGGCCTCGCGGGCGGCGGCATCGCGAGCGAGGGCGCCGTCGTGCTCGACCTGTCGCGCATGGACCGCATCCTCGAGGTCGACGCGGCCGACGAACTCGCGGTCGTCGAGGCCGGGGTCCTGAACGGCGACCTCGACCGCGCCGTCCGCCCGCTCGGCCTCTGGTACGCGCCCGACCCCGCGAGCCGCGCGATCTCCTCGATCGGCGGCAACATCGCCACGAACGCGGGTGGACTGCTGTGCGCGAAGTACGGCGTGACCCGCGAGGCCGTGCTCGGCCTCGCGGTCGTGCTCGCCGACGGGCGGCTCGTGCGCACCGGCCGGCGCACCGTGAAGGGCGTGACGGGCTACGACCTGACCGCGCTCCTCACCGGGTCCGAGGGCACGCTCGGCGTCATCGTCGAGGCCACCGTGCGGCTCCGTCCGCTCCCGTCGGGCGAACCGGTCACGGTGGCCGCCGTCTTCCCTGGCCTGGATGCCGCGGCCGCCGCGTGCTCGGCGGTCGTCGCCGCGCGACTCCGGCCGGCGATGCTCGAACTCGTGGACGGCGGCGGCCTCGCGCGGATCCGGCGGCACCTCGGCGACGCCGCGGTCGCGGGCACGCCGATCGAGCACCTCCGTGCGGGCGAGGCGTTCGTGCTCGCGCAGGCCGACGACGTGGGCGCGGCCGCGACCGCGGCCCGGATCGCGGACGTGCTCCGCGACGCCGGCGGCCGCGTCGAGCTCGCGCGGGACGCGGTCGAGGGGGAGCGGCTCGTCGCGATCCGCCGCGCGTGGCATCCGGCGCTCGCCGCCGACGGCGAGGTGCTCATCGAGGACGTCTCGGTGCCGCGCTCGAAGCTCGCCGCGATGTTCCGCGCGATCGACGAGATCGGGCGGCGCCACGGCGTCGAGATCCCGACGCTCGCGCACGCGGGCGACGGCAACCTGCATCCGAACTTCGTGTTCGCGGGCGACGTCGTGCCCGACCGCGTCTGGGCCGCGGCCGACGAGCTCTTCCGCACCGCGGTCGCGCTCGGCGGAACGCTCACCGGCGAGCACGGCGTCGGGATCCTGAAGCGCCGCTGGCTGCGCGACGAGCTCGGCGACGACTCCTGGGAGCTCCAGCGCGCGATCAAGGCGGTCTTCGATCCGAACGGGATCCTGAATCCCGGCGTCATGTTCGATCCGGATGCCGCGCCCGAGGCGGGTCCGGATCGCTAGGATTCCCGCGTGACGTCCCCGAGCGTTCCGGGCCAGCACCCGGCCCCCGCGCAGAACCCGTACCCCGTCCAGCCGATCTGGACCGCGCCGCCGCCCGTACCCAGGCGGGGCGGGCTCGCGTTCGCGATCGTCGGGATCGTGCTCGGCGCGGTGATCGCGGCGATCGTCGTCGTGTACCTCACCTGGGCGCTCGGCATCCCGACGTTCCTCGTCGCCGCGTTCCTCGCGCTCATCCCGCTCGCGATCGTGCTGGCCGCCGTGCAGTGGGTCGACCGCTGGGAGCCCGAGCCGCGCTGGGCGCTCCTGTTCGCGTTCCTCTGGGGAGCCGCGGTGTCGGTCGCGATCGCGCTCGTCGTCGACCTCGGCGTCCAGTACGCGGTCGTGTTCGCGACACCCGGCGGCAGCCCGGACGAGGCCGCGCAGGCCGTCGTGCAGGCGCCGTTCGTCGAGGAGCTCGCGAAGGGCGTCGGGATCCTGCTCGTGTTCTGGTTCAGCCGCTCGCACTTCGACGGACCGGTCGACGGCCTCGTCTACGCGGCGACTATCGCCGCGGGCTTCGCCTTCACCGAGAACATCGTCTACTTCGGGCAGTCGTTCGCCGAGAGCGGCGCGGCCGGGCTCGGCACGACGTTCGTCGTGCGCGGCCTGTTCTCGCCGTTCGCGCACGTGCTGTTCACGGCGTGCACGGGCATCATGGTCGGCATCGGCGCGCGCCGGGGCGCAACGTGGGGCATCCTCGGATGGTTCGTGGCGGGCCTCGCGGTCGCGATGGCGCTCCACGCGCTCTGGAACGGCTCGCTCGTCTTCGCGGACGCGATCGGCCTGTACTTCACCGTCCAGGTGCCGATCTTCGTGGGCTTCGTCCTGCTGACCGTGTACCTCCGCCGCGAGGAGGTGGCGCTCACGCGCCTGCGTCTCGGCGAGTACGCCGCGGCGGGGTGGCTGACGCCGGGCGAGGTCGACGCGCTCGCGACGCCCGCGGGCCGCCGGCACGCGCTCGTGTGGGCGCGCACGCAGTACCCGCCGCGCACCGCCGAGGTGAAGGGCCTGGTCCGGGATGCCACGACCCTCGCGTTCAACCGCCAGCTCATCGTGACCGGCCGCGGCGACGTCGGGCGCGTGCAGGACGAGGGGCTGCTCCTGCGCCGGCTCCAGGAGCGTCGCACCGCACTGCTGCGCGCCTGAGCCGCGCCCGTGCCCGACGCTCCCGGCCCTGCCGCTCGGGAGCGGCGCCACGTATGCTGAGCGCGACCGCATCCGCATTTCGAAGGCGAGACGGAGCCCGCGTGTCCCAGCAGCATCCCCCAGGCCTGCTCCCCGATGACCGGATCGACTCGGGCCTTCGCGACCGCCTCCTGCTCGCGCAGCAGGAGGCGCTCGCGACCGGTGTCGTGCCGGTCAGCCTGCGGCCGGTGGTCCGGGAATCCTGGGAACGGGCGATCCGCGGCTCCCTCGACCCGGACCGCGTGCTGCCGCACCTCGACCTCGAGGACGACGCGTTCCGCGAGTACCGCGCCGCGCACGAGCTCGCGGGGGTGCTGCCGGTGATCCGGCGCCTCCTCACCGACGGCACCGAGGACGCCGGGCTCATCGTCGCCGTCGGCGATGCGCACGGTCGACTGCTCTGGGTCGAGGGCGATCGCGACCTCCGCCGACGCGCCGAGGACATGCTCTTCGTCCCGGGCGCCGACTGGTCGGAACCCGTCGTCGGCACGAGCGCGCCCGGGACGGCGCTGCAACTCGACCGGTCGGTGCAGATCCGCGGCGCCGAGCACTACAACCGGCTCGTGCATCCGTGGAGCTGCACCGCCGCACCCGTGCACGACCCCGTGAGCGGGCGCGTGCTCGGCGTGATCGACATCACGGGCACCGACCTCGCGGTCGCGCCGCATGCGCTCTCGCTCGTGCAGGCCACGGTCGCCGCGGTCGAGGCCGAGCTGCGGATCGCGAGCCTCGAGAGCGCGGTCCGCGCGACCGTCCGCCGTTCGCGGATGCGTGCCGCACCGGCGCCCGAGCGGACCGTCCTGCGGATCCTCGGCGACGCGCGGCCGACGCTCGGGTCCGTCGAGCTCAGCCCCCGGCACGCCGAGATCCTCGCGCTCCTGGCGTGGCATCCGCGCGGTCTCGGCGCGGAGCGGCTCGCCGAGCTCGTGTACGAGCGCGCGGCCTCGCCCGTCACGGTCCGTGCCGAAGTCGTGCGGCTCCGCCGCGTGCTCGAGGCGGCCGGCGAGCCGCCGCTCGAGTCGCGGCCGTACCGGCTCGGGCGCCCGCTCGACCTCGACGCGACCGAGGTCGTGCGCCTCATCGGGCGCGGCGCGCTCCGCCGTGCGTTCGAGCAGTACCGCGGTCCCGTGCTGCCCGAGTCCGACGCCCCCGGGATCGTCGACCTCCGTGCCGAGGTCGCGGGCCGGCTCCGCGAGTCGATGCGACAGGATGCCTCGCCGGACCTGCTCTTCGCGTACGCGGAGCGCGAGGCGACCGACGACGCCGAGGTGTGGCGGGAGCTGCTCGAGATCCTGCCGCCGCGCTCGCGGCGGCGCGCCTCGGTCGTCGCGCACCTGGAGCGGCTCGACCTCGCCGCGCGCTGAGCCGGCCCCGCGACTGCAACCCTCCTGCAACCCCGGGCAACCGGGTTGCAACCCGGCGCCGCCTACGCTCGCGGCGAGCCCCGCTCAGGGGCCGCTTTCGACAACGACGTCACAGGAGGCGCACGAATGACCGTGTACGCCGCGCCGGGAACCCCCGGCGCCCTCATCGAGTTCAAGCCCCGCTACGAGCACTTCATCGGCGGCGAGTGGGTGAAGCCCGCCGGCGGTGCGTACTTCGAGAACATCTCGCCGGTCAACGGCAAGCCGTTCACCGAGGTCGCCCGCGGCACCGCGGCCGACATCGAGGCGGCCCTCGACGCCGCCCACAAGGCGGCGCCCGCGTGGGGTCGCACGAGCGCGACCGAGCGCGCCAGGATCCTGAACGCGATCGCCGACCGCATCGACCAGAACCTCGAGCTCCTCGCCGTCGCCGAGACGTGGGACAACGGCAAGTCGATCCGCGAACCGCTGGCCGCCGACCTGCCGCTCGCGGCCGACCACTTCCGGTACTTCGCGAGCCTCATCCGCGCGCAGGAGGGCAGCTTCACCCAGCTCGACGGCGACACCGTCGCGTACCACTTCCACGAGCCGCTCGGCGTGGTCGGCCAGATCATCCCGTGGAACTTCCCGCTGCTCATGGCGGTGTGGAAGCTCGCGCCCGCACTCGCGGGCGGCAATGCGGTCGTGCTGAAGCCGGCCGAGCAGACGCCGACGTCGATCCTCGTGTTCCTCGAGCTCATCGCCGACATCCTGCCGCCCGGGGTCGTGAACGTCGTGAACGGGTTCGGCGTCGAGGCCGGCAAGCCGCTCGCCTCGTCGAGCCGGATCCGCAAGATCGCCTTCACCGGTGAGACCACGACGGGACGACTGATCCTCCAGTACGCCTCGGCGAACATCATCCCGACCACGGTCGAGCTCGGCGGCAAGAGCCCGAACATCGTGTTCGAGTCGGTCGCCGACCGTCGCGACTCGTTCTACGAGAAGACGCTCGAGGGCTTCAGCCTGTTCGCCTTCAACCAGGGCGAGGTGTGCACGTGCCCGAGCCGCTCGCTCATCCAGAAGTCGATCTACGACACGTTCCTCGACGACGCGATCGAGCGCACGAAGCTCGCCAAGCAGGGCAACCCGCTCGACACCGAGACGCAGGTCGGTGCGCAGGCGTCGAACGACCAGCTCGAGAAGATCCTCAGCTACATCGACATCGGCAAGCAGGAGGGCGCGAAGCTGCTGCTCGGCGGCGAGCGGGTCGACCTCGGCGGGGACCTGACGGACGGCTACTACGTCGCGCCGACGATCTTCGAGGGCCAGAACCGGATGCGCCTGTTCCAGGAGGAGATCTTCGGCCCGGTCGTCGCGGTCACGAGCTTCACCGACTACGACGACGCGATCTCGATCGCCAACGACACCCTGTACGGGCTCGGCGCCGGCGTCTGGAGCCGCAACGGCAACGAGGCGTACCGGGCGGGCCGGGACATCCAGGCCGGCCGCGTGTGGATCAACAACTACCACGCGTACCCGGCGGGAGCGGCGTTCGGCGGCTACAAGTCGAGCGGCATCGGCCGCGAGAACAACGCGCAGGCGCTCGACCACTACCAGCAGACCAAGAACCTGCTGGTGAGCTACGGCGAGACCCCGCTCGGGTTCTTCTGATCGGCGCGGACCGATGTCCCTCGACCGCCTGTCCCGCAGGGTCATCGCGTCCGTGACGATCGAGGGCGAGACGTCGCCGCGGGTGGAGCTCTCGCCCGCGGCGACCTCGCTGCTCGATCGGCTGTGGGCGATGCACGGCCCGCTCATGTTCCACCAGTCGGGAGGCTGCTGCGACGGCAGCAGCCCGATGTGCTACCCGGCCGGCGACTTCATCACGAGCGACGCCGATGTGCTGCTCGGCGAGCTCGCGCTCGACGGCGACGGCGCCGGCGTCCGCGTCATCCCGTTCTGGATGTCCGCCGAGCAGTTCGCCTACTGGCGGCACACCTACCTCATCGTCGACGTCGTGCCGGGCCGGGGGAGCGGCTTCTCGGTCGAGGCGCCCGAGGGCGTGCGGTTCCTGATCCGTTCGCGGCTCATGGACGACGTGGGGCGCCGATCGGACCAGCCCTGAACAAGAATTCGCCGCCCCGCGGTGTGGCTCTGCCTACAGCGCTCCGGGGCGGCGAATCCTTGTCCGCACAGCATGGCGGCTCACCGCGACGCCCGCAACCGCTTCGTGGACATCCGGTGGATCGGATGCCTCGACGTGGGCCGGATTCGGCGGGAACCTGCAACCCGGGGCCCGGGCCGCGACCGGTTGTCGACATCCCCTCACGATTGCGGCCGGGAGGGGCATCCGTTTGGATGGAGTCCATGACCGATACGAACAGCAAGCCTGAGATCGACGCGCCCGAGGGGCCCGCACCGACCGACCTCGTCATCGAGGACATCGTCGTCGGCGACGGCGCCGAGGCCACGCCGGGCTCCACGGTCGACGTGCACTACCTCGGGGTCGAGTACGAGACCGGCGAGGAGTTCGACTCCTCCTGGAACCGCGGCCAGTCGATCAACTTCCCGCTCCAGGCGCTCATCTCCGGATGGCAGGAGGGCATCCCGGGCATGAAGGTCGGCGGCCGCCGCAAGCTCGTCTGCCCGCCCGCCAAGGCCTACGGCCCCGCCGGCGGCGGACACCGCCTGAGCGGCAAGACGCTGATCTTCGTGATCGACCTGCTCGGCGTGAGCTGAACGACGATCCTCCGAACGCAACCTCAGCGTGCACGGGCCGCCGGGTTCCCCGGCGGCCCGTTCGCATGCCCGGTGCGAGACTGGATCGCATGAGCCGCATCACGGCGCGACGTCGCGTCACCCGCTACACCCTCGGCGAGCGCACTTCCCGGCGCGAGGACGAACTCACCGTCGAGGAGCCGCTCGAGATCCGCGTCGGCGGTCGTCCGCTCGCGGTCACGATGCGCACGCCCGGGCACGACGTCGAGCTCGCGATCGGCCTGCTCGTTTCCTAAGGCGTGATCCGGCACGGCGCCGACGTGCTCGCCGCGCGCCACTGCGCGGGCGAACCCTCGTCCGATGGCTCCGCCGAGAACACCTACAACGTGCTCGACGTGACGCTCGCGCCGACCGCGGGTCCGCTGCCGGCGTCGGCGCTCCACGCCCTCACGATGACGAGCGCGTGCGGGATCTGCGGCAAGGACTCGATCGACGCCGTCCGGCAGCGCTCGGCGTTCCCGGTCGACCGTGACCCGGTGCGCCTCGACCCGACGACGGTGAGCGGATGGCCCGACCGGATGCGCGGCGCGCAGGCCGTGTTCGCGCGCACGGGCGGACTGCACGCGGCCGCGCTCGTCGACGTCGCGCGCGACGAGGTGCTCGTGGTCCGCGAGGACGTCGGGCGGCACAACGCGGTCGACAAGGTGATCGGCTGGGCGTTCCGCGAGGGCGTGCTCCCGCGGCCGGGCCTCGCGCTCGTGGTCTCCGGGCGCGCCGGGTTCGAGCTCGCGCAGAAGGCGTCGATGGCGGGCGTCCCGGCGCTCGTCGCGGTGTCGGCGCCGTCGTCGCTCGCGGTCGACCTCGCGAACGAGGTCGGGATGACCCTCATCGGGTTCGTGCGCGGGGCATGCTTCGTCGTGTACTCGGGCGACGCGCGCATGCAGGAGCCGCAGCCGCAGCCCGCACCCGCCCAGCCCGTCGCGGCCGGGGCCGGCGCATGAGCCGCACGATCCCCGAGCACGCCGAGTACCCCGACCTCGAGGTCGGCCACCCGAAGCGCGAAGCCGTCGGCCCCGAGGCGGTCGTTCGTTCGCTCGACCTCGCGGTGCGGAACCTCGGCCCGGGGCGCGCGGCGAAGGTCCTCCTGAACATGAACCAGAAGGAGGGCTTCGACTGCATGAGCTGCGCGTGGCCCGACCCCGGCCACCGCACGCCGTTCGAGTTCTGCGAGAACGGCGCGAAGGCCGTCACGTGGGAGGCGACGCCGCTCACGGTCCCGCGCTCGTTCTGGTCGGAGCGCTCGCTCACCTCCCTGCTGGACTCGACCGAGTACTGGCTCGGCCAGCAGGGACGGCTCACCGAGCCGGTCCACAAGCCCGCCGGCAGCGACCACTACGAGCCGGTGTCCTGGGAGCGCGCGTTCGAGATCGTCGCCGGGCACCTGAACGGGCTCGACTCGCCCGACGAGGCCGCGTTCTACACGAGCGGCCGCACGTCCAACGAGGCGGCGTTCCTGTACCAGCTCTTCGTTCGGGCCTACGGCACCAACAACCTGCCCGACTGCTCGAACATGTGCCACGAGTCGACCGGCACCGCGCTCGTGGAGACCATCGGCATCGGCAAGTCGACGATCGCGTACGACGACTTCGGCAAGGCCGACCTCGTCATCGTCATGGGCCAGAACCCCGCGACGAACCATCCGCGCATGCTCACCGCGCTCGAGGAGACCAAGCGGAACGGCGGCAGCATCGTCGCGGTGAATCCGCTGCCCGAGGCGGGGCTCATCCGCTACAAGAACCCGCAGAAGGTCCGCGGCCTCCTCGGCAAGGGCACGGCGATCGCCGACCGGCTCCTGCAGATCCGGTCGGGCGGCGACATGGCGCTCCTGCAGGCGGTCTCCAAGCGGGTCCTCCAGGCCGAGGCGGATGCCCCGGGCACGGTGCTCGACCGCGACTTCATCGACCGTCACACCGCCGGGTTCGAGGCGTTCGCCGCCGGACTCGCCGACCTGGACGACGACGAGGTGCTGCGTGCGACCGGGCTCGAGCTCGAGGAGGTCGACGACCTCGCCGCGCGGTACCTCGCGGCCGACCGCGTGATCATCACGTGGGCGATGGGCCTCACGCAGCAGCGGAAGGGCGTCGACACGATCAAGGAGGTCGTGAACCTCCTGCTCCTCCGCGGCAACATCGGCCGGCCCGGCGCGGGCGCGTCGCCGATCCGCGGTCACTCGAACGTGCAGGGCGATCGCACCATGGGCATCTGGGAGAAGATGCCGGAGTCGTTCATGGCCGCGCTCGGCCGGGAGTTCGCGTTCGAGCCGCCCCGCCGGCACGGCCTCGACGCGGTCGACACGGTCGCCGCGATGCAGCGGGGCGAGGTGAAGGTGTTCGTCTCGATGGGCGGCAACTTCGTCGGCGCGATCTCCGACACCCTCGCCGCCGAGGCGGCGATGCGCGGCACGCGGCTCACCGTGCAGGTCTCGACCAAGCTCAACCGCTCGCACGTCGTCACCGGCGAGGAGGCGCTGATCCTCCCCGCCCTCGGGCGCACCGAGATCGACGTGCAGGCCTCCGGCGCCCAGTTCGTCTCGGTCGAGGACTCGGTGTGCGCGGTGCACGGCAGCCACGGCGCGCTGCCGCCGATCGGCGGCGAGGTGCGCAGCGAGGTCGCGATCGTCGCCGGGATGGCGCGCGCCACGCTCGGCGACCGGTACGGCATCGACTGGGAGGCGATGACCGCCGACTACGACGTCATCCGCGACCGCATCTCGCGCGTGGTGCCCGGGTTCGCCACCTTCAACGAGGATGTCCGCCGCGTGGGCGGATTCATCCTGCCGAACGGCCCGCGGGACTCGCGCACGTTCGCGACCGCGACCGCGAGGGCGAACTTCACGGCCAACGCCCTCGAGCACCTGGAGCTGCCCCCGGGTCGGCTGATCCTGCAGACCCTGCGGAGCCACGACCAGTTCAACACGACGATCTACAGCCTGAACGACCGGTACCGTGGCATCCGCAAGGGGCGCGACGTGGTCTTCGTGAACCCCGACGACCTCGCCGACCTCGGCCTCGCGCACGGCGACCGGGTCGACGTGGTGAGCGAGTGGCCGGGGGAGCCCGACCGCGTGCTGCGCGACCAGCGGATCGTCGAGTATCCGACCTCGCGCGGCTGCGCGGCCGCCTACTATCCGGAGGCCAACGTGCTCGTGCCGCTCGGCAGCACCGCGATCGGCAGCAACACGCCCGTGTCGAAGGCCGTCGTGGTGCGCCTGGAGCCGGTCGGCTGACGCCGGATCACCTCGCCCGCGTCACCACCCGAACATGTCGGACAGCCAGAACCACGCCGCGAGCGCGACGAAGCCGATCCCGCCAAGCAGGGTCGGGAGCGGCAGGCGCGTCCGCAGCCGCCGACCGCCGGTCGCGATCCGCGGGGCGGGCGCGTCCACGCCTGCGAAGTGCGCCTCGGCGGCGCGGAGGTTCTCGGCCACGCGCTCGTCGCGGTAGCGCTCGCCGCGGTCGGCGAGCCGGTCGGCAACGGTCGACGTGAGTGCGCCGAGCTGCGCCCACCACCGACGGTCCGCGAGGTCCGCCGTGCCCTGCCGGTAGCAGAGCATCCAGTCGTCGACGATCTCGAGGTCGTCCTGCGCGGCGTGGTCGATGAGGAGCGCCATGAGGTCGGGCGTGAAGACGTACAGCGCGTCGCGCTCGTACCCGTCGGGCACGTACAGGCGGAACGAGCGGTCGAAGTCGCCCTCGAGCTCGAGCCGCTGCGCGCGGCCGATCGCGGTCGGCAGGCTGCTTCCCCAGGTGTCGTTCGAGGTCGCGTCGAGCACCATGTGGGGGAGCGGGGCGTCGAGGCGGATCGCGACGTAGCTCCAGAAGTGCGTGGTCTCGCTCTTCCCGTTGCCGGTCGTGTACCGGTAGTTGCCCGCCTCGACCTCGCGCCCGGCGACCGAGCGGACGTGCTCGGTGACCGTGCGGCCGCCGCCCTGGGCGAAGACGATCCCCGGGAACCGGACCGTGCCGCCCTCGGCGTAGGCGTAGCCCTGCGACGCGGCGAACCGGTCGATCCGGAGGCGCCGGTCGAGCAGCCGGCGACGGGTCGCGACGGCGCTGAACACCAGGACGCCGGGGAACGTGAGGATGGCCGCGACCAGCGCGAACGTGAAGAACGGGTTCGGGTCGGCGCCGAGGAACCCGATCAGGGTCCCTCCGAGGAGGGCGAACGCGAACACGCCGACCGCCGCGAGCGCGGCGGACCCGAATGCCGGGCCGAGCATCGCGATCAGCGACGGCGCGGTGCCCGCGATGTGCGCCGACCGGCGGTGCTCGAGGTACTCGGCGGGGGTCGGCTCGGGTGGAAGCGCGGCGGGCATGGCGCTCAGTCTGGCGCACCGGACCGGGGCGGCTCAAACGACCGCGGTGCCGCCCCGGAGGGGACGACACCGCGCGTTCGAACCGGCGTTCAGCTGGTCTGGTCGAGCTCTTCGACCAGCGCGGTCGAACCGGGGAAGAAGCGCGGCTCGCGCACCAGCACCGGCACGTACTCCTGGTACTCCTGGGGCTGGGCGGCGAGGAACGCGCCGCTCTTCGTGTAGGCCAGCAGCAGGGCGACCGAGCTGGTGTCGACGTCGCCGTCCTCGTCGTAGGCGTACTCGAGGTTCTGTGCGGCGGCGAGGTCCCCGCTCTCGAACGCCGCGATGACCTCGTCGATGCTCGAACGGAAGTAGCGGAATCCCTCGATGACCTTCTCGCCCGAGGGCTTGTGGATGACGGTCTTGCCGAAGAGCTTCTTCTTGGTCTCGAAGGTCTCGGGCAGCGCCTGGAGCCACTTGGAGAGTTCGGGGAAATCGGTCATGTCCGCACGCTTTCTTCGGGGGTACAGAAACGGAGAGAGCGCTCTCAGAAGCGCTCGAATCCGAAAGCTAGCGCACCGCTGGTCGCCGCTGCGAAACATTTCGCCCGGTTACCGCAGTCCGCCCGCGGGGGCTCGCCGGGTGCGCCTCGTATGATGATCGCCTCCCCTCCTGATCCCCGAAGGACACGACGACGTGAGCCCTGGAGCCCGACGACTGCTGTGGTCGTACGCCGCCCTCTCCCTGATCCACCTGGTGCTGCTGCAGACCGGCCCCGGCTGGGCGATCACCCTGACCAAGGCGCTGCTGGTGCCGCTGCTCGTTGCCGCGGCGGTCGTCGCCGTACGTCCGCGACGCGACGCCCCGGTGCTGCTGCTGCTCGCCGCGCTGGCGGCCTCGTGGCTCGGCGACGTACTGCTGAGCGTCGACGGATGGTTCGTGCCCGGGCTCCTCGCCTTCCTCGCCGCCCACCTGGCGTACGTGGTGCTGTTCCTCCGGCTCGGCGGCCACGGGCTCGGCCGGCGCCGGCCTCCCGGCTGGACGCTCGTCTACGCGGCCTGGTACGCGGGCTTCCTGGCGCTGCTCGCCCCGCACCTCGGCGCGCTCCTCGTGCCCGTCGCAGTCTACGGCGCGGTGCTCGGGACGATGGCGGCGCTCGCCGCCGCACGCGGGCCGCTCGTCGCGATCGGCGGTGCGCTGTTCGTGGTCTCCGACTCGGTGCTCGCGCTCGGCCGGTTCCTGCCGGGCTACGAGTTCGCCCTCCACGACCTCGTGGTGATGTCGACCTACCTCGGCGCGCAGGCGCTGATCACGATCGGGGTCGTGCGGGCCCTGCGCGGCGCGGGTCCGTCGTCTCGCGCACGCGATCGACGAGCTGCCGCCACGGCCCGATGAGCTGCCGCTCGGCGAGCGTCGCCTCGTGCGGCTCGCACACGATCCGGTAGACGAACCGATCCGGCTCCGGGGGTGCGGGCGGCACGGCCGTCCACGGGATCCCGGCCAGCAGCACGACCCAGTCGTCGCGGTCGGGCTGGTCGTCGACCGAGACCTCCCAGACGAGCCGGATGCCCGCGATCCCCCCGCTCCGGGAGACGATGACGTCCATGGCGGTGATGCTACTCCGGCTCGACGCCGACCTCCTCCCAGCCGTGTCGGACCGCCTGCTGCTCGCGCGAGCCCTCGCCGAAGCGCGTGCCCGCCGAGCGGAGGGTCTCGGCGGCGAACTCGGCGAACGTGGCATCCGTGCCGAGGCGGCCCGAGGTGAGCGTGTCGTACCAGATGCGGCCGACGTGCTCCCAGACGAACCCGCCGAGCTCGGTCGCCGCGAGCGCGAACGCGCGATTCGGGATGCCCGAGTTCAGGTGGACGCCGCCGTTGTCCTCCTCGGTCGTGATGAAGTCGCGGAAGCGGGCGGGCTGCGGGTCGGCGCCGAGGACGTCGTCGTCGTACGCGGTGCCCGGGTGCAGCATGTCCCGGAGCGCCCGGCCCTGGACCTCGGGCGTGAAGATGTCCTCGCCGATGAGCCAGGTGGCGGCCTCGGCGTCCTGCCCGAGCGCGTACTGCTCGACGAGCGCGCCGAACACGTCGGACACGTGCTCGTTGAGCGCGCCCGACTGCCCCTGGTAGCGCAGGTTCGCGGTGCGCTCGGTGACGCCGTGCGCGAGTTCATGGCCGATCACGCTGAGCGAGTTCGTGAAGCCCGTGAACACCTCGCCGTCGCCGTCGCCGAAGACCATCCGCTCGCCGTCCCAGAACGCGTTGTCGTAGCGATCGCCGTAGTGGACGGTCGCCTCGAGCGGCATGCCCTCGCCGTCGATCGAGTCGCGGCCGAACACGCGGTCGAACATGCGGTGGGTGTCGCCGAGGCCGTCGTACGCCTCGTCGACAGCGTCGTCACCGGTGGCCGGCTGGCCCTCGCGGCGGACCAGCTTGCCGGGCAGGGTGGCGCGGCCGCCCGCGTCCGAGATGCGGCGGTCGGGGGAGGATGCCGCATCCGGCAGCGCCGACGGCGGGCGGTCCCCGAGCAGCCGCTGTTCGCGGACCGGTTCATCGCGCAGGAGCGAGCGGCGCGCCGCGTCGGCGGCGATGGGGAACCGGTAGGAGCCGGCCTCCGCGATGCGGGCGAGCAGGTACGGGGGGACGATGGCGTGGGTCACCCGCTGCGTCGAGGTCATGGCTCGATGCTGGCACGGACCGCCGACGAGCGGGGGAGGACGGCGCATGGCAGGCTGGCACCGTGCCAGAGACCGCACCCGCCGCGCGGGTGGACACCGACCCCGTGCGCACCCATCCGATCGCGCTCGTCCCGGCCGTGCTCGTGTGCGGGGCCGCGGTCGCCCTGTTCGGGTTCCTCGTGCCCGTGCTCGGCTACGCGATGCTCGCGGCGGGACTCGTCGCGGCCTGGCTGTGCGACCGCTCGGGCCGCACGAGCCGCCTCGCTCCCGACCTGCTGCTCATCGCGCTCGGCCAGGCGATCATCTCGACGATGCCGCTCGCGGCCGACATCACGTGGCCGGCGATGGTGCGCTTCGCGCTCGTGCTCGGGGCCGCGGTCGCGGTGCCGTTCCTCATCTCGCGGTTCGTCTACCGCGACCACGTCATCGTGTTCCCGTGGCGCACCGGGCGGCGGTGGACGCGCACGCAGTGGATCTACCTCGTCGCGGTGGTGGGCGCCGGTTGGGTCATCCTGCCGTTCTACTTCATCTCGTCGGGCGTCTACCAGAACTGGCCGACCGTGACCGAGCCGAGCGAGATCGCGCGCCTGTTCGTGGGCGTGAACGCGGTCGGCACGTGGGACGAGCTGTTCTTCGTCTGCACGGTGTTCGCGCTGCTGCGGCGTCACTTCCCGACCTGGCAGGCGAACGCGCTGCAGGCCGTGGTGTTCGTCTCGTTCCTCTGGGAGCTCGGCTACCGGTCGTGGGGGCCGCTGCTCACGATTCCGTTCGCGCTCGTGCAGGGGTACACGTTCAAGCTGACGAAGTCGCTCACGTACGTGCTCGTCGTCCACCTCGCGTTCGACGCGATCGTGTTCTGCGTCATCGTCTACGCGCACAACGGCTGGCCGGCGATCTTCCCGTTCGCGCCCTGAGCCGGGGCACGCCCGGGGGCTTTGTGGTCAGACCACAAAGATCGGGTCGAAAATGCCGGTCCGCTGTGGTCAGACCACAGACTTCTCGACCGCGCGGCACGACGGGCGTACCGTGGAACGCGGGGGGAAGGACCGGGCGGCGAACAGCCGGCCGATGGCCCCTCCGTGTCCGCCCGACAGGAACGAGCGGACGAAGAGATTCGCTGAGGAGTGGGACATGACGCTGCAGACCGGTGCCGAGCGGAGCCTCGACCTGGACGACCCGCACGGACGGGCCTGGCGAGGGTTCGCATCCGGACCCTGGCAGGACCGCATCGAGGTGCGCGACTTCATCCAGCGCAACTACACGCCGTACGAGGGCGACGCGTCGTTCCTCGCCGGCGCGACCGAGCGCACGAGCGCCATCTGGGGCAAGCTCAGCGGCATGTTCCCGGAGGAGCGCGAGAAGGGCGTCTACGACGTCGACCCGCACACGCCCGCCGGCATCACCGCCTTCGCACCCGGCTACATCGACCGCGACCAGGAACTGGTCGTCGGGCTCCAGACGGATGCCCCGCTCAAGCGCGCCATCATGCCCAACGGCGGCTGGCGCATGGTCGAGGGTGCCCTCCAGACCTACGGCTACGAGGTCGACGACACCCTCCGCACCGTCTACACGCAATACCGGAAGACCCACAACCAGGGCGTCTTCGACGGGTACACCCCGGCGGTCCGCGCGGCCCGCAGCTCGCACATCATCACCGGCCTGCCCGACGCCTACGGCCGCGGCCGCATCATCGGCGACTACCGCCGTGTCGCGCTCTACGGCGTCGACGCGCTCATCGCGGCCAAGAAGGCCGACAAGCTGATCCTCGACACCACGCCCTTCACCGAGGACGTCGTGCGGGCTCGCGAGGAGCACGCCGAGCAGCTGCGCGCGCTCGCCGAGCTGAAGGAGATGGCGGCCGGCTACGGCTTCGACATCGGCCGCCCCGCCGAGACCGCGCAGGAGGCGGTCCAGTGGCTGTACTTCGGCTACCTCGCCGCGGTGAAGGAGCAGAACGGCGCGGCGATGTCGATCGGTCGCATCTCGACCTTCCTCGACGTCTACGTCGAGCGCGACTTCGCCGAGGGCACGATCACCGAGGAGTTCGCTCAGGAGCTCGTCGACGACTTCGTCATCAAGCTGCGGATCGTCCGGTTCCTGCGCACCCCCGAGTACGACGAGCTGTTCTCGGGCGACCCGACCTGGGTCACCGAGTCGATCGGCGGCATGGGCGAGGACCGGCGCACGCTGGTCACCAAGAACTCGTTCCGGATGCTCCAGACCCTCTACAACCTCGGGCCGGCGCCCGAGCCGAACATGACCGTGTTCTGGAGCCCGGACCTGCCGCAGGGATTCAAGGAGTTCGCCGCGAAGGTGTCGATCGACACCTCGGCGGTCCAGTACGAGTCCGACGAGCACATCCGCACCGCCTGGGGCGACGACGCGGCGATCGCGTGCTGCGTCTCGCCGATGGCCGTCGGCAAGCAGATGCAGTTCTTCGGAGCGCGCGTGAACCTCGCGAAGACCCTCCTCTACGCCATCAACGGCGGACGCGACGAGGTCAGCGGCAAGCAGGTCGCCCCGGCGTTCGCGCCGGTCGAGGCGGGCAAGCCGCTCGACTACGACGACGTGTACGCCCGGTTCGACCAGACCATGGACTGGCTCGCCGCGACTTACGTCGAGGCGCTCAACGTCATCCACTACATGCACGACAAGTACGCGTACGAGCGCATCGAGATGGCCCTCCACGACAAGGAGGTGCTGCGCACCATGGCGTGCGGCATCGCCGGCCTCGCGGTCGCGACCGACTCGCTGTCGGCCATCAAGTACGCGACCGTCACGCCCGTCGTCGACGAGCGCGGCGTGGTCGTCGACTACGTGACCGAGGGCGAGTTCCCGACGTACGGCAACGACGACGACCGTGCCGACGCGATCGCGGTCGGCCTGGTCGAGGCGTTCATGGCGAAGATCCGCAGCCACCCGACCTACCGGAACGCCGTTCCGACGCAGTCGGTGCTCACGATCACCTCGAACGTCGTCTACGGCAAGGCCACCGGCAACACGCCCGACGGCCGCCGCGCGGGCGAGCCGTTCTCCCCGGGTGCCAACCCGATGAACGGCCGCGACACCCACGGCATGCTCGCCTCGGCGCTGTCGGTCGCGAAGCTCCCGTACCGCCAGTCGCAGGACGGCATCTCGCTCACGAGCACGATCCTCCCGTCGGGCCTCGGCCGGACCGCGGACGAGCAGTCGACCAACCTGGCCGGCATCCTCGACGCCTACTTCGGGGCGAGCGGCTACCACATGAACGTCAACGTGCTCCAGCGCGAGACGCTCATGGACGCCATGGAGCACCCGGAGCTGTACCCGCAGCTCACCATCCGGGTCTCGGGCTACGCGGTGAACTTCGTCCGCCTGACCCGCGAGCAGCAGCTCGACGTCCTCAACCGCACCTTCCACGAGCGCTAGGCCCGCGGATGCCCCCGATCTCCTCGAAGCTCGAGGCGAACGCCCACGCCCTCGTCGAACTCGGCATGCCGATGGTCGACGAGGACCGGGAGGCGGAGTTCCGCGCCCGGCGCGCCGGGGAGATCGGGATGGTGCATTCGTGGGACCTCGCCACGGGTGCGGACGGCCCGGGCACCCGGATGACGATCTTCCTCTCCGGGTGTCCGCTGCGCTGCCTGTACTGCCAGAACCCCGACACGTGGATGACCCGTGACGGCACCCCCGTGGCGCTGACGGACATCGTGACGCGCATCTCCCGCTACGAGGGCGTGTTCCGGGCGACCGGCGGCGGGGTCACCGTGAGCGGCGGCGAGCCGCTCCTGCAGCCGAAGTTCGTCGAACGGCTGTTCGCCGAGTGCGCGGCGCGGGGCATCCACACCGCGCTCGACACGTCCGGCTTCCTCGGAGCCGGAGCGAGCGACGACCTGCTCGACCACACCAGCCTGGTGCTGCTCGACGTGAAGTCGGGCCTCGAGTCGGACTACCAGCGGACGACCACGCGGTCCCTCCAGCCGACGATCGACTTCGGCAACCGGCTGCACGCGAACGGCAACCCGGTGTGGGTCCGCTTCGTGCTCGTGCCGGGCCTCACCGACGGGTGGGACAACGTCGAGGCCGCGGCCGACATCGTGGCGCCCTGGACGAACGTCGAGCGGCTCGAGGTCCTGCCGTTCCACCAGCTCGGCCGGTCGAAGTGGGAGCGGCTCGGGCGCGAGTACCAGCTCGACGACACGCGCTCGCCCGAGCCCGAGCTCGTCGAGCGCGTGCGCGAGCAGTTCCGCTCGCGGGGGATCACGACGTTCTGAGCCCCGGTGGTCGAGGAGCCCCGGTGGTCGAGGAGCGCCGGCGGAGCCGACGCGTCTCGAGACCATCCGCGACGGCCGCCTCGCGTCAGGCCGCGTGCTCACCGGCCGCGCGCCGCTCCGCCGCGATCCACCGCACGGCGTCGCGGCCCGCCCGATTCGCGCCGACCGTCGACTGCGACGGTCCGTAGCCGATCAGGAACAGCCGCGGGTCGTCGAGCGAGCGCGTGTCCGCGACGCGGAATCCGCCCAGCGGCGTCCGCAGTCCGAGCGGCGCGAGATGGGAGACCGCGGGCCGGAACCCGGTCGCCCAGAGGATCGCGTCCGCGGGCTCGAACGTGCCATCGGGCATCCGCACGCCGTGCTCCTCGATCGAGGCGAACATCGGATGCCGCACGAGCACGCCGCGCGCGTCGGCGGCGCGCGCCCATGGCGTCCAGTGCATGCCCGTCACCGCGATGACGCTGCCGGGCGGCAGGCCCTCGCGCACGCGCGCCTCGACCCCCGCGATCGCGGCGACCCGCGCGGGAACGTCGAAGTCCTCCTCGACCCACTCGGGCTCGCGTCGCGTCACCCAGAAGGTGTCCGCGACGTGCGAGAGCTCATCGAGGAGCTGCACCGCGGACACGCCCGCGCCGACGATCACGACGCGCTGCCCGGCGAACTCGTCGGCCGAGGCGTAGTCGGCGACGTGCAGCTGGCGGCCCGCGAACCGGTCGGCGCCCGGGATCCACGGCCGGAACGGGCGCGTCCACGTTCCGGTCGAGTTGATCACGTACCGGGCGGCCCAGGTGCGCGAGCCGGTCGGCGTCGCGGCGTCGTCCCGCTCGGTCTCGACGAGCAGCCGCCCCTGCGGGTCGTCGTCGGCGCGGCGCACCGCGCGGACCTGCACCGGACGCTGCACGTCGAGGTCGAACCGGCGCTCGTACTCGGCGAAGTAGGGCGGCAGGATGTCCCGCGCCGAGGCTGCGGGATCGGCCGGCGGCACGGGGAATCCGGGCAGCTCGTGGATGCCGTTGACCGTGCCCATCCGAAGGGTCGCCCAGCGGTGCCGCCATGCGCCGCCCGGGGCATCCTCGCCGTCGAGGACGACGAAGGTCGGGGCATCCTCGGGGTGCTCGCCCGCTGCGCCCGCGCGCGTGACGGGCTCGAACCCGCGCCGGCGCAGGTGGTACGCGGCCGACAGGCCCGCCTGGCCCGCGCCGATCACCGCGACGTCGACGGGGATCGGAGCGGACTCATGCACACGCATGGAAACGGTCCTGCGCGCTCGGCTATTCCGTGTCGCGTCGCGCCGCGCCGCGTCGCGCCGCCGGCCTTGCCTGCCCGGCCTGCCTGCCTGCCTGCCTGCCTGCCTGCCTGCCTGCCTGCCCTCCCCGCCCGCCGGACACCCCCTGCGCACCGGACACCTCGCCGCGCATTGGACACGTCCATGCCGGTGTCCGGTAGGGGACCAGGTGTCCGGCACGGCCCGGGGAGCGCGATTGGGCGCGGGTTTCGACGCGCGCAGGCGAGGGCGGGGTCAGCGGGCAGTCGCGCCGTGGGCGACGAGCCAGCCGAGCAGGACGGTCGCGTGGTTCCGGGTCTCGTCGCGCGCGCCGAACAGGAGCGTGATCGTCTCGCCCGAGGCATCCGCCGCCCGCCCGCGCTCGAGCAGTGCGGCCGCCGCGGGATTCTCGTCGAGCTCGTCCCGGTAGCGCGCCGCGAAGGCGTCGAACGTGCCCGGCCGGTCCTCGGCGTGATGCCACTCGGTGCGGAGCGCGGGGGAGGGTGCGGCATCCTTCTCCCACGCGTCGAGCTCGGCGCGCTCCTTCGAGACGCCGCGCGGCCACAGGCGGTCGACGAGGATCCGCTCGCCATCGGATGCCTCGGCCGGGTCGTACACGCGCTTGGTGCGGAACGGCATGGGAATCAGTCTTCCACCGGTGGGGTCGGCGGGATCGGCGGCATCGCCGGCGCCCGCGTCGCGAAGGCCACGCCGGCGGCGCCGCCCAGCCAGCCGAGGAGTCCGAGCGCGTAGGCGGTCACGACCTCGGGGGCCGCCACGTTCAACCAGAGCCAGGTCAGGACGACCGCCACGCCGACGATGACGTAGACGATGATCGCGGCCTTGGTCGACCAGTTCAGGTTCGCGTTCAGCGCCGATGGGGTGACCTGCCTCGGCTTCTCTCCGCGCAACTCGGTGATCGTGAAGCCGAGGACGGACGCGGTCCGCGTCGCGAGCAGGGTCGTGATCGCGCCCGCGGCGGCGGTCAGGCCCTCGCTCAGGGACTCCGGGGTGTCCGTCTGCGCGCTGGGGCCGACCTCGACGAGCGAGCGGTAGAGGACGGCGAACCAGATCGCGATGAACGCGACGAGCACGGCGATCGCGATCAGGTCGAGCAGCCGCCGACTGCCCTGGGTGCGCAGTGCCCGGGTCCAGCTCTCGCCGGTCACGGCGTGGGCTCCGGCGCCGGGGTCGATGTCGGTGCCGGTCCGCCCGTGGGCGGGGCATCCTCGAACACGATGCTCGCCGCTCCGACCAGCCAACCGACGAGCGACAGCGCGAACGACGAGACGACGCCGGGACTCAGGTCGTCGATGAAGAGCCACACGACGAGCACCGAGATCCCCACGAGGAGGTAGACCGCGATCGCGGCCTTCACCCGGCCGCCGAGTCGCTCCGACACGTCGGAGATGCGGAACCCCTGCGGCTCGAAGATGGGCGCGGCGGATGCCTCGTCGTCGTCCTTGGTCCACTCGACCGCCGCCGCGAACGACTCGCGCTGCTTCCCGGACTGCTCGGTCTTGACCACCGCGATCGTCGACCCGATCGCCGCGGAGGTGAGGCTCGCGAGGAGCGTGCCGAGCGCGCCGGCCGCGACCACGTACTCGTTCGCGATGTCGGCGGTCTCCCCATTCATGGCGGCGCCGATCGAGGCGCCGAGGATGACCGCCCAGACGAGGAGGAAGAGCCCGAGGATCGCCACCGCGATGAGGGTGATGATCCCGCCGTTCGCGGGCTCCCCGTCCGCTGCGGTGCCGAACGTTGCGTCATCGCATGCACCCTTCCCGGGGAACACGAGTGGTGCTCACAAACTATCTAGGCTGGTCGTCGCAGTCACACCCCCGTGCGGGGGTGTCGATCCGCCCGGGCGCCGGCGTCGGATCGTCCACGACTCGGGCGAAGGCGGGCATCGGCTCACTACCGTTGAGCAAGGGTCTGGAGGGGGGCGACATGGCCGGGACGGATGCTGCTTCGGGGTCGGTGACGCGTGAAGTGCTGGAGGGATTCCTCGGGGCGTTCAACGCGCACAACCTCGACGAGATCATGGGGTACTTCGCCGACGACTGCGTGTTCTACATGCCCAGGGGTGCGGCACCGCGCGGCGACGCGTATGTCGGCAGGCGCGACGTGCGGGCCGGACTCGCTACCCGGTTCGCCGGTATTCCCGATGTGCACTACGGCGACGATCGCCACTGGGTCGGTGATGACGGGTTCGGGGTCTCGGAGTGGACGCTGACCGGCACGACGATCTCCGGGGTGCGGTTGGAAGTGCGCGGCGTCGACCTGCTCGAGTTCGACGGTGACGGCAAGATCACGCGAAAGGACTCATTCTGGAAGATCCTGACCTGACGAGTCGCGCTGCGGCGAAGCCCGGATTCGTACGCTTCAGCGCTATTCGCATTCGCCGAAGAAGCTCAGGTAGCAGACCGCCTCGTGGGTCACCTCGGGTCGATAGTCGTTGTTCGAGACCTCGCGGGTGGCAGTGACCGCAGAACTTCTCAGGTGCCCGTAACTGCCGAGGGACGCAACCGTGCCCCAGCCGTCGTCGTCATCTGCCTTCATCCGGTCGATCATGCTGCTGTAGCCGTTGCACGTGAATCTCGCCGAGAAGGTCAGCGAGACGCCCGCGCACGCATGGTTGAACTCGTCGACGTGCGCATTGATGCAGTCGGTCCAGTACTGACCGACCCAGCAGACATCCGCCTTGTCGTCGACCACGTCGTACTCGCCGGTGAGGTACTCCTCGGTATGGAAGGTCGCGGGATGCTCCGGCACGTCGACCTTCGTCCAGTGCTCCGCGGTCGCGAACGTGAAGATGATCAGGGCTGCAACGGCCACGACAGTGCCGAGTGCTGCATACGCCAGAACCTTGACCGTGTGGCGCCGGCGCTCCTCCTGCCCGAGTGAGTGCGACGGTTCGCTCGATCCGGCCCCCGACTGGACTTCCGACTTCGACAGGGCATGCCCGCCGAACGCCAGCAGGACGCCCATGCCCCATCCACCGATGCTGCTGGAATAGGTGCTCATGTCGGGGATCCCAGCAAGTCCCAGAACGGCTGCGCCGGCGACCAACTCGAGGATCTGGACAGCCAGGACGAGGATGCCCGTCGTCCGGATGGTGGCGCCCTTCTCGGGCCTGCCGGAGTTGGCAGCCGAGAAGATGCCGACCCCGAGGATCGCGATGTCCACGAGGAGGTAGAAGACGTTCAGGCCGTGCGCCCCGGGAACGCCTTCTCGAGGTCGTCCCACGTGTGTCCGGGGAACGGCTCGCGGGCGACGAGGACCCCAAGGATGTAGGCCGCGCTGAGTGCGCCGCTCACCATCGCGAGGATGCTCCCGAAGACGATCGTGCCTCTGCCGTTCACCCTGCGAGCGTGCGGTGTTGCCGGACGACGGAGCCCCTCGGTCCCCGACGCGCCGTCCCCGCCGGCGGACGGTTGCGGGGGCTCGGGTGCTGCTCGGTGGGTGCCTCGTTGCTCATCCCGGGCTCTCTCTCGGCGGGCGATGTGGGCGGGCGCGCACAACCTTTCATAATATGCCTCAAACTGGAGGGCACCTCGGTGGAGCCTGAACCCGAGCTGGGAGGCCATCACGGGTGGTGGCCTCGGTCCGCCCGGGTTCGCGGCCGCACCCCATCACTGGTAGACTCTTCAGGTTGCCGTGAATCGGCCGCGCATCAAGAGAGCCCAGGCATTCCGCCCGAGGGCAGCGCGCAACGAGAAGGAAGGGGATCCCTCTATGGCACTGGATGCAGAGACCAAGAAGGCGATCATCGAAGAGTACGCGACGCACCCCGGTGACACCGGGTCCCCCGAGGTCCAGATCGCGATCCTCACCAAGCGGATCAAGGACCTCACCGAGCACCTCAAGGAGCACAAGCACGACCACCACTCGCGTCGTGGCCTGCTCCTCCTGGTCGGTCAGCGTCGTCGTCTGCTCGGCTACCTCGCCGACGTCGACATCAACCGCTACCGTGCGCTCATCGAGCGTCTCGGCCTGCGCCGCTAGGTTCGCCCTGGCGCAGCGCTGACACGGCGTACGTCGTCTTCTCGAAGGCCCTCGACTCCTCGGAGTCGGGGGCCTTCGTCATGTCACGACGCGGTGCTGCACGCGCTCGATGTCCGCGGCATCCGCCAAGATGGTGCGATGCCCCCATCGCGCCGCAGGCGCACGACGACCGCGCGCACCCGACGCCTCTCCGGCACGTCGCTCCTCCTGATCGTCCTCGTCATCGCCTTCGTCTGGTTCGTCCTGCCCGAGCTGCAGGAGCGCGGCATCCTCGCGCAGACCGGCGAGGGCGCCGCCGGGTCGTCCGCGGCGCCCGTCGCGCCCGGCTCGGCGCCCGGCTCGGCGCCATCGGACGCCGAGCTGGCGGCCCTCGTGGTCGCCGACGGCGATCCTGCGGCCCCGTACGACCGCGACCTGTTCGGCGCGGCCTGGGCCGACGTCGACGGCAACGGGTGCGACACGCGCAACGACGTCCTGATCCGCGATCTCGTCGACGTCGTGTTCCGCGCCGACAGCAACGGATGCATCGTGAGGACCGGCCGGCTCGTCGACGCGTACACGGGCGCGGTGATCGCCTTCGTGCGCGGGCCGGACACGTCCGAGGCGGTCCAGATCGACCACGTCGTGCCGCTCTCGTACGCCTGGCGGCACGGCGCCGACGCGTGGACGCCCGAGCTGCGTGCCGCGTTCGCGAACGACCCGGCGAACCTGCAGGCGGTCGACGGCCCGACGAACCAGTCGAAGTCCGACTCGGGCCCGGGCGAGTGGATGCCGCCCGCGGCCGCCTACGCGTGCGCGTACGTCGACCGGTTCGCGGGCGTGCTCGCGGCGTACGACCTCACCGTCGCGCCCGCCGACTACGACGCGATGGTGCGCGTCGAGGCGGGCTGCGGCTAGGAACGGCCCCGGCTCGCGCCTCCGCGACGACCGCCTACGCCCCCGCCCGAGCGCGGTACGCCCGCACGGCGACCCGATTGCCGCACCGCGTCGAGCAGAACCGCTTCGAGCCGTTCCGCGACAGGTCGACGAACACGCCCGCGCAGTCGTCGGCCTCGCACCCGGCGAGCCGGCTCATCTGGTCGGCCCGGATCACGTCGACGAAGGCCATCGCGGCCTCGACGAGGATCCGCTCAGCGAGCGGCGCGTCGAGCGAGGTCGCGTGGATGTGCCAGTCGAGGTCGTCGTGGCGGACCAGTCGGGGGAGCGCGTTCGCCTCGGCGAGGACCAGGTTGACCTCGTCGACGGCCTCGTCGCGGGTCATCCGCCACATCGTCCGAAGGCGGTCGCGCGCTTCGCGCACCTCGGCGAGCTCGCGCTCGTCGCCGTCGCGGCGGCCCGAGTAGCCCCAGTGGTCGAGCAGGGCGACGAGCTGGGCGGGTGCGTCGAGTTCGTCGCGCCCCGACTCGGATGCCTCGGGCACGGTGTCGCCCAGCGCCGCCACGAACCCGAGCGCCGCGACCGTGTCGTCGGTGAAGATCATGCCTGCCTCCCAGGGCGAGCATAGCGCCGATGTCATGGGTGAAATGCATTTGACCAGTGACATCCGGCGTCGCTAGTGTCATGAGCGTCAGCCGTGTTCGCTCATGACGAACGAACGTGCAGCCGACGATTCGAACTCTCGGGGAGGTGGGCCGTGCGCGCGTCGCGTGGCATGCTCGGCATCCTGCTCGGCCTCGCGGCCGGGCTCGCCTTCGGCGCGGGCGGCGCGGTCGTGAAGCCCGTGCTCGAGGCCGGGTGGACACCCGGCGCCGCGGTGTTCACGCGCATCGCCGTGGCGGCCGTGCTCCTCACGATCCCGGCGCTCGTCGCGCTGAAGTTCGACCTGCGCCCCCTCTGGCGGGCGAAGTGGATCGTGCTCCTCTACGGACTCGTCGCGGTCGCGGGCGTGCAGTTCGCGTTCTACGCCTCGCTCGAGCGCATCCCGGTCTCGACCACGCTCCTCATCGAGTACCTCGCGCCGATCGCGCTCGTGCTCTTCGCCTGGGTGCGCACGCGCCGCCTCCCGCAGCGGGTCGTCCTCGCCGGGTCGGTGCTCGCGATCATCGGACTCGTGCTCGTGATCGGCCCGGGAATGGTCGGCTCGGGCGGCGGGTCCCTCGACCCGCTCGGACTGCTCTTCGCGCTCGTCGCGATGATCGGCGTCTGCGTCTACTACGCGCTCGGCGAGCGCGCGGGCGATGCGCTGCCGCCCATCGCGCTCGTCGCGGCCGGGTTCTGGGTCGGCGCGATCGCGCTCGCGGTCCTCGGCGCGACCGGGCTCCTGCCCATGCACGCCGAGTTCGGCGACGTCGACTTCCTCGGCGGCACCGCGCCGGCGATGGTGCCGCTCCTGGTCGTCGGACTCGTCTCGACGGCGTTCGCCTACGTCGCCGGCATCGCCGCGATCGGCATGCTCGGTTCGCGCCTGGCCGCGTTCCTCGGCCTCAGCGAGGTCGTGTTCGCCGGGGTGATCGGCTGGGTCCTCCTCGGCGAGGCCCTGAGCCCGCTGCAACTGCTCGGCGGCGCGGCGATCCTCGGCGGCATCGTCCTCGTCCGGATGGAGCGGCGGGCCGAGCCCGAGACCTCCGTGCCGCTCGAGATCGACCTCGTGCCGGCCGCGGACGCCCCGGCGACGAGCAGCACCCCGCACGCGGCATCCTGAGCGGACCCGCGCGGCCGGTTCGCTAGCGTGGAACCGTGCCGCGCTACAAGTCGCTCCTGCGCTGGGAGCCGTTCCCGTACCTGCTCCTGCTCGTCGTGCTGCTGCTCACGGGCTTCGTGCGGCCCTCGTCGCCGCCGTGGCTGCTCTGGCCGCTCGTCCTCGGCATCGCGGCGTGCCTGGCGTGGATCGCGGTGAAGGTCGCGCAGGAGCGCCGGCCGGCGAACCCCGACCAGTGGGGCAACCTGTCGAGCCTCGCCGACCTCCGGCTCGTGGATGCCCCGGGCGCCGAGCGCGAGGTCCGGGCGGTCGTGCACGTGGAGGATGCGCAGCGCCACCAGGCGGCGATCGAGCTCGCTCGGATCCACGGCGGACCCGACCAGCACGCCGTGCTCGTGCCGCGCGCGAGCCGGTGGCTGTCGATGCGCTACCGGATCGGCGTCGAGCTGGTCGGCGGCGCCGAGCGCGGCGACCGGCCGCGGCACGCGGGATTCCTCCGGCACGACGCCGAGGAACGATGGGGCGCGCTGCTCGACACGCGGGGCGCGGCGGGGGAGTACCTCCGCGTGCCCGCGCGGATCACGGGCGAGTCGCGGCCGTTCGGCGTGGAACTCGACCTGAGCGGCGCGGAGGCGCTCGAGCCGGGCGACGCGGCCTAGGAGGCCTGCGACTCGTCGGCGGCGAGCTGGGCGCGGACCTGCTCCATGTCGAGCGCGCGCACCTGCGAGACGAGGTCGTCGAGCACGGCGCGCGGCAGCGCACCGGCCTGCGCGAAGACGCCGATGCCGTCCTTGAACGCCATGATCGTCGGGATCGACGTGATGTTCATGGCCGCGGCGAGCTGCTGCTGGTCCTCCGTGTCGACCTTCGCGAACACGAGGTCGGGATTCGCCGCTGCGGCGGCCTCGTAGTGGGGCGCGAACATCATGCAGGGGCCGCACCAGCCGGCCCAGAAGTCGACGAAGACGGTTCCCCCCTCGAGGATGGTCTGCTCGAAGTTCTCCAGCGTGAGTGCGACGGTCGGCATGCCCTCAGCGTACGCGGCTCGGATGCGCGCACGGCCCGAGTTCGCTGAGGGAGAGCGCGCGGCGGTTATCGTGATGGCATGGCGATCGGCGACAGGATGGGCGCACTCCGGCGGCGCGGCCTCGACGGCGGGCAGGCGCGCCCCGGCGCCGGCATCCCGACGGCCGAGCCCGGCTGGGCCGACCGTGCCGCCGAACTCGACGCCGCGCTCCCCGACGTCGACTGGCGTGCGCTCCCGGCAGGCGCCGAGCGCGTCGTGTTCGAGGCGCCGTCCGGACCGCTCGCGGGACTCGCGGCCGGACCGGTCGACGGCGAGCGCGTGCTCCTGGTGCCCGGCGCCACGGGTTCGAAGGAGGACTTCGTCCTCATGCTGCCGCTGCTGGCCGATGCCGGATTCCGCGTCGAGGCGTTCGACCTCGCGGGGCAGTACGAGTCGTCCGAGGCGGGCCCGTGGCGACTGGACCCGCCGCGCCCGCACTACGACGAGGCGCTCTTCCTCGACGACCTGCTGTCGGTCCTCGATCGCGGCGACGGGCCCGCGCACGTCCTCGGGTACAGCTTCGCGGGCACGCTCGCGCAACTCGCGCTCGTCGCGCGTCCCGATCGGTTCGCGAGCCTCGCGCTGCTCAGCTGCCCGCCCGAGGTCGGCCAGGCGTTCCGCACCGTGAAGCGCATCGGCGTGCTCTCCGAGTTCACGAACGCGCACCAGGGCGCGGCGCTCATGCTGTGGGGCATCCGCAACAACCTGAACCGCGTGCCGCCCGCCCGCCTCGCGTTCGTGCGCGAGCGCTTCGCGCTCACCCGCCGCGAGAGCGTCGACGACATCATCGAGCTCATGAAGGCGACGCCCGACGTGCGCGCCGCGGTCCGTTCGGCGCCGATCCCGAAGCTCGTCGCGGTCGGCGCGCACGACCTCTGGCCGGTCGAGCGGCACCGCGCGTTCGCGGACGACCTCGGCGCGGAACTCGCGGTGTACGAGAGCGGGCACAGCCCGTGCGAGGAGTCGCCGCACCAGCTGGTGCGCGACCTGCTGGCGCTCTACCGGCGCAGCGGCCCCCGCGCGTAGGCGTCCGGCGTCCGGCGATCCGGCTGCCGCGCGAACGCGCCGGCCGCGCGAACCCGCCGGCTACGCGAACCGCGGCCCGTCGCGCTCGGGATCGGCGGCCTCGGCGATGCGCCGCGCCTCGAGTTCGGTCGCGGCCGCCCGGCGGTCCTGCAGCCGGTCGAGCGGCGGCCACGCGCGCCACTCGACGGCGAGCGTGTGGAAGGCCATGCGGATGCGCCGCGCGAACGCGTCGAAGCTCTCGAACGGCCGGGCCGAGATCCCGACGCGGAGCGTGCGGTCGTAGACGACGGTCATGTCGGGCTGGATCCACCACGCGAGGTCGAGGTCGTCGTGGAGGTCGGCGCGGTCGCGCTGGACGACCGTGCGCAGCCGCGCCCAGGCGTCGGCGCGGATCGCGTAGTTCGAGCCGAACAGCGGCGGATGCCCCAGCAGCAGCCCGATGAACCGGAAGTACCCGCCGAGGTAGAGGGCGCGGCCGGCCCAGCGGCGCGGCGCGGTGCCGCCGTAGAACTCGCCGCTGCCGGTCACCGCGGTCGGCCGGTCGGCGGCCGACATCCGCAGCTCGATGCGCTCGAGCCAGTCGGGCGCGGGCAGCGAGTCGGCATCGATGCGCGCGAGGATGTCCCCGCCGGCGGCGTCGAAGCCGGCGGCGGTCGCGGGCCAGATGCCGCGTCGCGGCTCGTGGACGACGCGCGCCCCGCCCGCGACGGCGACGGCGGCGCTGTCGTCGGTCGACCCGTTGTCCACCACGACCACCTCGTCCGCCGGCCTCGTCTGCGCGCGGAGCGCGGCGAGGCAGGCGGCGAGGAACTCCGCGTCGTCCAGACACGGGATCACCACCGAGATCCTGCCCATCATCTGGGAGTCTAGGACGATGCGACCGATCCGGAAGGCGAACCCGCTGGCCCCGCCGGGGTTCTTCGAGGCGGAGGCCGCGGGTCTCGCGTGGCTCGGCGAACCCGCCGGCGGCGTCCGCACGGCCCGCGTGCTCGAGGTCGGCCCGGGGCGGATCGTGCTCGAGCGTGTCGTCGAGGTGCTTCCGACGCGTGCGGTCGCGCACGCCTTCGGCCGGGCGCTCGCGGTCACGCACGATGCCGGGGCATCCGCGTTCGGCAGTCCGCCGGAGCCGTCCGGCGCCGGCGCGCCCCTGTTCATCGGGCGCCGCCCGATGCCGTCCACGCCGTCGCCGACGTGGGGTGCGTTCTACGCGCGCGATCGGGTGCTGCCGTTCGTGGACCTCGCGATCGAGGCGGGCGACCTCCGCGATGACGAGGCGGCCCTCGTGCGGCGCGCGTGCGCGCTGGTCGCGGAGGGCGCCTTCGACGACGGCGATGCGCCCGCGCGCATCCACGGCGACCTGTGGACCGGGAACGTCCTGTGGTCGCCCGAGGGCGTGGTGCTCATCGACCCGGCAGCCCACGGCGGGCACCGCGAGACCGATCTCGCGATGCTGGCGCTGTTCGGCTGCCCGCACCTCGTCGAGGTCGTCGCGGGCTACGAGGCGGTGCATCCGCTGCGGCCCGGATGGCGGGCGCGCCTGCCGCTCCACCAGTTGCACCCGCTCGCGGTGCACGCGGCGGGGCACGGCCGGGAGTACGGGATCGCGCTGGCCGACGCATCCGTCGCCGTCCTGGAACTCGTGGAGGCGGGCGTGGAATAAACCCCGGGCCGGGTGAGTTCGATACGTTTGCATACATCGAAACGAGAGGTTCAGGAGGACGCCATGCAGTTCGGAATCTTCACGGTCAGCGACATCACGCAGGACCCGACCACCGGCCGCACGCCGAGCGAGGCCGAGCGCATCCAGGCGACCGTCACCATCGCCAAGCACGCGGAGGAGGTCGGCCTCGACGTCTTCGCGCTCGGCGAGCACCACAACCCGCCGTTCTGGTCGTCCTCGCCGACCACCACGCTCGCCTACATCGCGGGCCAGACCACCACCCTCCAGCTCTCGACCGCGACGACCCTGATCACGACCAACGACCCGGTCCGGCTCGCCGAGGACTACGCGATGCTCCAGCACGTGTCCGGCGGCCGCGCCGACCTCATGATCGGCCGCGGCAACACCGGCCCGGTGTACCCGTGGTTCGGACAGGACATCCGCCAGGGACTCGCGCTCGCGGTCGAGAACTACGAACTGCTGCACCGCCTCTGGCGCGAGGACATCGTCGACTGGGAGGGCAAGTTCCGCACGCCGCTGCAGGGCTTCACGTCGACCCCCCGCCCGCTCGACGGCGTGCCGCCGTTCGTCTGGCACGGCTCGATCCGTACGCCCGAGATCGCCGAGCAGGCCGCCTTCTACGGCGACGGATTCTTCGCGAACCACATCTTCTGGCCCGCCTCGCACACCCAGCGCATGATCGCCCTGTACCGCCAGCGCTTCGAGCACCACGGCCACGGCACCGCCGACCAGGCGATCGTCGGCCTCGGCGGCCAGGTCTTCCTCGCGAAGAACTCGCAGGACGCCGTCCGGCAGTTCCGCCCGTACTTCGACGAGGCCCCGGTGTACGGCCACGGCCCGAGCCTCGAGGAGTTCACGCAGCAGACGCCGCTCACCGTCGGCAGCCCGCAGGAGGTCATCGACAAGACGCTGTCGTTCCGCGACTACGTCGGCGACTACCAGCGCCAGATGTTCCTCCTCGACCACGCCGGCCTGCCGCTGAAGACCGTGCTCGAGCAGCTCGACCTGCTCGGCGAGGAGGTCGTGCCGGTGCTGCGTCGCGAGTTCGCGAAGAACCGCCCGGCGACGGTCCCGGATGCCCCGACCCACGCCTCGCTCGTGCAGGCGAAGTACGGCGACGACGAGCCCCGACAGGCCGTCCCGAACGCGAACCGCGGCGACAACCTGACCGTCGGCTCGCCGTACCAGGACGCCGGCGCGACGCGCCGCACGCCCCAGCCCGCCACCGCGGGGTCCGCCTTCGGCCCCGCCGCGACCCGGAAGTGAGTACGGACATGACCACCAGGCGAATCGTCGTCGTCTCCTCGGGCCTCTCGACGCCGAGCTCCACGCGCCAGCTCGCCGATCGCCTCGCCGGCGACGCGGTCGAGCAGCTCCGCGAGCGCGGCCACGAGGTCGAGGTCCAGGTGTTCGAGCTGCGCGACCTCGCGCACGACATCACCAACCACCTGCTCATGGGCTTCGCCCCGCCGAAGCTCGAGGCGGCGCTCGACGCCGTGTCGCGGGCCGACGGCCTCATCGCCGTCACGCCGATCTTCACGACGAGCTATGCGGGCCTGTTCAAGTCGTTCATCGACGTGATCGACCCGCAGGCGCTCACCGACCTGCCCGTGCTGATCGGCGCGACGGGCGGCACCCCGCGGCATTCGCTCGCGATCGACTACGCGATCCGTCCGCTGTTCACCTACCTGCACGCGATCCCGGTCACCACGGGCGTCTACGCGGCGACCAGCGACTGGGGCAACGGCGGGGACGGCGTGCGGTCGCTCCCGGACCGCATCTTCCGCGGTGCGCGGGAGTTCGCGGACCTCGTCGAGCGCACCGACCGGTCGGAGCTCGTGAACGACCCGTTCGCGCTCGACCGCCCGATGGGCCACCTCGTCGGCGGGCTCGCGGGGGAGTAGGGAGCGGGGAGCGCTCAGGCGACCCCGATCGCACGACGAGGGCCCGGCGCACCGCGCCGGGCCCTCGTCGTGCACCCCTCGTCACTCGAGGGATGCCGGTGATGCGTGCGGGACGGTGCCCGGTCAGCCGCTCTTGCGGCGGAACTCGCGCTTGTGGTCGACGGGACCGTGGGCGCCGCCCGCGCCGGAGGTGCGCTCCGGATGCGACTGGCCGGAGCGGTCCTTCGACGTGCTGTTCTTGCGTTCGAGGGCCTCGCGGAACTTCCGCTTGGTCTCCTCGGAGGGCCCGCCCTGCTGCTGTTCGCCGGAAGTCATGGGTTCGAGTCTGGCACTGATCGAGGGTCGGATGGCCCACGCAGGGCCATCCGACCGCGTCGATCGACCGGTGCCGAGGCCGGCGCGCCGCCTCGCGCCGGTCATCCGCGGGCGCGCCGCCTCGACTCGACCGCGGCGATGACGCGGTCGACGACCAGGCCCACGGTGATCGCGACCGGCACCGACACGAGCACGCCCACGAGTGGCCGGTCGCCGAACGCGCCGCCGACGAGCGCGCCGACGCCCGCGTTCACGCCGGCCCACGCGATCCCAGCGCCGAGCGAGAGCGGCAGGAACCGGCCGAGCGGCACGCGGCCGGCGCCCGCTGCGAGGTTCACCGCGATCCGCGCGAACGGCACGTAGCGTGCGGTGAACACGAGCACGGCGGTCCGCGTGCGGACCGCGCCCTCGACCCGCCGCAGCGCCCGCCCGATCCGGCCATCGCGCTGCCACGCCCACCGGTCGAGGCCGACGCGCCGACCGATGCCGTAGCAGAGCGCGTCGCCGCAGACCGCGCCCGCCGACGCCGTCAGCAGCACGAGCCAGAGGGCTGGAGCGCCCGTCGTCGCGTGCAGCGCCGCGAGCGCGACGACCGCGCTCTCGCTCGGCAGGACGACGAGGAACGCGTCGCCGACGACGAGCGCGAACAGCGCCGGCACGAGCCACGGCGAGGTGGCGATCGCGGTCAGGGTGGCATCCTCCACCCGCCCGTCGTACCCCCCGCCGGTGAACGGCGCGCGTCGGGCCGGACCGGCGGACGACCGCCGCGCGAACCCCGGCCGAACCGTTCGTGAACCTTCGCGATCGCGGGCCCGAACGGGATGCCCGCCGAGGCCGTCGGCGCGACGCTGGACGCGTGAAGGTCGCGCTGATCGCCGAGTCGTTCCTGCCCCACATGAACGGGGTCACGCAGTCGCTGCTCCAGGTCCTCGTCCACCTGGAGCGGTCCGGCCACGAGGCCCTCGTCATCGCCCCCCGCGCCCGCGGCGAGGCGGCCCTTCCCGATTCGATCCACGGCGCCCGGGTCGTGCCCGTGCCCGCGGTGCCGTTCCCGGGGTACGGCGACGTCCGCGTGGCCCGCCCCGGCGTGCGCCGACTCGTCGGGCTGCTCGACGCGTTCGGGCCCGACGTGGTCCACCTGGCGTCGCCCTTCGTGCTCGGCTGGCAGGGCGTGCTCGCGGCCGAGGCGATCGGCGTGCCGTCCGTCGCGGTCTACCAGACGGATGTCCCCGGCTACGCCGCACGGTACGGGCTCGCGGCCGCCGAGCCGGCCCTCACCGCGCACCTCGCGCGGCTCCACCGCCGCGCGACCCTGAGCCTCGCGCCGTCCGCCTCGGCGCTCGCCCGCCTCGCCGGGCTCGGCGTCGACCGGCTGCGCCCGTGGGCACGCGGGGTCGACGCCGAGCGGTTCCGGCCCGACCGCCGGAGCGCCGCCTGGCGTCGCGAGGTCGCGCCGGGCGGCGAGGTCGTCGTCGGCTACGTCGGCCGGCTCGCGAGCGAGAAGCAGGTCGAGGACCTCCGCGTGCTCGACGGGCTGCCCGGCATCCGCCTCGTGGTCGTCGGCGCGGGCCCCGAGCGGGCCGCGCTCGAGGCGGTCCTGCCCGGAGCGCACTTCACCGGGTTCCTCGGCGGCGACGCGCTCGCGGAGGCGCTCGCGAGCTTCGACGTGTTCGTGCACCCCGGCGAGCACGAGACGTTCGGGCAGACCATCCAGGAGGCGCACGCGAGCGGCGTCCCGGTCGTCGCGACCGGTCGCGGCGGTCCGCTCGACCTGGTCCGGTCGAGCCGGACCGGCTGGCTGTACCGGCCGGGCGACCTCGACGACCTGCGCGACCGGGTGCTCGACCTCGCCGGCGACGAGGCCAAGCGGCGCGCATTCGGCGTCGCGGCGCGCGCCGCGGTCGAGGGACGGACCTGGTCGCGGCTCGGCGACGAACTCGCCGGGCACTACCGGGACGCGATGCGGATGCACCGCGCGGGGGCGCCGGCGGTGACCGCGCACGCCCACGGGCGCCGGCGGGCTGTCGCCCCGGAGCCGGGGCCGGAGCCGGCCGCGGTCCCGCCGGTCCCGGCGCCCGCGCCGCCGCGCCGCAGGTACGTCGCGCTCGGCGACTCGCTCACGGAGGGCCTGTGCGATCGGTCGCGGGCCGGAGCCGGAGCCGGCGACGGCGCCGACTCCGGCGCGTACCGAGGATGGGCGGACCGGCTCGCCATGCTGCTCGACCTCGCGGACGGCGACGTGCACTATGCGAACCTCGCGGTCCGCAGCCGCAAGGTCGACGACGTGCTCGACCGGCAGGTCCCTCGCGCCCTCGCGCTCGGCGCCGACCTCGTGACCGTCCTCGTCGGCGCGAACGACCTGGTCCGGGTCGGCGCGGACGCGCGGGGGCTCGCCGACCGGCTCGGCGGCGGGATCGCCGCGCTGCGCGCAGCCGACTGCGAGGTGCTCGTCGTCGGCGCGTTCATGCCGCCGAGCCCCAGGCTGCGCGGCATGCGGCGGCGCTTCGCGACGTTCAACGCGCGCCTCGGCCGGCACGCGGCCGCGCACGGCGCGCACTTCGTCGACGTCGGCGCGGACGCCGAGGTCACCGGCCCCCGATGCTGGGCGGAGGATCGCGTGCACCTCAACGCGGCCGGCCACCGCGCCCTGGCCTACCGCGCGGCGGAGGCGCTCGGCGTGCCGGACGCGGCCGCGCTCGCGGGGCTCGATGCGGCGCTGCACGCCGCGCCCGAGGCATCCGGCCCGCTGCCGACGCGCGTCTGGCTGCGACGGCACGCGGTGCCGTGGATGCTCCGCCGGCTCCGCGGCCGCGCAGCGGGCGACGGCCGTGCGGCCAAGCACGAGCACCTCGTCCCCGTCGCGACCGCGCCCGGCGACCCCGGGATGCGAGCGCGGGCGGAGCGGTGAATCCGGAGCCGTCCGGCTCGTTTCCGGGCCCGGCTGCTAGGATCGTGGGTGGCGTCCGGATCCCGGGCGCCCGCACGGAGCAGGCCGGCTGGGAAGCTGGTCCCCTGTGGTGGATCACCGAGCGCGCGTCGATCGGTGGACTTCTACTGGTGGCCAGCGCGGGCGGGACATCCTGTCCCCGCTCATATCCACCTGTTTCCTGCTCCTCTGTACGAGTCGCGCCCACACGGGGAGCGACGGTAAACAAAGGAGAGAGACCTCTTGGAAGGTCCTGAGATCACGTTCGCCGAAACCGTCATCGACAACGGTCGGTTCGGCACCCGCACCATCCGCTTCGAGACCGGGCGTCTCGCCCAGCAGGCGCAGGGCGCTGCCGTCGCCTACATCGATGAGGAGACCATGCTGCTCTCGGCCACCTCGGTGTCCAAGCAGCCGAAGGAGCAGTTCGACTTCTTCCCCCTGACCATCGACGTCGAGGAGCGGATGTACGCCGCGGGCCGCATCCCCGGCTCGTTCTTCCGCCGTGAGGGCCGCCCCTCGACCGAGGCGATCCTCACCTGCCGCCTCATCGACCGCCCCCTGCGCCCGTCGTTCGTCGACGGCCTCCGCAACGAGGTCCAGGTCGTCGTGACCGTCCTCGCGATCGAGCCCGACGAGCTCTACGACGTCCTCGCGATCAACGCCGCGTCGCTGTCGACCCAGCTTTCCGGCCTGCCCTTCTCGGGCCCGGTCGCGGGTGTCCGCGTCGCGCTCATCCCGACCGAGCAGGGCGGCGGCCAGTGGGTCGCCTTCCCGAAGCACTCGCAGCTCGAGGAGGCCGTGTTCAGCATGGTCGTCGCGGGTCGCGTCGTGACCGAGGCCGACGGCTCGCAGGATGTCGCGATCATGATGATCGAGGCCGAGGCCACCGACAACGCCTGGAACCTCATCCAGTCCGGCGCCGTCAAGCCGAACGAAGAGGTCATCGCGCAGGGCATCGAGGCGTCGAAGCCGTTCATCTCGCAGCTCGTCGCGGCGCAGGAGCAGGTCGCGGCGACCGCGGCGAAGCCGACCGCCGAGTACCCGACGTTCCCGCCCTACCAGCAGCCGACGTACGACGCCGTCGCCGAGCTCGCCTACGAGGAGCTCAAGGGCGTCTACCAGATCGCCGGCAAGGTCGAGCGCCAGGACGCCGACGACGCGCTCAAGGCGCGCGTCAAGGAGGGCATCGCCGCGAAGGTCGCCGACGGCGCCCTTCCCGAGTCGGCGCTCGCCGAGGTGTCGGCCGCCTACAAGTCGGTCACCAAGCTCGTCGTGCGCTCGCGCGTGCTGAGCGAGGGCGTCCGCATCGACGGCCGCGGCCTCGCCGACATCCGTCCGCTCGACGCCGAGGTGCAGGTCGTGCCCCGCGTGCACGGTTCGGCCATCTTCCAGCGCGGCGAGACCCAGATCCTGGGCGTCACCACGCTGAACATGCTGAAGCTCGAGCAGCAGATCGACTCGCTGAGCCCGGTCACCAAGAAGCGCTACATGCACAACTACAACTTCCCGCCCTACTCGACCGGCGAGACCGGTCGCGTCGGGTCGCCGAAGCGTCGCGAGATCGGGCACGGCGCACTCGCCGAGCGCGCGCTCGTGCCGGTGCTGCCCACGCGCGACGAGTTCCCGTACGCCATCCGCCAGGTCTCCGAGGCGCTGGGCTCCAACGGCTCGACGTCGATGGGCTCGGTCTGCGCGTCGACCCTGTCGCTGCTGAACGCCGGCGTGCCGCTGCGCGCGCCGGTCGCCGGCATCGCGATGGGCCTCATCTCCGACACCGTCGACGGCGAGACCCGCTACGCGGCGCTCACCGACATCCTCGGTGCCGAGGACGCGCTCGGCGACATGGACTTCAAGGTCGCCGGCACCAGCGAGTTCGTCACCGCGATCCAGCTCGACACCAAGCTCGACGGCATCCCCGCCTCGGTGCTCGCGGGTGCGCTGAACCAGGCGAAGGACGCGCGCACGACGATCCTCCAGGTCCTGAACGCCGCGATCGACGGCCCGGACGAGATGGCCCCGACCGCGCCGCGCGTGATCAGCGTCCAGATCCCGGTCGACAAGATCGGCGAGCTGATCGGCCCGAAGGGCAAGACGATCAACTCCATCCAGGACGAGACCGGCGCCGACATCTCCATCGAGGAGGACGGCACCGTCTACATCGGCGCGACCGACGGCCCGTCGGCCGAGGCCGCCCGCGCCCGCGTGAACGCGATCGCCAACCCCACCAACCCGGAGGTCGGCGAGCAGTTCCTCGGCACGGTCGTGAAGATCGCGACGTTCGGCGCGTTCGTCTCGCTCCTGCCCGGCAAGGACGGCCTGCTGCACATCTCCGAGGTGCGCAAGCTCGCCGGCGGCAAGCGGGTCGAGAACGTCGAGGACGTGCTGGGCGTCGGCCAGAAGGTCCTCGTCGAGATCACGAAGATCGACGACCGCGGCAAGCTCTCGCTCGCGCCGGTCGTGGCCGAGGCTGAGGCCGAGGCAGCCGAGGCCGAGGCGCCCGCCGAGCCCGTCGACGCCTGAGGCGTCGCCCTGCGAGACAGGGCGCACACGCGGATGCCCCGCCCGAAGCGATTCGGGCGGGGCATCCGTCGTTCCGGCGCGGCGGCGCCGTCCGCTCAGTACGGCAGGTTGACGCTGCGCACGAGCTCGTCGCGCTCGGCGAGCGCCTGCATGGCGACGGCGCGCGCCTCGAGGCGACTGAGCTGCAGGTCGCGGTCGGCGAGGCGCCGGGCGCGACGGATGCCCCAGCCCGCGAGGCCGAGGCCGGTGCGGACGGCGACGCCGGCGACGAGGCCGGATCCGGGGGAGAGCGTGGCGGTCATCGTTCGGTCCCTTCGGTCGGTGCTTCGGTCTCCTCCCCGCGGACGAGCGGGAAGGCGTTGATCTGGAGTTGCACGGGGCGCGAGCCGGGCGTCGGCGTGCGCTTGTAGGCATCGACGTAGCGCTTGATCACGACGTCGAGGTCGGCGACGAGCTCGTGGAGCTGCGCCGACGTGAGGCGGAGGTTCACGGTGTCCGAGGTGGCGACGTCGAGCCAGTCGTCGCCGAACACCTGGTCGCCCTCGACGACGAACTCGCGGAAGTTCTGGTCGCGCGAACGGAACCACTCGTCCTCGACGAGCTTGACCGCGAGCCGTTCGGCGCTGCCCGGTGCGAGCGAGCGCGCGTCGGGGATCGCGACCGAGCCGGGCGTGCGCTCCCACCAGCGCTCGCGGCCCTTGCCGCGCCCGGCGTCCTCGCGGACGAGGCCGGCGCGCTCGAGCTGGCGCAGGTGGTAGCTGGTCGACCCGCTCGACTCGCCGAGGCGCTCGCCGAGCCCGCTCGCGGTGAGCGGGCCGTACGCGGAGAGCTCGTCGTAGATGCGCACGCGCAGCGGGTGGGCGAGCGACTTCAGGCTCGCGGACGTCAGGACGTGGTCGATGCCGGGGTGGCGCGAGCTGCTCGGCTGGGACGAGAGGTCCTCGGGTTCGGTGGTCGGCATGGTGCAAAGATAACGCTGCAAAGATCAGTTTGCAAGTGTTTCTTTGCAACTCGATGGCGGTGAGCCGGGCGCGCGCCCGCCGACGGCCTCAGGCGTCGAGCAGCGGGCGGATCCGATAGGGGATGAGCTCGCCCATCGCGAGCGACGTCTCGGTGCGCTCGACGCCGTCGATCGCGAGGATCAGCCCGTCGATGCGGAACAGGTCGTGCGCGTCGCGGCACACGACCCGCACGAGCAGGTCGACCGCGCCGGACAGGCCGTGGGCCTGGAGCACCTCGGGGATGCGGGCGATGTCGTCGACCACCTCGGCGAGCCGCTTCTGCCGCACGTGGACCGACACGAACGCCTCGAGCGGGAAGCCGAGCGGCGTCGGGTCGATGCTCCGTTCGAAGCCGAGGAACGCGTCGGATGCCTCGAGCCGCGCGAGCCTGGCCTGCACGGTGTTGCGCGACAGGGCGAGGCGCTCGGCGAGCGCGACCACGGTCGCACGGGGGTCGTCGGCGAGGGCGAGGAGGAGGGCGCGGTCCACGGCGTCGTAGGCGGGCATACCGCGCAATGTAGCAGCATCCCACCGGTCGATACTTGGCGACATGCTCAATCGTCCCGGAAATGCTTGAGCGCTCTGCCCGACCGACGTACGCTCACGGTAACCGGCGACGAGGCCGGCCGCGGCACGCCCACCAGGCTCCCGCCGACACGGAGGCTCGACGATGACCCCACCCGGACTCCAGACCGCGAAAGCGCCGACCGAGGCGCCCATGGTCCAGCTGATCGACCAGGTCGGCGACCGCCGGCGCGACCCCGCCCTCGACCCCTGGGTCGCCGACATCGACGACGCCGCGCTCGCCGCCCTCTACCGCGACCTCGTCGTGATCCGCCGGATCGACGCCGAGGGCATCGCGCTCCAGCGCCAGGGCGAACTCGGCCTGTGGCCGCCGCTCGCGGGGCAGGAGGCCGCGCAGGTCGGATCCGCGCGCGCCCTCGGCGCCGACGACTTCGCCTTCCCCTCGTACCGCGAGCACGGCGTCGCGTGGTGCCGCGGCGTCGCGCCGGAGGGGCTCCTGCTCGCGTGGCGCGGCACGGCTCCGAGCGGCTGGGACCCGTACGCCCACCGGCTCGCCGTGCCGCAGATCATCATCGGCGCGCAGGCGCTCCACGCGACCGGCTACGCCATGGGGCTCGCCTGGGAGGGCGCCGAGTCGGCCGCCGTCGCGTACTTCGGCGACGGCGCCACGAGCGAGGGCGACGTGAACGAGGCCCTCGTGTTCGCCGCGAGCTTCCGCGCCCCGGTCGTGTTCTTCTGCCAGAACAACCACTGGGCCATCTCCGAGCCGGTCGGCCTGCAGTCGGCGCAGCCGATCGCCGCGCGCGCGGACGGCTTCGGGATCCCCGGCGTGCGGGTCGACGGCAACGACGTGCTCGCCGTGCTCGCGGTCACGAGGCAGGCGCTGCACCGCGCCCGCACGGGCGGCGGGGCCACGCTCATCGAGGCGGTCACGTACCGCATGGGGCCGCACACCACGGCCGACGATCCGACGCGGTACCGCAGCGACGAGGAGCTCGCCGCCTGGCGCGAGCGCGACCCGATCGCGCGCGTGCGCGCCCGGCTCGAGGCATCCGGCGTCGACCTCGCGGCCGTCGACGCCGACGCGACGGCCGCGGCCGACCGCGCGGCCGCCGAACTCCGGGCCGCCGCGACCGGCCTTGCCGATCCGGCGCCGATGTCGGTGTTCGACCACGTCTACGCCGAGCCCAACAGCCACCTCGAGCGCCAGCGCGAGCGCTACGCGCGCTACCTCGGGATGTTCGACGGCGGCGCGGGCACCGGCCCGCAGGAGGTCGCACGATGACCACGATGACGATGGCGAAGGCGCTGAACGCCGGCCTCGCGCACGCCCTGGCCGACGACGACCGCGTGGTGCTGCTCGGCGAGGACATCGGCAGGCTCGGCGGCGTGTTCCGCGTGACCGACGGGCTGCAGGCGCGGTTCGGCACGCACCGCGTCGTCGACACGCCGCTGTCCGAGGCCGGCATCGTCGGCACCGCGGTCGGGCTCGCGTACCGCGGGTTCCGCCCGGTCGTCGAGATCCAGTTCGACGGCTTCGTGTACCCCGCGTTCGACCAGATCGTCTCGCAGGTCGCGAAGCTGCACTACCGCTCGCTCGGCCGGGTCCGGATGCCGCTCGTGATCCGGATCCCGTTCGCGGGCGGCATCGGCGCGGCCGAGCACCACTCGGAGTCGCCGGAGGCGTACTTCGCGCACACCGCGGGGCTCCGCGTCGTCGCGTGCTCGAACCCGGCCGACGCGTTCACGATGATCCGCCAGGCCGTCGCGAGCGACGACCCGGTCGTGTTCCTCGAGCCCAAGCGGCGCTACCACGCGAAGGGCGAGGTCGACGAGACCGCGAATCTCGCGGACGCCCGCCCGATGGGCGTCGCGACGGTCGTCGCACCCGGCACCGATGCCACGCTGGTCGCCTACGGCGGGCTCGTGACGATCGCGCGCGACGCGGCCCTCGCCGCGGCCGAGGAGGGCGTGTCGATCGAGGTGATCGACCTGCGCTCGCTCGCGCCGATGGACCTCGGCACGGTCGAGGCGTCGGTGCGACGCACCGGGCGGCTGGTCGTGACGCACGAGGCGGGCGAGCAGGGCGGGATCGGGGCCGAACTCGTCGCGCGGATCACCGAGTCGTGCTTCGAGTTCCTCGAGGCGGCGCCCGTGCGCGTGACCGGTCACGACATCCCGTACCCGCCGGCGAGGCTCGAACGGCACCACCTGCCCGATCTCGACCGGATCCTGGACGGCGTCGACCGCGTGCTCGGCCGACCCAACTCCCTGAGCGGGGCGGAGGCATGAGCGCCATGATCCGCGACTTCGCACTGCCCGACCTCGGCGAGGGCCTCACCGAATCGGAGGTCGTCGCCTGGCGCGTCTCCGTCGGCGATCGCATCGAGCTCAACCAGGTCGTCGCCGACGTCGAGACCGCCAAGGCCGTCGTCGAGCTCCCCTCGCCGTTCGCGGGCGTGGTCACGGCCCTCCACGCCGTGCCCGGGCAGACGGTCAACGTCGGCGAACCGCTGTTCTCGTGCGACACGGGCGGCGGTGCGGCGCCGGGTCCGGATGCGTCGCCGGCGGGCGCGGATGCCTCGCCGGAGCCGCAGGAGGCGGCCGCCCGGACGGAAGCCTCGACGGGTGCGGGGGCCCCGTCGTGGACGGAGGGCCGGCCGTCGGCGGAGGTCCCACCGCCGACGGCCGGGGAGCCCGAGCGCCAGCCCACGCTCGTGGGCTACGGCGCGCCGGCGGAGGTCGCCCCGAAGCGGCGCGCCCGGAGCCTGGCGCTCGCCGCGCCGCCGTCGTCCAGGCTGCCCGCGACCGGTGCCGAGCGACCCCGGTCGACCCCGCCGGTGCGCCGGCTCGCCCGCGAGCTCGGCGTCGACCTCGAGCACCTCGTCGGGACGGGGGAGCGCGGCCTGATCACGCGCGCCGACGTCGAGGCCGCAGCGGGCGGCGCGCGAGCGGCATCCACCACCCCGCCCGAGGCGACCGCCCAGCCCGAGGCATCCGCCCAGCCCGAGGCATCCGCCCAGCCCGAGGCATCCGCCCGGCTCCAGCCGTCCGCTCAGCCCGCGACCGCGCCCGCGGTCGGCACTCACGCGCTGCCCCCGTCGACGCGGATCCCGATCGCGGGCGTGCGGCGCGCGACCGCGGCCGCCATGGTGCGCAGCGCGTTCACGGCGCCGCACGTGACCGAGTTCCTCGAGGTCGACGTGACGGCGACGATGGACCTCGTGCGGGGCATCCGCGCCGATCGCGCGCTCGACGGCGCGCGCGTGACCCCGCTCGCGGTCGTCGCGACCGCGATGTGCCTGGCCGCGCGGCGCACGCCCGAGGTGAACTCGCACTGGGACGAGGACGCGGGCGAGATCGTCCGGTACGACGGCGTCAACCTCGGCATCGCGGTCGCGACCGACCGGGGCCTGCTCGTCCCGAACATCGAGCGCGCCGACCGCCTCGGCCTCCTCGGCATCGCGGACGCGATCGCCGAGCTCGCCGAGACCGCGCGCGCGGGCCGGACCCAGCCCGGGGCGCTGCGCAACGGCACGATCACGGTCACGAACGTCGGCGTGTTCGGCGTCGACGCGGGCACGCCGATCCTGAACCCGGGGGAGGCGGCGATCCTGGCCGTCGGCGCGGTGCGCAGGCGCCCGTGGGAGTACCGCGGCGAGGTCGCCCTGCGCGAGGTCGCGACGCTCGCGCTGTCGTTCGACCACCGCGTCGTGGACGGCCAGCAGGGCTCGCGCTTCCTCGTGGACGTGGGCGGCATCTTGCGCGAACCCGGGCTAGCCCTCACGATGATGACCTAGGGGGCGATCGGGGGGTCGGGGGATGGACGATCGACAGGTGCTCGACGAGGAGGAGACACGAGACGTGCTCCGCGGCACGTCGTTCACGCACGCGGGCGACCGGTTGGTCGCGACGTACGAGACGGGTGATTTCCTCGGCGCGGTGCGCCTGCTCGAGCGCGTCGCCGAGGTCGCCGAGGTGATGCAGCATCATCCGGACGTGTTCGTCGGGTACGGGCGGATCACGTTCGAGCTGCAGTCGCACGACGTCGGCGGCGTCACGCCGCGCGACCTGCGGCTCGCGGAGCGCATCGAGGAACTCGCCGCGTTCTGATCGCTACGCTCGCGGCATGACTCCGTCCCGCCGTGCCCCGTCGACGCTCGCACTCGCCGCCGGGGCGGTGATCGCCGCGGCCGCGCTCGCCGGATGCGCCTCCGGTGCGGCGCCCTCGCCGTCGCCGTCCGTGACCTCCTCGCCGAGCCCGACGGCTGCGGCACCCGAGACCGAGGCCCCCGACGACGGCGCGCCGTCGACGCCGGGGCCGGGCCTCGCGCCGGCGGCGAACGCCGTGCCGCTCGAGCCCGGCGATTGCCCGTTCGACCCCGCCGCGTTCGGTGCGATCGTCTTCGTGGTCTCCGCCGACGACGACACCACGCCGATCGAGTTGACGTTCACGTCGTTCCAGCCCGACGCGCTCTCGATCCGCACGGTCGAGGCGGTGGGCCCGGTCGTGACGGTGCTGCAGCAGGACTGCGGAGCGCTCCCCGCGAGCGAGCCGTGGACGTTCCGGGCGACGAGCGCGACCGGGAACTCGCTCGGGTGCACCGTGTTCTTCGGCGGGAAGCACCTGAAGAGCGCGAGCGACTACGCCGAGGGCGACGTCGCGCGCGGGGTGAGCGTCGACTGCTCGGGGCATCCGGGGATGTGAGCGGCGCGCCTCGGTTCAGGACGTGAGCGCCGCCCAGGCCATCTCCGCCAGCAGGCGGCGCGTGGTCGCGTCGGCGGGGCGGCGCCCGGGCAGCCGGGCGCTGTGCGGCGTCGAGTTGAGCAGGCCGAACGCGGCGTGCGCGCGCATCCGCAGGTCGGACTCGGGCTGGTCGGGCCGGAGCCGGGCGAGCACCTCGACCCACCGTTCGACGTAGCGGCGCTGCAGCAGCCGCACGTCGTGCCGCGCGCCGGGATCGAGCTGTTCGAGCTCGCGGTCCTGGACGAGGATGACGTCGGCCTCGGCCATCGCGAAGTCGACGTGGTGGGCGATGAGCCCGCGGAGCGCGGCGGCGGCGTCGGGTGCGCCGTCCGGTGCGTCGTCGAGCACGCGTTCGGCGCCGTCGAGCAGGCGCGTGCTCGCGTCGAGCAGGATCGCGGCGAGCACGCCGGCCTTGCCGGTGAAGTGCCGGTACACGGCCGGCCCCGAGACGCCGACAGCCGCGCCGAGGTCCTCGAGCGTGACGTTCGCATAGCCGCGTTCGGCGAATCGGGTCGCGGCGGCGCGCAGGATCGCGTCGCGTCGGTCGGCCTTGCGCCGGCCGCGGTCGGTGGTCGGGGTGATTGCCATGTCCCTTATCGCTCGCTAGCATCGTCGAGTTAGTGAAGATTAACTGAAATTTCCCACGGCGCACAAGCAGGATGCCCCGCGGGCCACCCGTCAGGCAGGAGCGCATGGCAATCCTCGGCACCGCGGTCGATCCGCACGATGCATCCGCCCGGCGCAACGCGTCCGCGCACGCCGGCCTCGCGGCCGAGCTGCGCACCCGGCTCGCCGCCGCCGCGCGCGGCGGTCCGGATGCCGCCCGCGAGCGCCACGTCGCGCGCGGCAAGCTGCTGCCGCGCGATCGCGTCGCCCGCGTGCTCGACGAGGACAGCCCGTTCCTCGAGCTCTCTCCGCTCGCCGCGGACGGCATGTACGACGGCGACTCGCCCGGCGCGGGCCTGATCACCGGGATCGGCCTCGTGCACGGGCGACCCGTGATGGTCGTGTGCAACGACGCGACCGTCAAGGGCGGCACCTACTACCCGATGACCGTGAAGAAGCACCTCCGAGCGCAGGAGGTCGCGCGCGAGCACCGGCTGCCCTGCCTCTACCTCGTCGACTCCGGCGGGGCCTACCTGCCCCTGCAGGACGACGTGTTCCCCGACCGCGACCACTTCGGCCGCATCTTCCACAATCAGGCCCGCATGTCCTCCGAGCGCATCCCGCAGCTCGCGGCCGTGCTCGGCTCGTGCACCGCCGGCGGCGCGTACGTGCCGGCGATGAGCGACGAGTCCGTGATCGTCCGCGACCAGGGCACGATCTTCCTGGGCGGCCCGCCGCTCGTGAAGGCCGCCATCGGCGAGGTCGTGACCGCCGAGGAGCTCGGCGGCGGCTACCTGCACGCGCGCGTCTCGGGCGTGGTCGACCACCTCGCGGACGACGACGAGCACGCGCTCGAACTCCTGCGCGACATCGTCGCGACCCTCCCCGAGCCGCCGGCGCGCGCCTGGTCGGTGCGCGAGCCCCGTCCGCCCGCCGTCGACGACGCCGACCTCACCGCGGCCGTGCCCGTCGACGTGCAGCAGCCGTACGACGTGCACGAGGTGATCGCGCGCCTCGTCGACGCGAGCGAGTTCGCGGAGTTCAAGCCCGAGTACGGCGACACGCTGGTGACCGGCTTCGCGCACCTCGACGGGCATCCGGTCGGGATCGTCGCGAACAACGGCGTGCTGTTCGGCGAGTCGGCCATGAAGGGCGCGCACTTCATCGAGCTGTGCGACCAGCGGGGCATCCCGCTCGTGTTCCTCCAGAACATCTCGGGGTTCATGGTGGGCCGCGACGCGGAGGCGGGCGGCATCGCCAAGCACGGCGCGAAGATGGTGACCGCGGTCGCGACGACGCGCGTGCCGAAGCTCACGGTCGTCATCGGCGGATCGTTCGGCGCGGGCAACTACTCGATGTGCGGGCGGGCGTACTCGCCTCGGTTCCTCTGGATGTGGCCGAACGCGCGCATCTCGGTCATGGGCGGTGAGCAGGCCGCCTCGGTGCTCGCGACCGTGAAGCGCGACCAGCTCGCCGTTCGAGGCGAGTCGTGGTCGGCCGACGACGAGGCCGCCTTCCGCGCGCCCATCCGCGAGCAGTACGAGACGCAGGGCAGCCCGTACCACGCGACCGCGAGGCTCTGGGACGACGGCATCATCGAGCCGGGCGACACGCGCACGGTGCTCGCGATGGCGCTCGAGCTCGCGAGCCGGACGCCGCTGCCGGAGTCCGCGTTCGGCGTGTTCCGGATGTAGCGGGGCGCCGGATGCCTCGCGCGCGCCGCGCGCGCGGTGCGGCGATTCAGGCGCCGGTTGCCCCGGCAGCCGCCTCGACGGCCCGGATCGCCTCGTCCACGCCGCGGTCCCACGGCGTGCCGTGGCCCGGCAGGACCCAGCGCACACCGAGGCCCTCGAGCCGCCGGAGCGAGGCGAGCGCCTCGGCGGGGTCGTCGGTGAACGGGGCGGGCTGCGGGCCCGCCCGGCCGGTGAGCACGTGGCGGGTCGTGAGCGCGTCGCCGACGAACACCGCGTCGACCGCGCGGACGTGCACGGCGATGCTGCCGGGGGAGTGGCCGGGCATGCCGATGACGACGGGGGCGCCCGGCAGGTCGAGGACCTCGCCGTCGGCGACCTCGACCACGTCGCCGAGGTAGCGGGTGCGGAGGCCGCCCTTGCGCGCGGCGTAGGTCAGGAACCCGGCGGTCGCGCCGATCCTCATCGGGCCCCAGGCGGGCGAGGTCTTCTCCTCGCCGCGGGCGCGCGCGGCGTCGGCCGCGTGCACGTACACGGGCACGCCGTGCTCGGCGCGCAGCCGCTCGGCGAACCCGATGTGGTCGGAGTCGCCGTGCGTGAGCACGACGCCGCGGATGTCCGCGACCGAGCGCCCGATCGCGGCGAGTTCGCGGCCGAGGTCGCGCCACTGGCCGGGGATCCCGGCGTCGACGAGGGTGAGGCCGTCGGGCTCGACGACGAGGTAGCAGGCGACGAGGTCGTTGCCGATGCGGTGGAGCGACGGAGCGAGTCGCATGAGGTCCTCCTGGGTGATCGGGGTAGCGATGGCTACGATACGTAGCTATCATGGCTACTGTCAATAGCCGTGAACCGAGGAGTCCGCCGATGCCCACGCCGGAACGCACGTCGCTCGACGCCATCGTCCTCGCCGGACGAGCCCTGCTCGACGAGGGCGGGCTCGACGCGCTCACCATGCAGGCGGTGGCCGCACGGGTCGGCGTGCGCGCGCCGTCGCTCTACAAGCGCGTGCGCAACCGCGAGCACCTCGTCGCCCTGGTCGTCGACGCGGTCGCGGCCGAACTGGGCGCCCGCCTCACCGAGGCCGTCGCGGTGCCCGCTGGCGGCGAGCGCGACGGCGACGGCGCAGCGACGACGGATGCCCTGACCCGCGCCGCCGCCCGGGTCGGCGCCCTCGCGCGGTCGCTCCGGGAGTGGGCGCGCGCGAACCCGGCCGCCTACGGCCTCCTCTTCGCGGCACCCGAGCGCGACCTCGTCTCGCTCGCGGCGCTCCAGACGTCGAGCGGGTCGGTCTTGGACGTGGCCGCCGACCTCGTCGGGCCCGAGCGGGCGCTGCCGTTCGCGCGCACGGTGACCGCCTGGGCGACCGGGTTCCTGGCCATGGAGCTCGGCGGCGGGTTCCGGCTGGGCGAGGGCGTCGACGAGGCGTTCGCGTACGGCATCGAGGTGCTCGCGGGCGCGGGCGCGGGCGCGGGCGCGGGCGCCGGCGCGAGCGCGGGCGGGGACTGAGCGCCCGCCGCACCGCTTGTCGTTTCGGTTAAGCGTCACTAACATTATTCCGGTTAGCGATCGTTAACCGAATTGCTCGAGGAGGCGCGGATGGGTTCGAACGACCACGCCGGTCGACCGTTCGACCGCGTGCTCGTGGCCAACCGCGGCGAGATCGCGGTGCGGGTCATCCGCACGCTCCGCCGCCTCGGGATCCGCAGCATCGCCGTGTACTCCGATGCCGATGCCGACGCCCCGCACGTGCGACTCGCCGACGAAGCGGTCCGGATCGGGCCGGCTCCCGCCGCCGAGAGCTACCTCGACGCCGACCGCATCGTCGCGGCGGCGCTGGCGACCGGCGCGCAGGCCGTGCACCCCGGCTACGGGTTCCTGTCCGAGGACGCCGGGTTCGCCCGCGCGTGCGCGGACGCGGGGCTCGTCTTCGTCGGCCCCGGTCCCGAGGCGCTCGCCGTGATGGGCGACAAGATCCGCGCCAAGCGGCACGTCGCCGCGCACGGCGTCCCCACGGTCCCGGGCGTCGCCGACCCCGACCTCGACGACGCGGGCCTGCTGTCGGCGGCCGAGGAGGTCGGGTACCCCCTGCTCGTGAAGCCGTCCGCGGGCGGCGGCGGCAAGGGCATGCAGCTCGCGCACGACCGCGCCGAGCTGGCGGTCGCGCTGCCCGCGGCCCGCCGGGTCGCGAAGGCCGCGTTCGGCGACGACACGCTGCTCCTCGAGCGGTTCATCCTGCGCCCCAGGCACATCGAGGTGCAGGTGCTCGCCGACGCGCACGGCACGGTCGTGCACCTCGGCGAGCGCGAGTGCTCGCTCCAGCGCCGCCACCAGAAGGTGATCGAGGAGGCGCCGTCGCCGCTCCTCGACGAGGCGACGCGCGAGCGCATCGGCCGCGCCGCGTGCGACGCGGCCCGCAGCGTCGGCTACCTCGGCGCGGGCACGGTCGAGTTCCTGGTGTCGGATGCCTCGCCCGACGAGTTCCGCTTCATCGAGATGAACACCCGCCTGCAGGTCGAGCACCCCGTGACCGAGCTCGTGACCGGCATCGACCTCGTCGAGCAGCAGTTGCGCGTCGCGGCGGGCGAGCCGCTCGCCTTCGCCCAGGACGACGTGCGCCTCGAGGGCCACGCGATCGAGGCGCGCGTCTACGCCGAGGACGCCGACCACGGGTTCCTGCCGTCCACCGGCACGCTGCTGGCGTGGGAGGAACCGACCGGCTCCGGCGTCCGCGTCGACTCGGGCGTCCACGAGGGCCAGGCGGTCACCGCCGACTACGACCCGATGCTCGCGAAGGTGATCGCGGTCGGCGCCGACCGCGCCGAGGCGCTGGACCGGCTCGACGTCGCGCTCGCGGGCACGATCGTGCTCGGCGTCGACACGAACGTCGCGTTCCTGCGGCGGCTGCTCGCCGACCCCGACGTGCGGGCCGGGCGGGTCACGACCGGGCTCATCGACGCCCTGCCCGACGCCACGACCGCGGACCCCGCCGCCGACGACGATGACGTCGCCGACGCCGTCCGCCGCGCGCTCGACGAGGCATCCGCGCCGTCGCCCTCCGCCCACGCCTGGCAGCGCGAGCGCGGCTGGCGGCTCTCCCGCCCCGCACCCGCGGCCCGTCCGGCGGCCGCCGCCCGCACCGCCGTCGCCGACGACGGCGCCGTCTGGGTGCACGTCGACGGCCGCGCCCACCGCGTGCTGCCGCGCACCCGGACCGAACGCTTCCTCGAGCGCCACGCCGCCCGCGAGCGGGGCGGCCGAGCCCTCGACCCGTCCCTCCGGGCGCCCATGCCCGGCACGGTCACCGCCCTCTTCGTCGCCGACGGCGACCGCGTCGCCGCGGGCGACCCGATCCTCGCGATCGAGGCGATGAAGATGGAGCACCGCGTCACCGCGCCGTTCGCCGGCACGGTCCGGCTCGCCGTCCTGAGCGGCGAGCAGGTCGCGCGCGACCACCCGGTCGCGCGACTCGAGCCCGACCCGGAGCCGGATCGGGAGCCCGACCCGGAGCAAGCCCGGGCGGCATCACCGACGTACGGTTCATGATCATCGCCCGCGAGCTCGGGCCGGTGGCGAAGGAGGACGACATGGCGGATGCCCCGCTCCGCGACGAAGTGCAGCGCGGCCTGTGGTTCGAGGAGTTCGAACCCGGCGTGCGCTACCTGCACCGCCCGGGTCGGACGGTGACCGACGCCGACAACGTGCTGTTCACGACGCTGACGATGAACCCCCAGCCGCTGCACCTCGACGCGGCGTGGTCGGCGACGCAGCCGTTCGGGCGGGTGCTCGTGAACTCGCTGTTCACATTGTCGACGCTCGTCGGCCTCTCGGTCGGCCAGCTCACGCGCGGCACGCTCGTCGCCAACCTCGGGTTCGGCGAGGTGCGCTTCCCGCACCCGCTCTTCGTCGGCGACACCATCTACGCCGAGAGCGTGCTCGTCGACAAGCGCTGGAGCGCCTCCCGCCCGGGCGAGGGCATCGTCACGCTCGAGCACACGGCCCGCAACCAGGACGACGCGGTCGTCGCGGTCGCGACCCGCTCGATGCTCGTGTGGGGCCGGGAGGCCGGAGAGCGGGCGAACGGATGATCCGCCCCGCGTTCCGCTTCGGCCCGGCGCTGCTGTTCTGCCCGGCCGACCGGCCCGACCGCTACGCCAAGGCCCTCGACCGCGCCGACGCCGTCATCCTCGACCTCGAGGACGCGGTCGCGGGCGAGGCGAAGCAGTCCGCGCGCGACGCGCTCGTGGCGCACCCGCTCGATCCGGAGCGGGTGATCGTCAGGATCAATCCCGCGCGCAGTCCGCACCGCGAGGCCGACCTGGTCGCGCTCGCGGCCACCGCCTACCGCACGGTCATGGTCGCCAAGTGCGAGGGCCCGGAGGACCTCGTCGGGGTCGCCGGGTACGAGGCGATCCCGCTGTGCGAGACCGCGTCGGGCGTGATCGCCGCGCCGTTGCTCGCGGCGCCGGCCAACGTGTGCGCGCTCATGTGGGGCGCCGAGGACCTTGTGGCGTCGCTCGGCGGCACCTCGAGCCGCCACCCGGACGGGCGGTACCGAGACGTCCCGCGCTCGGCGCGGAGCCGCGTCCTGATGTCCGCGGGCGCCGCGGGGGCCGCGGCGATCGACGCCGTCCACCTCGACCTCGGCGACCTCGAGGGACTCCGCGACGAGGCCGAGGATGCCGCGGCGGTCGGGTTCGCGGCGACCGCGTGCGTGCATCCGGCGCAGGTCGACGTCGTGCGCCGGGCCTACCTGCCGTCCGCGGAGCGGGTCGCGTGGGCGCGCGAGGTGCTGGATGCCTCGACCGCCGAGCGCGGCGTCTTCTCGTTCCGGGGCGTCATGGTCGACGGGCCCGTGCTCGCCCAGGCCGAGGCGACGCTGCGACGTGCGGGGGAGCGGCGCTGAGGCCCGTGTCCGCACACATGCCGACTCCCCTTCCGGCCGTCGGTCGCATACGGTGCTTGGACTGCGGCATGGTCGCCGCGGGCGCGAAACGGCGGATGGAGCGGACGGGATCAACGATTCCGTAACGGTTCACGCGGCGTTGACCGACCGGGCGGCCGCGACCGCTTATGGTCGGTTCCAATCCTGGGGAGGAGGGTGCGCGGTGGCACGTTGGGGACGACTGCGTCGTGGACCGCAGGGCGACGCGGGGGCGGCGCTCGCGGAAGAGGGTCGGGCCGTGATCCCGCTGAAGGCGGCGGGGTCGGTCGCATCGGTGTCGAGTGCGCCCGTGGTGCCCGCGACCGCGCCGGACCCGACCGCGCCCGAGCCGTTCGCGCCGGAGCCGTCCGCGCCGGACGTGCGTTCGCGTCCGATCGACCCGCGTTCGACGCTGATCGAGACCAACCCGTACTCGGGTCCGATCCGCGTTCCCGGTCGCGTCGCACTCGGCGACAGCGGCCTCACGACGTTGCCGATCGCGCTCGGCACGAGCGTCTTCGGGTGGACCGTCGGCCCCGACGCCGCCGAGCGCACGCTCGACCGGTTCGCCGCGCTCGGCGGCACGCTCGTCGACACCGCGGACAGCTACGCCTCGGGGCGCAGCGAGCTCATGATCGGCAACTGGATGGCGTCGCGCCGCGTGCGCGACCGCATGCTCGTCGCGACGAAGGTCGGCCGCAGCCCCGACCTCTCGGGCCTCGACCCGGCGACCGTGATCGCCGCGGTGGACGAGTCGCTCGCACGCCTGCGCACCGACCGGATCGACCTCCTGCACCTGCACGGCGAGGACCCCTCGACGCCGCTCGCCGAGACGCTCGGCGCGGTCGGCACGCTCATCGAGGCGGGCAAGGTCCGCGCCGTCGGGGCATCCGACTTCTCGGCCGAGCTGCTGATCGAGGCCCGCGTGCTGGCAGCCAACGGCCTGCCGCGCGTCCAGGCGCTGACGACCCGCTACAGCCTCATGGAGCGCGCTGCGTTCGAGGGCAGGATCGAGCTCGTCGCGCACGCGCAGGGGCTCGCGGTCCTGCCGTACTTCGCGCTCGCGAACGGCTACCTCGCCGGTCAGGTCCGGCGCCGCTCGGAGGCGACCCAGGATGCGCGCGGCGCGCGCCTGGCCCGGCACCTCGGCCGTCGCGGACACCGGGTGCTCGCGGCGATCGACGACCTCGCGTTCCGACGCGACGTCGCACCGGCGACCGTCGCGATCGCGTGGCTGCAGGCGAAGTCGACCGTCAGCGCGCCGGTCGTGGGCGTGACCGAGCCCGAGCAGCTCGACGTGCTGATGGCGGCCACGGGCCTCGTGCTGACGCGGTCCGAGCTCATCGAGCTCGACCGGGCGTCCGCGTGAGCGGGCCGGGCCAGGGCGCCCGGCCGGTCGCGAGCCCGAACGGGTAGGGTGGTCGGGATGAACGGTGCCGTCGCCCTCCCTCTCGGCCTGGCCGAGCTCTCCTTCGAGGCCGCGGGCGATGCGCTCGTGCGCCGCACGATCCTGCCGTCGGGGGTCCGGGTCCTGAGCGAGCGCGTGCCGGGCAGCCGCAGCGCCACGATCGGCTTCTGGGTCGCGGTCGGTTCGCGCGACGAGCACGCGGCGGGGGAGGGGCATCCGGCGAGCTTCGGCTCGACGCACTTCCTCGAGCACCTCCTCTTCAAGGGCACGGCGACCCGGTCGGCGCTCGACATCGCGGTGTCGTTCGACGCGGTCGGCGGCGAGCACAACGCGATGACCGCCAAGGAGTACACCTGCTACTACGCCAAGGTGCAGGACCGCGACCTGCCCATGGCCGTCGAGGTGCTCGCCGACATGTTCACGTCCTCGATCCTCGACCCGGTCGAGTTCGAGAACGAGCGCGGCGTCATCCTCGAGGAGCTCGCGATGGCCGGCGACGACCCGGCGGATGTCGCGAACGAGCGGTTCTTCGAGGCGGTGCTCGGCGAGCACCCGCTGGGGCGGCCGATCGGCGGGAACCCCGACACGATCCGGGCGGCGACCCGCGACGCGGTCCATGAGCATTACCGGACCAACTACCGGCCGCAGGACCTCGTCGTCACGGTCGCCGGCGCGGTCGACCACGACGCGCTCATCGACACACTCGAACGCTCGCTCGCGGCGGGCGGCTGGGACCTCGGCGTCGCCGGCGTCCCGGTGCCGCGACGGCCCACCGCGCCGAGCGGGCTGGCGACCCCGGGCGCGGTCGCGGTCGTCCAGCGCCCGCTCGAGCAGGTGAACCTGCTGCTCGGCGTGCCCGGGCTCGTCGCGACCGACGAGCGTCGCTCGGTGCTGAGCGTGCTCAACTCGATCTTCGGGTCGGGGATGAGCTCGCGTCTGTTCCAGGAGGTGCGCGAGCGCCGCGGCCTCGCCTACGCCGTCTACTCGTTCGGACCCGGCTACTCGGACGCGGGCGTGTTCGGCATGTACGCCGGGTGCGCGCCGTCGAAGGCGCCGACGGTCGTGTCCCTCCTGCGCAGCGAGCTCGAGCGGGTCGCCGCCGACGGCGTGACCGACGAGGAGCTCGGCCGGGCGATCGGGCAGCTCGCCGGGGCGAGCGCGCTCGCCCTCGAGGACTCGGACACGAGGATGTCCCGCCTCGGCCGCGCCGAACTCACGCTCGGCGAGTTCGTCGACCTCGACGAGGCACTGCGGCGGATCTCGCTCGTGACCGTCGACGACGTCCGCACGCTCGCGGCCGACCTCGCCGAGCGGCCGTTCTCGCTCGCCGCGGTCGGCGCGGTCGACGAGGACGCGCTCCGCGACGCCGTCTTCGGCGTCCCCGAGCCGATCGGCATCGCCGAGCCGATCGGCATCGCCGGGCCGATCGGCGTCGCCGAGGCGATCGACGTCGCCTGAGCCCCACCGCGGCCCGACCCGGCCGCCTGTCCGACCCGCACGACCCGAGGAACCGAATCCGTGACCCACCGCCTGTACCTGATCCGACACGGCGAGCAGCTCGACGCCGAGCACGGCGTGAGCGACGGCCCGCTGTCGCCGCGTGGGCGCCGGCAGGCGCAGGCGCTCGCCGAGCGGCTCGGCGGCGTGCCGTTCGACGCCGCATGGCACTCGCCGCTCGAGCGTGCGGCCGAGACGGCCGAGATCATCGCCCGGCGCATGCCCGCGCTGCAGCCGGAGCCCTCGCCGCTGCTGTTCGACTGCTATCCGTCCGGCCCCGCGCCCGAGACCCCGTCGGCCTACGACGCCTTCTTCGGCTCGATCACCGAGGCCGAGATGGAGGCGGGCGCCGCGCAGATGTCCGACGCGGCCGCCGAGTTCCTGCGTTCCTCGCGCGAGGACCGTCACGATCTCCTGATCACGCACAACTTCGTCATCGGATGGTTCGTGCGCGAGGCGCTGGGCGCGGCGGCGTGGCGCTGGGTCTCGATCTCGCAGGCGCACTGCGGGCTGACGATCCTGACCCAGAAGCCCGGCCGCCCGTGGAGCCTGCTCGTCCACAACGACCTCGCGCACCTGCCGCCCGAGCTGCGCACGGGCCTCTCGGAGACCTACGCGCTCTGAGTCGGATGCGCTGCGCCGCAGGCGCTCCGCTGCGCCGCGGGCGCTCCGATCGACCCGGCTCAGCCGACCCGGCTCAGCCGACCCGGCTCAGCCGACCCGCTTGGCGTACCAGTCGGTCGCGTTCGGGTTGTCGTTGTACGGCACGATCGCCTCGTAGCCGCTCGACCGGTAGAGCCCGCCGGCCGCCTCGAGCGACGCGTTCGTGTCCAGGACGAGCTCCTCGGCGCCGAACCCGACGGCTCGCCGCTCGAGTTCCTCGAGCAGCCGTCGGCCGTGCCCGCGGCCGCGGTGCGGGACATCCAGCCACAGGTGCTTGACCTCGTACCGGGTGCGGCCGTCGGGTGACGGCGCGATCCGGCGGATGCCGCCGCACCCGGCCGGCGAGGATGCCCCGTCCTCGTCGTCCTCGACGACCAGGAACACGCCGTCCGGCGGCGTGAACACCGCGTCGGCGGGGAAGGCGGGTCGGTAGGCGCCCTGCTCGGGCGGGAATCCCGCGCTCCGCTCGGCGAAGTAGGCCGCGAGCAGGGCATGCGCGATCGGGTCGGAGGGCAGCGCCTCGCGGTGACGGAGCATGCGCCCCAGCCTAGGCTCGCGCCGACGATTGGTAGGCTCGGACCCCGTGACGATACGGGTCGCCGTGGCGGGTGCCACGGGCAGGATGGGACAGCTCGCACTCAGGCTCATCGAGGAGGCGGACGACCTCGAGCTCCACGCGGGGCTCTCGTCGGCGTCGAGCCTCGACGAACTCGACGGTGCCGACGTGGTGCTCGACCTCACCCACCCGTCCGCGAGCGAGTCCATCGTCCGCCACGCGGTGGGCGCGGGCATCCCGGTCGTCGTCGGCACCTCCGGCTGGTCGGCCGAGCGGATCGCCCGGCTCGAGGCGTTCCGCCGCGAGGCCGGCACCGAGTCGGGCGTCCTCGTGATCCCGAACTTCTCGATCGGCAGCGTGCTCGGCACCGCGGTCGCGGCGATCGCGGCACGGTTCTTCGACTCGATCGAGATCGTCGAGGCGCATCACGCGGGCAAGGTCGACTCGCCGTCCGGCACGGCGGTCCGGACGGCCGAGGTCATCGCGGATGCGCGGGGCGACCGCCCCGTCGACGCGCCGCACGCCGACCAGCGCGCGCGCGGCCAGCTCGTCGCGGGCATCCCGGTGCACAGCCTGCGCCTGCACGGCGTGGTCGCCGAGCAGCGGGTCATCCTCGGCGGTGACGGCGAGACCCTGACGATCACCCACTCGACCGTCGCGCAGAGCTCGTACGAGGCCGGGATCCTGCTCGCCGTGCGGCGTGCGCCGTCGGCCGAGGGCGTGACCGTGGGCCTCGACGCGCTCCTGGACCTCGGCCTGCCGGGCCGACCGTGAGCCCGCGCGCCGGCGCCCTGCTCATGGGCGCGCTCCTCGCGGCGTACCTCGTGCTCGTCGGCTGGCGGGCGGTGCAGTTCGTCGCGACCGGCGACCCCGTCGCGATCGGCATCGGCATCGCGCTCATCGTGCTGCCGGTCCTCGGCGCCTGGGCGCTGTGGCGCGAACTCGACTTCGGCATCCGCTCGCAGCGGATCGTCCGCCGCCTCGAGGCCGAGCAGGATGCACCGCTCGACCTCGGCCTCGCGACGCGTGCGAGCGGCCGCGCCGATCGGGCGGCGGCGGATGCCGCGTTCGACGGGTTCCGCCGCGCCGTGGAGGCCGCGCCCGGATCGTGGCGCGACTGGCTCCGCCTCGGACTCGCCTACGATGCCGCGGGCGACCGGCGGCGCGCGCGCGGGGCGATCCGCGAGGCGATCAGGCTCGAACGCGCCGATCCGCCAGCATCGCCCTGAGCGCATCCTCGACGGTCGGGTGCTCGAACGCGAACCCGTCCGCGAGCAGCCGATCGGGCCGCACGCGCTGGCTCGCGAGCAGCAGTTCGTCCGCGGCCGTGCCGAGCGCCGTCTCGAGGAGCCGCTCGGGGACGTTCACGCCGAACGGGCGGTGGGTGAGCCGCGCGAGCGTGCCCATGACCTGCTCGGCCGTCGCCGGCGTGGGCCCCGCGAGGTTGACGGGACCGTGGAGGTCCGATTCGAGCAGGTGCGCGATCGCGCCGACCTCGTCCTCGAGCGCGATCCACGGCCAGTGCTGGCCTCCGGTCCCGAGGCGGCCGGCGAGCCCCACGCTCGTGAGGAGCCGGATCCGCTTCATCGCGCCGCCGTCGCCGACGACGATCCCGCTGCGGAACACGACGGTCCGGGTCTCGGCGGGCGAGAGCCTGGCCTGCGCCTCCCACCTGGCCACGACGTCGGCGAGGAAGCCCGCGCCCGGAGTCGTCTCCTCGGTGAGCGTGAGGCCGGGGCGGTCGCCGTAGACGCCGACCGCGGATGCGTTCAGCAGGATCCCGGGCGGGCGCCTGGCCTTCCGCATCGCATCGACGATCGTGCGGGTCGCCGAGATGCGCGAGTCGAGGATCTCCTGGCGGTAGCGCGCCGTCCAGGGCAGGCGGGCCAGCGACGCCCCGGAGAGGTTCACGACGGCGTCGACGCGTTCCATGACGGTGAAGTCGATGATCCCGGAGGCCGGCGACCAGCTCGCCTCCTCCGCGGATTCCGCCCGCCGGCGGACGAGCCGGACCACGTCGTGGCCGTCGGCGCGCAGGCGTGCCGCGAGTGCGGTGCCGATGAAGCCGGATGCCCCGGCGACGAGCACCCGCACGTCAGGCGAGCTCGGCTTCGATGGTGATCGGGATGCCGGTGAGGGCCTGCGAGATCGGGCAGTTCTGCTTCGCGTCCTCGGCGAACGCCTCGAACTCGGCCTCGCTCAGGCCGGCCACGCGCGCGCTCACGAGCAGGTGGCTGCCCAGCACGCCCTTGCCGGCCTCGAACGTCACCGCGGCCGTGGTCTGGATGCTCTCGGGCACGTGACCGGCGCGCGACAACGCGAGCGAGAGCGCCATCGAGAAGCACGAGGAGTGCGCCGCGGCGAGCAGTTCCTCCGGGGTCGTCGTGGCCGACTCGCCCTCGGACCGTGCCTTCCAGTCGACGTGGAACTGCGCGAGCTTCGACGAGTCCAACGTGGTCGTGCCGGATCCCTCGAACAGGCTTCCGGACCAGATCGTGGTCGATTCGCTCGTGACTGCCATGGGTCCTCCTCCTCGAAGCCGAATCCCCAGACTAGTGCTCCACGCCGGTCGGGCGGCAGGGGGTTCCGGCGGCGGCGGCGCTGCGCCGCGTCGGCCGGTCAGGCGGTGCGGATGACCCGCGCGCGCACCAGCAGCAGGTAGATCTGGCAGCCGAGGCAGTAGCCGAACGCCGCGTTCAGGAACGCCGCGACGAACGCGAACCCTGCGGCGATCGGGACGGCCACGGCGAGGCCGAACGCGCCGAGCACGACGCCGACCGAGGTCACGGCGAACCCCACGCCCTGCGCGAACGTCGGCGGGCGCGGATCCTCGAGCTCGGCGGGCGGCGCGAGCCGGGGCCGAACGAACCTGCGGAAGATGGCGCCGAACGGGTGCTTCGACACGCCCGCGACGGCGCTCCACCCGAACACCGCGGTGATCGCGGCGAGCAGGACCCACGCCGCGAGCGCGAGGCCCGAGACGCCGAGGACCACGACGACGAGCAGGAGCACGGAGGTGATCGCGGCGGTGAACCGCGGGCCCCGCGGGTCGATCCCGGCGGGGCGCTGCGGGTCCGCGGTGGCGGGGGTGGTGCCGGTCTCTGAGGTCATCTGATGCTCCCGGTGAGGTGGTCGAGCAGGTCGCGGAGGTCCGGCTGGCGGGGCACGCCGCCGATGCGGGCGACCTGCGAGCCGGTGGCGTCGAGCACGAGCGTGGTCGGCGTCTGGGTGACGTGGAACCGGTCGGCGAGGACCGGATCGCCGGTGAGGTCGATCTCGACGTGCGTCACGTCGCGGTAGCCGGCGGCGAGCTCGCGCAGTCGGTCGGCCGTGCCGGGGCAGCGGCTGCAGAACTCGGTCGAGAACTGGACCAGGGTCGCGCGGCCGCCGAGCGAGTCCGCCGGGAGGCCGAGCGCGTCGGCGATGCCGGCGCCCGAGGCATCCCGAACCCGGCCGGTGCGTGCGCGCCCGATCACGCCGACGAGCGTCGCGAGCGCGACGAGCGCGAGTGCGGCGAGCAATCCGGCGGTCAGATCCACGGCGCGATGCTACGCGCGGGCCGGGCGGGGCCGTTCGAATGTGACCGGGGATGACGTACCCCCGGCGTACCATCGACGACGTGGCCCAGGCGATCCCGACCCCCTACGAAGACCTGCTGCGCGACACGCTCGAGCACGGTACGCACAAGTCCGACCGGACCGGTACCGGCACCACGAGCGTGTTCGGGCGGCAGCTGCGCTTCGACCTGTCCGAGACCTTTCCGCTCGTCACGACCAAGCGCGTGCACTTCAAGTCGGTCGCCGTCGAGCTGCTCTGGTTCCTGCGGGGCGACTCGAACGTCGCCTGGCTGCACGAACACGGCGTCACCATCTGGGACGAGTGGGCGGATGCCTCGGGCGAACTCGGTCCCGTGTACGGCGTGCAGTGGCGTTCGTGGCCGACGCCGTCGGGCGGGCACATCGACCAGATCGCCCAGGTGATCGAGGACATCCGCCGCACGCCCGACTCGCGCCGGCTCATCGTCTCGGCGTGGAATCCGGCCGATATCCCCGACATGGCGCTCGCGCCGTGCCATGCCCTGTTCCAGTTCTACGTGGCCGACGGCAAGCTGAGCTGCCAGCTCTACCAGCGCAGCGCCGACCTCTTCCTGGGCGTCCCGTTCAACATCGCGTCCTACGCGCTGCTCACCCTCATGGTCGCGCAGCAGACGGGCCTCGAGCCCGGCGAGTTCGTCTGGACCGGGGGCGACTGCCACGTCTACGACAACCACCGCGAGCAGGTCGCCGAACAGCTCTCGCGCGAGCCGTTCGCGCCGCCGCGCCTCGCGCTCCGGCGGATGCCGGCGAGCATCTTCGACTACGAGGTCGAGGACTTCGAGCTCGTCGACTACGTCCACCACCCGGCGATCCGCGCCGCCGTCGCCGTCTGATGGCGGGGGCCGACGGCTCGGGTCCGCGCATCGGCCTGATCTGGGCCGAGGCGCGCGGCGGCGTCATCGGCGCGGGCGGGGGCATGCCGTGGCACGTGCCCGAGGATCTCGCCCACTTCAAGCGCACGACCGACGGCGAGCCCGTGGTCATGGGCCGGCGCACCTGGGAGTCGCTGCCCCCTCGGTTCCGTCCACTGCCCGGTCGCCTGAACATCGTCGTGACCCGGCGTGCCGACTGGCCCGGCGTCCTCGAGACCGGCGCGGTGCGCGCGACCTCGATCGAGGAGGCGCTCGCGCTCGCCGCATCCGACGCCGAGGATCGCATCTGGGTCATCGGCGGCGCGGAGCTCTTCGCACGGACGATCGACGTCGCCGACCGCCTGGTGGTCACCGAACTCGACCTCGATGTCGAGGGCGACACGTTCGCGCCCGCTCGAAGCGCGGCCTGGCGTGCGGTGGCCGCCGACCCGGCCGACGGATGGCACACCTCCGTCAGCGGCATCCGCTACCGCTTCCTCAGCCTCGAGCGCTGACCCGGCCGGTGGGAGCGATGCAGGCTCGCACGAACCGATAGCCTGTAGGGCGTGACTTCAGAGAACCCCTTCGGACAAGTGCTCGTCGCGCTCGTCACGCCGATGACGGCGGACGGCGAGGTCGATTGGCCCGGGGTCGAGAAGCACATCGACGATGTCATCTCGGCGGGAGCCGACGGCATCGTCGTCACGGGCACCACGGGGGAGACCTCGACGCTCACCGACCCGGAGAAGATCCGCCTCGTCGAGGTCGGCAAGGATGTCGCCGCGGGCCGCGCCAAGATCATCACGGGCGGCGGCTCGAACGAGACCGCGCACGCCATCGAGCTGTACAAGCACAGCGAGCAGGCCGGCGCCGACGGCATCATGATCGTGACGCCGTACTACAACAAGCCGACCCAGGCCGGGATCCTCACGCACTTCCGCCTCGTCGCGGACGCCACCGACCTGCCCGTCATCCTCTACGACATCCCCGGCCGCACCGGCGTGCCGATCAAGTACGAGACGATCCTGCGGCTCGCGAAGCACCCGAACATCCTCGCGATCAAGGACGCCAAGGGCGACTTCAGCGAGGTGAGCCGCGTGCTCAACCAGACCGACCTCCTGTACTTCTCGGGCGACGACGCGAACGTGCTGCCGCACCTGGCGATCGGCGCAACCGGGCTCATCGGCGTGACCGCGAACATCGCGCCCGCGCCGTACCGCACGATCGTCGACGCGGTGAACCGGGGCGACCTCGCGGCCGCGACGGCTTCGCACAAGCAGCTCGAGCCGCTCGTGCGCGCCGTCATGACGCACGTGCCCGGCACGGTCGCGGCGAAGTACATCCTGCACGGGCTCGGTCGCATCGGCAGCCCGCGCGTGCGCCTGCCGCTCGTCGGTCCCGAGGAATGGGAGGCCGCGCTCATCGAGGACGAGATCGACCACGTGCAGGGCATCCCCGGCGTCGACTTCCACAACTTCCGACCCGACCGCAACGCCGCCGCCGGCGGCGCGCTGCCGAAGGTCGCCGGCACCACCCGCTGACGCGCCGCGTCGGCGCAGAGACATCCGCGAGGCCATGCGGCCCGCAGCACATCGCACACCGAACTGAGGAGGGCCCATGCCCGACGTCGTCATCGATCCCGCCCCGCTCGAGCCGGGCACGCTCCGCATCATCCCGATCGGCGGCCTCGGGGAGGTCGGCCGCAACATGACCAGCTACGAGATCGACGGCAAGATCCTGATCGTCGACTGCGGCGTGCTGTTCCCGGAGGAGCACCAGCCGGGCGTGGACCTGATCCTGCCCGACTTCGGGTTCCTCCGCGAGCGCCTCGACGACGTGGTCGGCGTGGTGCTCACGCACGGCCACGAGGACCACATCGGCGCCGTGCCCTACCTGCTGAAGGTGCGCCCGGACATTCCGCTGATCGGCTCGACGCTCACGCTCGCGCTCGTCGAGGCGAAGCTCAAGGAGCACCGCATCAAGCCCTACAGCCTCACGGTGCGCGAGGGCCAGCACGAGACGCTCGGGCCGTTCGACCTCGAGTTCGTCGCCGTGAACCACTCGATCCCCGACGCGCTCGCGGTCGCGATCAAGACGAGCGCCGGCACGGTGCTCGCGACCGGCGATTTCAAGATGGACCAGCTTCCGCTGGACGGCCGGCTCACCGACCTGCGCGAGTTCGCGAGGCTCGGCGAGGAGGGCGTCGACCTCTTCATGGTCGACTCCACGAACGCGGATGTCCCGGGCTTCACGCCGCTCGAGCGCGACATCGGCCCCGTGCTCGACCAGGTCATCTCGCGCGCGCGCAAGAAGGTCGTCGTCGCGAGCTTCTCGAGCCACGTGCACCGCGTCCAGCAGGTCCTCGACGCCGCGCACGCGAACGGCCGCCGGGTGGCGCTGCTCGGGCGCAGCATGGTCCGGAACATGACCATCGCCGAGGACCTCGGCTACCTGAAGGTGCCCGCGGGCGTGCTCGTGGACTACAAGAAGGCCGGCGACGTCCCCGACGAGCAGATCGTGTACATGTCGACGGGGTCGCAGGGCGAGCCGATGGCGGTGCTCAGCCGCATGGCGAACCGCGACCACCAGGTCGAGGTCGGCGACGGCGACACGGTCATCCTCGCCTCGAGCCTGATCCCCGGCAACGAGAACGCGGTCTACCGCGTGATCGACGGACTGACGCGGCTCGGTGCGAACGTCGTGCACAAGGGCAACGCGAAGGTCCACGTCTCGGGCCACGCGGCGGCGGGCGAGCTGCTCTACTGCTACAACATCCTGAAGCCGAAGAACGTCCTCCCGATCCACGGCGAGTTCCGCCACCTGGTCGCGAACGCCAAGCTCGCGCGCGACACCGGCATCCCCGAGGCGCGCACCTTCATCGGCGAGAACGGATCGGTGTTCGACCTGCGCGACGGGAACATGCGCGTGGTCGGCCAGCTCGACCTCGGCTTCGTCTACGTCGACGGGTCGACCGTCGGCGAGATCACGGACGCCGACCTGAAGGACCGCCGCATCCTCGCCGAAGAGGGATTCATCTCGGTGATCGTCGTGGTCGACGCGACCACGGGCCGCGTCATCAGCGGTCCCGAGATCCATGCGCGCGGCTTCGCCGAGGACGACGCCGTGTTCGAGGACGTGAAGCCGAAGATCATCTCGGCGCTCGCGGACGCCGCGCGCGAGGGCGTGCGCGACCAGCACGCGCTGCAGCAGCTCGTGCGGCGCACGCTCGGCACGTGGGTGAACCGACGGCTGCGCCGTCGGCCGATGCTGGTTCCGCTCGTCATCGAGGCGTAGCGCTCGGCTGCGATCGAGGATGCCCCGGACCGTTGCGGTCCGGGGCATCCGCGTCGGTGCGGCCGCCGCGCGCACCCGCACCCGGATCGCGGCTCCGGGACGTCCCGGAATCCTCCCCGAGGCGGATACCGCGGCGTCCGCACGGGCCGATAGCGTACGGGGAGACCCGGCCTCCTTCCCCCACCGGGCGAACCCGAGGAGTGCCGTGGGCATCTGGCGCAGATGGATCCTGCCGACCGTTCGCATCCTGCTCGTCGCCGTCATCGCGGTGGCGCTCGGCAAGCTGGCGTTCTTCCCGATCGGGCGCCCGACGACGTCCCGCTGGTTCCCACCGGGACGGTCGCGGAACCGCAGGTCGCGGTCGAGCGCGGCACGATCGCGAACGACCTCGCCCTGAACGGCACGGTGAACGCGGATGCCCCGGCCGCGGTGAAGGCGACCGCGACCGGCGCGGTCGACGAGCTGTTCGCCGCCGTGGGGTCGCAGGTCGCGGCGGGCCAGAAGCTCTACGACATCAAGGTGCCCGACGAGGTCGAGCCGGTCGAGCAGACGGGGCCCGACGGCGTCCCGGTGGTCCAGGTGCCGAAGCAGACCTACCACTACGCGCCCGTGACCGCGCCGATCGCGGGCGTGCTGACCGCGCTCGAGGTGATGCCGGGGCAGCAGGTCTCGGTCGGCCAGGCGAGCGGCGAGGTCGCGCCGCCCACGTTCAACGTGACCGCGACGATCAGTCCCGAGCAGCAGTACCGGTTGACGGATGCCCCGACCGAGGCGACCGTCACCATCGCGGGCGGCCCCGCGCCGTTCACCTGCGGCGGGCTCGTCATCTCGACGGGCGCGGCGACCGCGGGCGGCGGAGCCGACCCGACCGGAGCGGCCGGCGGCGGCGGGTCGACCTCGGGCACGACGGTCCGCTGCACGGTGCCGGGCGACGTGCGCGTCTTCGTCGGGCTCGCCGCGCAGGTGACGATCTCCGCGGGCGTGGCCGACGGCGTGCTCGTGATCCCGACGACCGCGGTCTCCGGCGGTGCCGAGACCGGCAAGGTGTGGCTCATCCGCGACGGCGAGCAGGTCGAGCAGGCCGTCCGGCTGGGCCTGACCGACGGCACGAGCATCGAGGTGGTCGAGGGCCTCGCCGAGGGCGACCTCGTCCTGCAGTTCGTGCCGGGTGCGCCCGCGCAGGCCGAGCAGGGATGCGTCGCGATGGGCGACGGGTCGCTCGTGTGCGGGGCGATGCGCTGATGCCGCTCGTCGAGGCGCGCGGCGTTGGCCGGACGGTGCGGCTTCCGGACGACCGTCCGCTCACCATCCTGTCCGGCGTCGACCTCGAGGTCGAGGAGGGCGACCGGGTCTCGATCGTGGGCCGCTCGGGTTCGGGCAAGTCGACGCTGCTCAACCTGCTCGGCCTCCTCGACGCGCCGAACGAGGGCGAGCTGCGGTTCCTGGATCGCGACCTGCGGCGCATCGGGAGCGGCGCGCGCGACCGCCTGCGCGGCCGCGAGGTCGGGTTCGTGTTCCAGCAGTTCAACCTGCTTCCCGGGCGCACCGCGCTCGAGAACGTGCAGACCCCGCTGCTGTACTCGGGCGGGCGCGAGTTCTGGCGACGCGAGCGGATCGCGACCGAGATGCTCGAGCGGGTCGGCCTCGGCGATCGGCTCGCGACCAGGCCCGAGCGGCTGTCGGGCGGCGAGCAGCAACGAGTCGCCATCGCCCGTGCGCTCGTGCGCCGGCCCCGGCTCATCCTCGCCGACGAGCCGACCGGCGCGCTCGACCTCGAGACCGGGGCCTCCGTGATGTCGCTCATCGAGTCCGTGGCGGACGAGACCGGTGCCGCGCTCGTGACCATCACGCACGACCCGGCGATCGCCGCGCGTGCCTCGCGTCACTTCCGGTTGGCCGAGGGCCGGCTGCACGCCCTCGCCGGCCCCATCGATCGACCGGATGCCTCGCGCACGCCGCCGCCGGGGCGAGCCGAGTACGTCCCTGCCGGCTCCGGCTCCGGCGCCGGCAGCCCCGCTCCGGCCGGGCCGACACCGTCGCCAGACGGGGCGACCGAGGAGGCGGCCGCGTGAGGGGGTGGCTCGGTCGAGCCGCGACGGGTGCGGTGTCGACCGTCGTCGAGGCGCTCGAGGAGCTCCGCATCCATCGCGGGCGCGTCCTGCTGTCGCTCATCGGCGTCGCGCTGGCGATCTGCGCGCTGGCGTCCGTGGTCGCAGCCGGCGCGATCGCCGAGCAGTCCGGGCGCGAGATGCAGGAGCGGTCCAGCGGCCGCCCCGCGACGGTGCAGTTCCAGCCGATGACGACGTCGCCGCCCGATCCCGTCGCAGCGGACGCCGCCTGGCGGCGTGCGCTCGACCGGCACGAGGTCGACTTCGCGAGCCGCAACGGCTGGGCGCAGCTGTCGGCGCAGTTCGCCGACGGCGTCGTCCCGCTCGAGGTCACCGCGGTCGATCCCGATTTCGGGGCCATGCACCGGGTGCAGCTCGAGGACGGCGCGTGGTTCGCGGACTCGGATGCCGAGCGCCTGGCGCCGGCGCTCATCGTGAACCAGGCGTTCTGGGACCGCCTCGGCCGGCCGCCGCTCACGACGCATCCGACCGTCGAGGTCATCGGGCGGGCCTCCCTGACGGCGGTCGTCATCGGCGTCACCCCGAGCCGCGGCGAGTGGGACACGGCGCCGCAGAGCTACATCCTCGCCGACGCCTACCTCGCCCTGATGCCCTCGACGCCCGATCCGATGCTCGGGCCGTTCATGCCGTCGTACGAGGCCTGGCTTCCGCCCGAGCAGGCCGACGAGCTCACCGAGTCGCTCAGGCAGGCCTTCGCCGCCGAACTCGGCGACGGCGCGACGGTCGACGCGTACCGGACCGACTACGCGTCGTTCGAGGGCGACCCCTACCTGCCGCTTAAGCTCGTGATCGCCGGGGTGGCCGTCGTCATCCTCCTGCTCGGTGCGCTCGGGCTCCTCACGATCGCGCTCGTGACCGTGCGCACGCGCATCCGCGAGATCGGCATCCGGCGCACGTTCGGCGCGACCGCGGGACGGGTCTTCTTCTCGGTGATGATGGAGACGGTCGTCGGCACCTTCGTCGCCGGGGTCGTGGGCGTCGGAATCTCGATCGCGTTGCTGCGGAGCCCGTTGCCCGCGATGCTGCTGGGCTCCGAGCTCGACGACATGCCCGGGTTCCCGATCGAGGCCGCCGTGATCGGGATCGTCGCCGCAGTGGTCGTCGGCGCCCTCGCCGGGCTCCTGCCGGCGCTGGCCGCCGTACGGGTCCGGGTGATCGACGCGATCATGATCTGACCGGCGAGCGCGTCGCACGCCCGGTCGCGGCCCGTAATCCGCGGGAAACACCACCGGCGTAGCATCCGTGCATGGAGGGCACCAGCATCCGCGCGGCCGCTCCGGGCGACGGGGCGTTCCTGGCCGACATGGCGGTCGAGGCGGCGAACTGGCGCGACGGGGTGCATCGCCCGCGCCCGGCCGTGCTCGCCGATCCGGTCTACCGCGGGTTCATCGCCGGGTGGCAGCGTCCGTCGGACGCCGGCGTCGTGGCAGAGGATGCAGACGGGCGGCCGATCGCGGCGGCCTGGTACCGCCTCTTCCAGGCCGACGCGCCGACGCACGGGTTCCTGACGCCGGGGGTTCCCGAGCTCATCATCGGCGTGCGCCCGCTGTTCCGCGCACAGGGCCTGGGACGCGCACTGCTCCAGGCACTGTCCGAGACGGCGAGGCGGGGCGGGTTCGACCGGCTCACGCTGAGCGTCGAGCACGGGAACTTCGCCCACCAGCTCTACCGGTCCGAGGGGTTCTCGGTCGTCGGCTCGACGCCGTCCCGGGACACCATGGTGATCCGGCTCCGCTGACACCCGCGCGGCCTGCACGGCCGCGTGGGCGGTCGGTCGTAACGTGGTCCCATGGCTACGAGCACCAGGTCGAACGGTCGCGCCTCGGGCACGCCCGCCCGGGGCTCCTCGCGCGCCACCCCCGCCAAGAAGCCGGCTCCCGCGAAGCCGCGCACCCGGACGGCGGCGGCGCGCACCAAGGCCCCTGCAGGCCCGAACCTGCTGACGCGAGCCTGGATGGGCCTCGCCCACCTGACGGGCGGCGCGGCGCGCGCGCTCGGTCCCGAGCGGCTCGCGAAGGAGGAGCGCCGCGACGGGCTGCCGTTCTTCATCGTCCTGCTCGCGGTCGCCGGCGCGGTCGTCGAGTGGTTCTACATCAACGACGCGCTCGCCCAGCAGTTCGACGCATGGACCTTCGGGGGGCTCTTCGGCCGTGTCGCCTTCGGGCTCCCGGTCGTCATGCTGCTGTTCGCGATCTGGCTGTTCCGGCACCCGAGTTCGGTGCACGACAATACGCGGATCGGCATCGGCCTGGCCATCCTGCTGCTGTCGATCTCGGCGCTCTGCCACCTGTTCGGCGGGCAGCCGTCCCCGAGCGCCGGGATGCCCGTGCTCGCGCGGGCCGGGGGCATCCTCGGCTGGATGATCGCGCAGCCCCTGATCCTGCTCATCACGCCGTACGGCGCGGCCGCGGTGATCGTCCTGCTGCTCGTGCTGTCGCTCCTGATCATGACCAAGACGCCGCCGAACCGGATCGGCTCGCGCACGCGCGAGCTCTACGGCTGGCTGTTCGGCGAGCACGAGCGCACCGGCGCCGAAGCGGAGGTGGCGCCGAAGCCGACTCGCCGCAAGCGGGACGCCGAGCAGGCCACCACGGTGGAGCTCGACGGCGTCGACGACGCCGAGTCCGCGAAGCTCCCGTGGTGGCGCCGGAACTCGTCGAACCGCGAGGAGGACCCGGAGTACGCGGCGGGCGCCGAGGGGATCACGCAGGTGTTCGGCCCCGGCTCGGCCGACGGCAGCTTCGAGTCGGCGCTCGAGGGCGCCGCGAACGCCGCCGCTCCCGGACTCGGCGGCTACGGCACCGAGGTCCTCGGCGACCTCGACCGGGCCGAGGCCGCGCTCCAGCGGTTCACCGGCGAGGCGCTGCCCGACACGTCGCTCCGCGACGACGGGGGCGACACCGCCGTGCTGGCCGGCTTCGAGGCGCTGAGCGCGCCCGACGGGGTGCCGGCGCCCGTGCCGGAGCCCGCCGCCGTGCCCGACCGGCCGTACCACCTGCCGTCGGCGGCGACCCTCGCGGCCGGCGCGCCCGCGAAGGCGCGCTCGGCCGTGAACGACGAGGTCGTGCGCCAGATCACCGGCGTGCTCGAGCAGTTCGGCGTCGATGCGAAGGTGACCGGCTTCTCGCGCGGGCCCACCGTCACGCAGTACGAGATCGAGCTCGGGCCCGGCGTGAAGGTCGAGCGGGTCACGGCGCTGTCGAAGAACCTGTCGTACGCGGTCGCGTCGAACGAGGTGCGGATCCTCTCGCCGATCCCGGGCAAGAGCGCGATCGGCGTCGAGATCCCGAACGCCGACCGCGAGATCGTGACGCTCGGCGACGTCCTCCGCTCGGGCACGGCGTCGAACGCCAAGCATCCGATGACCATCGGCGTCGGCAAGGACGTCGGCGGCGGCTACGTCGTCGCGAACCTCGCGAAGATGCCGCACCTGCTCGTCGCGGGCTCGACCGGCTCCGGCAAGTCGAGCTTCGTGAACTCGATGATCACGAGCCTGCTGATGCGTGCCACGCCGGCGGAGGTCCGGATGGTCCTCATCGACCCGAAGCGCGTCGAGCTCGCGCCGTACGCCGGCGTGCCGCACCTCATCACGCCGATCATCACGAACGCCAAGAAGGCGGCCGAGGCGCTCCAGTGGGTCGTCAAGGAGATGGACATGCGGTACGACGACCTCGCGTCGTTCGGGTTCCGCCACATCGACGACTTCAACAAGGCGGTCGTCAACGACGAGATCGTCCTGCCCGCCGGGTCGGAGCGACGGCTCAAGCCCTACCCGTACCTGCTCGTCGTGGTCGACGAGCTCGCCGACCTCATGATGGTCGCGCCACGAGACGTCGAGGACTCGATCGTGCGCATCACGCAGCTCGCGCGCGCCTCGGGCATCCACCTCGTGCTGGCGACCCAGCGACCGAGCGTCGACGTCGTGACCGGCCTGATCAAGGCCAACGTGCCGTCGCGCCTCGCGTTCGCGGTCACGAGCGTCACCGACTCGCGGGTCATCCTCGACCAGCCCGGTGCCGACAAGCTCATCGGCCAGGGCGACGGGCTCTTCCTGCCGATGGGCGCGTCGAAGTCGATCCGCGTCCAGGGCGCCTGGGTGAGCGAGTCCGAGATCGAACGCGTCGTCAAGCACGTCACGCGCCAGGCGCGGCCCGAGTACCGGCAGGATGTCGCGGCCGTCGTCGAGCGCAAGGAGATCGACGCGGACATCGGCGACGACCTCGAACTGCTGCTCGCGGCCGCGGAGCTCGTCGTCTCCACGCAGTTCGGCTCGACGTCGATGCTGCAGCGCAAGCTCCGGGTGGGGTTCGCGAAGGCCGGCCGCCTGATGGACCTGCTCGAGTCGAGGGAGATCGTCGGCCCGAGCGAGGGGTCGAAGGCGCGCGACGTCCTCGTCACCGTCGAGCAGTTGCCGGGCGTCCTCGCGCGCCTCCGCGGCGACGAACCGACCGCCTCCGGCGGGGGAGCGGGACCGGGCCTCGCGGCCCCGCCCGAGGTGGACGACCGCTACGACGATCCGGTCGGCCGGATGGCGGACGGCCTCGAGGAGGTCGAGTCCTCCGGTGACGAGGACGCCTGGGGGCTCACGGGTCGCGACTGAGCCCGTCACCTCCGGATAGGCTGTGCGCATGACGACCCCCGCCGGCAGCAGCCCCGCGCGGGCCTCGAACTGGAACCTGCCGAACGCGATCACCGTCGTGCGCATCCTCGCCGCGCCGGTGTTCTTCTGGCTCCTGCTCGCCGACGGCGGCGAAGGGGGCACCCTTCGGTGGGTCGCGACGGCGCTCTTCGTGGTCGCGATCTCGACCGACTGGGTCGACGGCTACCTCGCGCGCAGCCGGGGGCTCGTCACCGACCTCGGCAAGATCCTCGATCCGATCGCGGACAAGCTCCTCACCAGTGGCGCGCTCATCTGCCTCTCGATCCTCGGCGAGGTGCCGTGGTGGGTCACCGGGCTCATCGTGGTGCGCGAGGTCGGCATCACGGTCTGGCGATTCGTCGAGCTCGGCCGTGGCAATGTCGTGCCGGCGTCCTCGGGCGGCAAGCTGAAGACGCTCGTGCAGGCCGTCGCGATCTCGTTCGCGCTCGCTCCGTTCCCGACGCTGCTCGGGGAGTGGATGGCCTGGGTCAACGCGGTGCTCATGGCCGCCGCGCTCGTGCTCACGGTCTGGTCCGGCCTGCTGTACGTCCGCGACGCCGTGCGGCTCGCTCGCGATCGGCATTCGGCATGAGCGACGCGCAGGCCCCGGCGTCGCCGGCCGACGAGCCGTCGCCGGACGCCGTGGCGCTCATCGAGGGACTGCGGGGGCGGCGGCTGACGGTCGCGGTGGCGGAGTCCCTCACGGGCGGCCTGCTCGCGTCGGGGATCGTCGACGTGCCCGGGGCATCCGTCGCGTTCCTCGGCGGCATCGTGACGTACGCGACCGAGTTGAAGCGCGACCTGGTGGGCGTCGACGAGGAGCTCCTGGAGTTCCGGGGCCCGGTCGCGCGGGCCGTCGCCGAGCAGATGGCGGACCGCGTGCGGGTCGCGTGCGCGACCGACGGCCGGCCCGCCGACGTCGGCATCGCCACGACCGGCGTGGCCGGACCCGAGTGGCAGGGCGGGCGTCCGCCGGGCACCGTCTTCGTCGGGATCGCGACCGCGCTGGGCGTCTCGTCGGTCGCGCTGGCCTTCGAGGGATCGCGCGCGGAGGTCCGCCGGGCGGCCGTCGCGGCGGCGCTCCGGCTCGGCCGCGAGGCGGTCGAATCGCTGCCCCCGCCCGCGGAATACGGTTCGTGAACACCCTGTTACATGTGTCGGGTTCACACGGAAAGCCCAGTGTGCAACGCTAGAGTCGAGGAACCTCGAACCGGGTCCCACCCGGGGGAAAGGTGAAACGGCTCGAGCGAGAGAAGGAGGTTCCGATGGTTCTGGTTCGACAGGAGATCGGCGACGTGCTGCGGGACTTCCGCCTTCGGAAGGGGCGCACCCTCCGTCAGGTGGCGAGCAAGGCCAGCGTCGCACTCGGATACCTCAGCGAGGTCGAGCGCGGCCAGAAGGAAGCCTCCAGCGAGATCCTCGCCTCGGTCGCCGAGGCGCTCGACACGCCCATCTCGGTGATCATGCACGAGGTCGGAGACCGGCTCGCGGTGCTCGAGGGCCTCTCGGCCCCGGTCGTGCCCGACAGCCTTCCCGACGACCTCGTCGCGGAGTTCGACGCGGACATCATGGTCCGCTGACCCACATCGACCACGACATCCTCGGCACGGCCGGTCGGAAGACCGGCCGTTCCGCTGTCCGGAGGCACCTGGTGAAGCTGAGCGAGTTCAGGATCGCGCTGGCGGGCGAGTTCGGCGCCGCGTACGGCGAGGTCGTCCTCGGCGATGTCGCGCTCGAGGCGTTCGGCGGTCGGACCGCGCGCGAGGCCCTCGACGCCGGCGTGGCGCCGCAGGAGGTCTGGCTCGCGCTGTGCGCTGCGATGGATGTCCCGCCCGCGAGACGGCACGGAGCACATCGCCGCGAACCGAAGGACGCCGCGGGCCGCTGACGCGACGGCGAGGCGACGCGGACACGAAGACGTGTTCGACACGCGGCGCGTCGATTCGAAGATGCGTTCGCATGCCGAGGTAGGCTCCTCCACAGCGGGATGTCCCGGCGACTTCCTCCGCAGCGACCGCCTCCCGGCGGACGATGTCGGAGGTCGGCCCTACGGTCGAATCGTCGGAACACATCCGCAGATGCCTTGTCGCAAGACGTGCCGGGTCACGGCTTGGTGCGTGGAGCGACAGCCCATAGGCAGCAGCCATCGAGATCGAAGGAGTCCACAGATGCCATCACCAGCCGACCGCGAGAAGGCCCTCGAAACCGCACTCGCCCAGATCGACCGCCAGTTCGGCAAGGGCTCCGTCATGCGCCTGGGCAGCGAGGAGCGCGCGCGCGTCGAGGTCATCCCCACCGGTTCCATCGCCCTCGATGTCGCGCTCGGCGTCGGCGGGCTCCCGCGCGGACGCATCGTCGAGATCTACGGTCCGGAGTCCTCCGGCAAGACGACGCTCACGCTGCACGCGATCGCGAACGTGCAGCGCGCGGGCGGCATCGCCGCGTTCATCGACGCGGAGCACGCGCTCGACCCCGACTACGCGAAGAAGCTCGGCGTCGACATCGACTCGCTCCTGGTCTCGCAGCCCGACACGGGCGAGCAGGCGCTCGAGATCGCCGACATGCTCGTGCGGTCCGGGTCGATCGACCTCGTCGTCATCGACTCGGTCGCGGCGCTCGTGCCGCGGGCCGAGATCGAGGGCGAGATGGGCGACTCGCACGTCGGCCTCCAGGCGCGCCTGATGTCGCAGGCGCTCCGCAAGCTCACGGGTGGTCTCAACCAGACCAACACCACGATGATCTTCATCAACCAGCTGCGCGAGAAGATCGGCGTGTTCTTCGGCAGCCCCGAGACCACCGCGGGCGGCAAGGCGCTGAAGTTCTACGCCTCCGTGCGACTCGACATCCGCCGGATCGAGACCCTGAAGGACGGCACCGAGGCGGTCGGCAACCGGACCCGCGTGAAGGTCGTCAAGAACAAGATGGCGCCGCCCTTCAAGCAGGCCGAGTTCGACATCCTCTACGGCGTCGGCATCTCGCGCGAGGGTTCGCTCATCGACTACGGCGTCGACCAGGCCATCGTGAAGAAGTCGGGCGCCTGGTACACGTACGACGGCGATCAGCTCGGTCAGGGCAAGGAGAACGCACGCAACTTCCTGCTGCAGAACCCCGACATCGCCGCGGACATCGAGCACAAGATCCTCGCGAAGCTCGGCATCGGAGCGGCGGCGGCGGCGGCGCCCGCGCCGGCTGCCCCGGCGAAGGTCGAGTCGATCGAGGCGAAGCGGCGCGGCGCCTGAGCACCCGTGTCGGTCCGGCCGGTGGGGGGCATCGGCCGGACCGATCGGGCACCGCAGACGACCGCTGGGGAAGGAGCACGATGCAGGATCGATCGTCGGCACGCGAGCCGGAGGACCGGCTCGCCCCGGTCTCGTACCTCCCCTGGGTCGCGGATGGGGCCGCGGATGAGGCCGCAGATGCGGTCGATGCGACGTCGGCTGCCGATGCGGGCGACGACGGCGTGGAACGGGACGCCCGGATCGACCGCCTGGTCGTGAACCGGCTCCGACGTTCGTCGCTGTCGATCGCTGAGGTGCGTGCCGTGCTCGTGGAGCACGGACTCGACGACGGCGAGGTCGAGGAGTGGATCGAGCGCTACGAGCGTCTCGGGTACCTCGACGACGCCCGACTCGCCGAGCACGTCGTGCACGTGCACACCTCGCGGCGCGGCCGGGGGAGCGCGGCGGTGGTCGCCGAGCTCGGCCGCCGCGGCATCCGTCCCGAGGTGGCGCAGGCGGCGCTCGCGGAGGTCGATCCCGACGACGAACTGTCGAACGCGACCGCGGTGGCCGAACGCCGGGCGCGCCAGCTCGGCGGACTCGATCGCTCCGTCGCCGAGCGTCGGCTGAGCGCATTCCTGCAGCGGCGGGGATACCCGGGGGACGTGGTTCGCGCGGCGGTCACGGCGGCCTTGCAGCAGCACCCCTCGTAGACTGGTGGTCATCATGAGCACCCTTCGAGAGGCCTCGCCGGCCGATGTCGCCGCGCCCGCGCCGCGCACCTACGAGGTGCGCACCTTCGGCTGCCAGATGAACGTCCACGACTCCGAGCGCCTCGCCGGGTCGCTCGAGGCGGCCGGCTACGTGCCCGCCGACGGCGCGGAGCCCGACGTCGTCGTGATCAACACGTGCGCGGTGCGCGAGAACGCCGACAACAAGCTCTACGGCAACCTCGGCCACCTCGCGGGCGTGAAGCGTCGGCACGAGGGCATGCAGATCGCCGTCGGCGGCTGCCTCGCCCAGAAGGACAAGAACGTCATCCTCGAGAAGGCGCCGTGGGTCGACGTCGTCTTCGGCACGCACAACATGGGCTCGCTGCCGAGCCTGCTCGACCGCGCGCGGCACAACGAGGAGGCGCAGCTCGAGATCCTCGACGCGCTCGAGGTCTTCCCGTCGACCCTGCCCACGAAGCGCGACTCGACGTACAGCGGCTGGGTCTCGATCTCGGTCGGCTGCAACAACACCTGCACGTTCTGCATCGTCCCCGCGCTCCGCGGCAAGGAGAAGGACCGTCGTCCCGGCGAGATCCTCGCCGAGGTGCAGGCGCTCGTCGACGACGGGGCGATCGAGGTGACGCTCCTCGGCCAGAACGTGAACTCGTACGGCGTCGAGTTCGGCGACCGGCAGGCCTTCGGAAAGCTCCTCCGGGCCGCAGGAGCGATCGAGGGCCTCGAGCGCATCCGCTTCACGAGCCCGCATCCCGCGGCGTTCACCGACGACGTCATCGACGCCATGGCGGAGACACCGAGCGTCATGCCGCAGCTGCACATGCCGCTGCAGTCCGGCTCGGACCGGATCCTCAAGGCGATGCGCCGCTCGTACCGCTCGGAGAAGTTCCTCGGGATCCTCGACCGCGTCCGCGCGAAGATCCCGAACGCGGCGATCTCGACGGACATCATCGTCGGATTCCCCGGTGAGACCGAGGAGGACTTCCTCGAAACCATGCGGGTCGTCGAGGCCGCGCGCTTCGCCTCGGCGTTCACGTTCCAGTACTCGATCCGCCCGGGCACGCCCGCCGCGACCATGGAGGACCAGGTCCCCAAGGAGGTCGTGCAGGAGCGCTACGAGCGGCTCATCGCGCTGCAGGAGCGGATCTCCTGGGAGGAGAACCAGCGGGTCGTCGGCCGCGAGGTGCAGCTGCTCGTCGCGACGGGCGAGGGAAAGAAGGACGCTGAGACGCACCGCATGAGCGGTCGCGCCGAGGACAGCCGCCTGGTGCACTTCGAGGTCCCGGAGGGTTCGCCCGTCCCGCGACCGGGCGACGTCGTGACGGTCGTCGTGACGCAGGCGGCCCCGTTCCACCTGCTCGCCGACTCCGCCGACGGCGCACCGCTCGTCGTCCGGCGCACGCGCGCGGGCGATGCGTGGGACCGCGGGCAGGCCGAGAGCTGCGGCGTACCGGCGGAGCCGGGGGCATCCGCTGCGCCCGGTCGCGTCTCGCTGGGTTTGCCCAGCCTCCGGATCGCCCGCGAGCCGCTCGTCTCGCCCGGCGTCGGCACGATGCCGATCTACGACTCGAGCGACGCCGAGCGTTGACCGAACGCCGCACGTGAGCCTCATCGCGATCGTCGGTGCCACGGGCACGGGCAAGTCGGCGTTCGCGCTCGACCTCGCCGAGGCGTTCGCGCGCCGCGGGCGTCGGGCCGAGGTCGTGAACGCCGACGCCATGCAGCTGTACCGGGGCATGGACATCGGGACCGCGAAGCTCGGAACGGGGGAGCGCCGGGACATCCCGCATCACCTGCTCGACGTGCTCGACGTCACCGAGGAGGCGTCCGTCGCGCGCTACCAGCCGGAGGCGCGCACCGCGATCGACCGGATCGTGGAACGGGGCGACGTCGCCCTGCTCGTCGGCGGCTCGGGACTGTACGTGTCGGGGGTCATCCACGACTTCCGGTTCCCCGGCACGGATCCGGAGATCCGCGCGCGTCTCGAGTCCGAGCTCGCCGAGCTCGGGCCCGGCCTGCTGCACGCCCGGTTGCGCGCGATCGACGCCGAGACGGCGGCCGCGGTCGACGCGCAGAACGGGCGGAGGATCGTGCGGGCGCTCGAGGTCATCGAGGTCACGGGCGAGTCGAAGGCCGCGCGGCTCCCGGACCGGCCGATCCCGTGGCGACCGCACCGGATCGTGCACCTCCGCAGCGACCGCGCCCGACTCGTCGAGCGCCTCGACGCGCGCGTGCACGGCATGTGGCGCGACGGGCTCGTCGAGGAGGTCCGCGGGCTCGTGCCCGCCGGCATCGAACGCGGCGTCACCGCACGTCGGGCGATCGGGTACCAGCAGGCGCTCGCGCAGCTCGACGGCCGGATGTCCGAGGCCGACGCGATCGCCGAGACCCAGCAGCTGACCCGGGTCTACGCGCGCCGCCAGGTGAGCTGGTTCAAGCGATACGACGCCGCGGTCGTCGATGCCGACGACGCCGACGCCCGGGCCGCCGAACTCGTCCGCCAGGCCGCCCTAGACTGAACCGCATGTCCTTCGATCTCCGGTTCACCAAGGGGCAGGGCACCGGCAACGACTTCGTGCTCTTCTCCGACCCCGACGGCGACACCGAGCTGACCCCCACCCAGATCGCCGCCGTGTGCGACCGCCGCTTCGGCGTCGGCGCCGACGGGGTCATCCGCGCCGTGCGGTCCCGCAACCTCGAGGCGGGCGCCGACGCGCTCGCGGAGGACCCGGAGGCGACGTGGTTCATGGACTACTGGAACTCGGACGGCACGGTCTCGGAGATGTGCGGCAACGGGATCCGCGTCTACGTGGCGTACCTGCTCGACCAGGGCCTGGCCGAACTGCCGCCCGGCGGCACGATCGCGATCGGCACGCGAGCGGGCGTCCGCCGGGTGACCCGCGCGACCAACGGCTTCCAGGCCGACCTCGGCGTGTGGCGCCTGGACGGCGGGGAACCGCTCGTGCGGGCCAGGGCGCTGCCGGTCGCGCGCCCCGGGCTCGGGATCGACGTCGGGAACCCGCACGTGGTCGTCGCGCTCGCCGACGACTCGGAGCTCGAATCGCTCGACCTCGGGTACCAGCCCGTGCTCGACCCGGCGCCGGAGGCCGGCGCGAACATCGAGTTCGTGGTCCCGGCAGAGCCGCTCGTCGAGGACGGCGTCGGCCGCATCCGGATGCGCGTGCACGAGCGCGGCAGCGGCGAGACCCTGTCGTGCGGCACCGGCGCGGTCGCCTCGGCGCTCGCGGTTCGGTACTGGGCCGGCGCGAACGCGCCCGACGACTGGCGCGTGCAGGTGCCCGGCGGCGTGCTGGGCGTCCGGATGCACCGGGCCGACGACGGCGAGCACGTGTCGCTCTCGGGCCCCGCGGAGCTCGTCTACGACGGCGTGCTCAGCCTCGCCTGACCTCGATCACGCGGAACCCCTTCGAGGTCTCGGCTCGGAGGACCTCGAAGCCGTCGGCGAACTCCGCGGCGAGCCACTTCTGCAGCGAGTCGGCTCCGAGGTGCTTCTGGACCACGAGCCATCCGGATGCCCCGTCGGCGAGCCGCGGCAGCCAGGTGCGGAGGATCCCGTGCAGGACGTCCTTGCCGACGCGGATCGGCGGGTTCGAGCAGATCGCGTCGAACCGGACGTCGGCGGGAACATCCTCGGGCAGGACGGCGTTGACGTTGCCGAGGCCGAGCCGTGCGGCGTTGCGGCGCACCAGGTCGAGGGCGCGCTCGTTCACGTCGACCGCCCAGACCGTGGCATCCGGGGACTCGAGCGCGAGGCTCAGCGCGACCGGTCCCCAGCCGCAGCCGACGTCGAGCAGGTGACCGGTGGCGGGCACCTCGGGCACGGTGTCCAGGAGGACCGCGGTGCCGCCGTCGACGTGGTCCGGGCTGAACACGGCCGGTGCGGTGAAGACCTCGAGGTCGCGGCCGGCGAGGCGGACGCGGATCGTGCGCAGCGCCTCGGGCGACGCGGGGCTCGAGGAGAAGTAGTGCTCCTGGGGCATACGGCGAACCTATCCCAGGAAACGGAAGTAGGGTTGACACGATGAATGAAGCCGGATCCGAGCGCGACGACGCCATCGACCGAGCGCTGCGAAGCGGCGACGCGCGCGCCGGGATCTCCCGGTTCGGCGCCGACGGCGCGACCTCGATCCAGCGCACCGACGTGGATGCCACGGCGTGGCAGTCGACCGACGGCGAGCAGTTCGAACGCGAGGACCGGGCGGCGCTGCGCCGCGTCGGCGGCCTGTCGACCGAGCTCGAGGACGTCACCGAGGTCGAGTACCGCCAGCTCCGGCTCGAGAACGTCGTGCTCATCGGCGTCTACTCGCAGGGTTCGCTCGACGATGCCGAGAACTCGCTCCGCGAGCTCTCCGCGCTCGCGGAGACCGCCGGTGCCCGCGTGCTCGACGGCGTCCTGCAGCGTCGCCCGCATCCCGACCCCAGCACGTACCTCGGCCGCGGCAAGGTCGAGGAGCTCCGGCACATCGTCGCCGCGGTCGGCGCCGACACGGTCGTCGCCGACACCGAGCTCGCCCCGAGCCAGCGCCGAGCCCTCGAGGATGCGGTCAAGGTGAAGGTCATCGACCGGACCGCGGTGATCCTCGACATCTTCAGCCAGCACGCCAAGAGCCGCGAGGGCAAGGCGCAGGTCGAGCTCGCCCAGCTCGAGTACCTGCTGCCGCGCCTGCGCGGCTGGGGCGAGTCGATGAGCCGCCAGGCGGGTGGCCAGGTCGGCTCCGCCGGCGCAGGCATGGGCTCCCGCGGCCCGGGTGAGACGAAGATCGAGCTCGATCGCCGGCGCATCCACACGCGCATGGCGAAGCTGCGCAAGCAGATCGTCGGCATGAAGCCCGCGCGCGACGCCAAGCGTGCGAACCGCAAGCGCAACGCCGTGCCGTCCGTCGCGATCGCCGGCTACACGAACGCGGGCAAGTCGAGCCTGCTCAACCGCATCACGGGCGCGGGCGTCCTCGTCGAGAACGCCCTGTTCGCGACCCTCGACGCGACCGTGCGCCGCAACACGACGGCCGACGGCCGGGTCTACACGATCGCCGACACCGTCGGGTTCGTGCGGAACCTGCCGCACCAGCTCGTCGAGGCGTTCCGGTCGACCCTCGAGGAGGTCGGCGACGCCGACCTGATCGTGCACGTCGTCGATGCGGCGCATCCCGACCCGGCCGGTCAGATCGCCACCGTGCGGGACGTCATCGGCGAGGTGGGCGCCCGGGACATCCCCGAGCTCATCGTGTTCAACAAGGCCGACCTCGTGACCCCCGAGGACCGGCTCGTGCTCCGCGGGCTCGAGCCCGGCGCCGTGTTCGCGTCCGCGCGCACGGGCGAGGGCGTCGCCGAGGTGCTCGAGGCCATCGGGCGGATGCTCCCGGACCCCGCGGTCGAGATCGACCTGCTCGTGCCCTACGACCGCGGCGACGTGGTCTCGGCGCTGCACGAGTCGGGCCGCGTGCTCTCGGTCGAGTACGTGGAGGAGGGCACCCGCATCCGGGCCCTCGCGTCGCCCGAGCGCGCGGCGCAGCTCTCGGAGTTCTCCGCCGCCGTCGTGGCCTGACCCCCCGGACGCGTCACACGCGGACACACCCTGACGGCGGCGACCCCGACGGAGTATCGTCGCACCTGATCGTCGGCGGCGGGTCCATGCCCGCAGCCTGGAGCGACCGCCGAGCCCGGCACCCGCCCGCGACAACCCCGCCGAGTCGGCGCGGGTCCGCGGCAGCCGTGGCCCCGCCTGATGCGACTCCTCGAGGAGTGGAATGTCAGGCCCTGCATCCCAGCGCGACGGCGCAGTCCGTCCGTCCGTCTCGTTCGAGCTGTTCCCGCCGCGCACGGACGCCGCGGCGATCGCGCTCGGGCGCACCATCGATCGCCTCGCCGAGGTGGATCCGGCGTTCATCTCGGTGACCTACGGGGCCGGCGGTTCGACCCGCGACCGCTCGCTCACGGTGCTCAAGTACCTGCTCGAGCACACCGACGTGGAGCCGATGGCGCACCTCACGTGCGTCGGGTCCTCGTACGGCGAGGCGAACGCGCTGGTCCGCCAGTTCCTCGACGCCGGCATCACGAGCTTCCTCGCGCTGCGCGGCGACCCGCCCGAGGGCGCGGACCCGGACGCCGGGATCGGCGACATCGAGACCGCCGCGGAACTCGTGCAGCTCATCCACCGCGTGAACGAGGAACGCGAGCCGTTCGGGCAGGCGCAGGTGCCGGGCGCACCCGACGCGCGACGCATCACGTCGGACCGGCGGACGGCGAGGGTCGCGGTCGCCGCGTTCCCGAACGGGCATCCTCGCTCGCGCACGCCGCAGCAGGACATCGACACGCTGCTCGCCAAGGAGGCGGCCGGATCGAACCTCGCGATCACGCAGCTGTTCTGGGATGCGGCGGACTACTTCGACCTCGTCGACCGGGCGCGCGCGGCCGGCGTCACCATGCCGATCCTGCCCGGCATCATGCCGGTGACCGTCCCGGCCAGGCTCGCCCGGCTCACCGAGCTCACGGGCGTCGAGCCGCCGCTCGAGCTCGCGATGGGGTTCGAGCTCGAGCCCAGCCGGCACGCGCAGATCGAGCTCGGCGTCGAGTTCGCCGCGCGACTCGTCGAGCAGGTGCTCGACGGCGGCGCGCCCGGCGTCCACCTCTACACGTTCAACCACCACGAGGCCGTGCTCGCCGTGCTCGAGCGCGTCGGCCTCGGCATCGCCCAGTCCACTGAGAGGAACCACCAGGAGCCATGACCGCCCACCACGCGAGTTTTCCCACCGGCACGATCCTCGGCTACCCCCGCATCGGGCGCCGCCGCGAGCTGAAGCGCGCCGTCGAGGCCTACTGGGCCGGTCGCATCGACCGTGCCGAGCTCGAGGCGCGAGCAGCCGGGCTGCGGGCGGCGACCCGCGGGCGCCTGGCCGCGCTCGGACTCGGTCGCGAGGACTCGTCGATCCCCGAGTCGTCCTCGTACTACGACCACGTGCTGGACGCGGCGCTCGCCGTGGGCGCGGTGCCGGCTCGCTTCGAGCGGCTCCGCGGCGCCGACGGCGGGTTCGACCTGGACGCCGAGTTCACGATCGCTCGCGGCGACGGCGCGGATGCCCCGCTGGAGATGACGAAGTGGTTCGACTCGAACTACCACTACCTCGTCCCCGAGATCGGGCCCGACACCGTGTTCTCGGCGAACGGCGGGCGCATCGCCGACCTCGTCCGCGAGGCGCGCGCCGACGGATATCTCACCCGCCCCACGCTCGTGGGCCCGGTCACCCTGCTCGCGCTCGCGAAGCCGGCCGAGGGCGCACCCGCGGACTTCCGCCCGATCGATCGCCTCGCCGATCTCCTGCCGGTCTACGCGGCGCTGCTCGCCGAGCTCGCCGACGCGGGCGCCGCCTGGGTCCAGCTCGACGAGCCGGCGCTCGTGAGCGAGAGCCTGCCCGACGACCGCGGCCGGTTGCTGGCCTCCGCGGCGGCCGCCTACGACGACCTCGGGGCGCGCGACGACCGGCCCGCGATCTTCGTCGCGGCGCCCTACGGCGACCTCGACGACGCGCTCGCGGTGCTCGCCGCGACGCCGGTCGAGGCGATCGGCCTCGACCTCGTGCGCGGTTCGCTGCCGGGCGCGCTCGACCCGGCGACCGAGGAGGGCCTGGCCGGCAAGACGCTGGTGGCGGGCGTCGTCGACGGGCACAACGTCTGGCGCGGCGACCTCGAGCGCGCGTTCGCCCACGCCGAGGCGCTGCGGTCGTGGTCGGGCAGCGTGGCGGTCTCGACCTCGACCTCGCTCCTTCACGTGCCGCACGACGTCGACGACGAGTCGGGCCTCGACGCGCGACTCGCGGGCTGGCTCGCGTTCGCCGACCAGAAGACCGCCCAGGTCGCGGCGCTCGCGCGGGGCCTGGTCGAGGGTCGCGACGCGATCGCCGACGTCCTCGACGCGGCATCCGAGTCCCTGCGGGATCGCGCGTCCGCGCCGGGCGTGCAGGTCCCGTCGGTGCGCGACCGGCTCGGCGCGCTGCGCGACGGCGACGCCGTCCGCGTGCCGTACCCGCAGCGAGTGGCGGCGCAGGCCGACCTCGCGCTGCCGCCGCTGCCGACGACCACGATCGGGTCGTTCCCGCAGACGTCCGAGATCCGTCGCGCCCGCGCGCGGCTCGCGACGGGCGAGCTCGAGCAGGCCGGATACCTCGCCGAGATGCGCGACGAGATCGAGCGGGTCATCCGGTTGCAGGAGCGGCTCGGGCTCGACGTCCTCGTGCACGGCGAGCCCGAGCGCAACGACATGGTGCAGTACTTCGCCGAGCTGCTCGACGGCTTCGCGGTGACCGAGCACGGCTGGGTGCAGTCGTACGGCTCGCGGTGCACGCGCCCCTCGATCCTCTGGGGCGACGTGTCGCGGCCGGCGCCGATGACGACGTCGTGGTCGGCGTTCGCCCAGTCGCTCACGGGCAAGCCCGTGAAGGGCATGCTCACCGGGCCCGTGACGATCCTCGCGTGGTCGTTCGTGCGCGACGACCAGCCGCTCGGGGACACCGCGCGCCAGGTCGCGCTCGCGCTCCGCGACGAGGTCGCCGACCTCGAGGCCGCGGCGATCCGCATCATCCAGGTCGACGAGCCCGCGCTCCGCGAGCTCCTGCCGCTGAAGCTCGTCGACCAGGCCGGCTACCTCGACTGGTCGGTCGGCGCGTTCCGGCTCGCGACGGGCGGCGCGGCCGCGGGGACGCAGGTCCACACGCACCTCTGCTACTCCGAGTTCGGCGTCGTCATCGACGCGATCCGCGATCTCGATGCGGATGTCACGAGCATCGAGGCCGCGCGGAGCCGGATGGAGGTCGTCGACGACGTCGCGGCGAGCGGCTTCTCGCACGGCATCGGCCCGGGCGTGTACGACATCCACTCGCCGCGCGTGCCGAGCGTCGAGGAGCTCGGTTCGCTCCTCGAGCGCGCCGCCGCGGCGATCCCGGCGGACCGGCTCTGGGTGAACCCCGACTGCGGGTTGAAGACGCGCGGGTACGACGAGACCGTCGCGTCGCTCGAGCACCTGCTCGAGGCGGCCCACGCGGTGCGCGAGCGGCTCGCGGCGGTCGAGACGGCCGGCTGATGCGTCGGGCGGATGCTCCGGCTCGGAGCATCCGCCCAGCTTCATCCGTGTCGGCGCACAGGCGCGGCCGGTAGGTTCGCGCCATGCAGCTCGCCGTGAGGGAGTCCGGGCAGGGGCCCAGGACCGCCGTGCTCGTGCACGGGATCATGTCCGATTCGCGCGCGTGGCATCGCGTGACGGCCGAGCTGGAGGCGCACGGCTTCCGCGTGATCGCGGTCGACCTCGCCGGGCACGGCCTGAGCCCGAGGGCGCGGCGGTACTCGCCCGGCGCCTGGGCGGACGACGTCGTCGAGACCGTCGGCCCGCTGCTCGACGGCCCGCCGGACGTGGTCATGGGGCATTCGCTCGGGGCGCTCGTCGCGAGCCTCGTCGGCGATCGGCTCGCGCCGCGCGCGGCGATCTACGTGGACCCGGCGTTCGGGTTCCCGTCGGGCGTGAAGGGCTTCGCGATGAAGGCCTTCTTCGCGGTGGCACCGCGCCCGCGCCGCGGCGCGCTCGTCAAGATGAACCCGCGGTGGCATGCCGACGACGTCGAGATCGAGCTGGCGACCCTGCGCGACTGGGACAAGCGGACCATCCTGGGCCTGGCCGACAGCCGTCGCCTGGTGCCGCCGCAGCGGCTCGTCGCGCCGAGCCTCGTGGTGCTCGCGGAGAAGAGCCTGCTGATCACCGCGGCGGCGGCGACCGCCATGCGTCGGACGGGCATGGAGGTCCTGGCCCTGCCGGGGACCGGGCACACGGTGTTCCGCGACGACCACCAGGGCTTCATGAGCGCGGTGGTCGACTGGCTGACGGCGCAATACGCCGTGCCGGCCCACCCGGCCGCCGCCCAGGAGCTCGGCGCCGTGGGCGCCGTCGTGGCCTAGACCGCCCGGAGGACCGCGACGACCTTGCCGAGCACGTCGGCCTGGTCGCCGAGGATCGGCTCGAACGCGGTGTTGCGGGGGAGCAGCCAGGTGTGGCCGTCGCGGCGACGGAGCACCTTCACCGTGGCCTCGCCGTCGAGCATCGCCGCGACGATCTCGCCGTTCTCCGCGGTGGGCTGGGACCGGACGACGACCCAGTCGCCGTCGCAGATGGCCGCGTCGACCATCGAGTCGCCCACGACCTTGAGGATGAACAGCTCGCCCTTGCCGACGAGCTGTCGGGGGAGGGGGAACACCTCCTCGACCTGCTGCTCGGCCGTGATCGGGATGCCGGCGGCGATGCGGCCGACGAGCGGGACCATCGCCGCGTCGCCCACCGGGGTCGCGCTGCCCGAGTCGGACCGGCCCTCGACGGTCGGGAGCTCGATCAGCACCTCGAGCGCGCGGGGCCGATTGGGGTCGCGCCGGATGTAGCCGGCGAGCTCGAGCTGGTTGAGCTGGTGGGTCACGCTCGAGAGCGACGAGAGCCCGACGCCGTCGCCGATCTCGCGCATGCTCGGCGGGTAGCCCCTGGACGCGACCGAGCGCTGGATGACCTCGAGGATCGCGACCTGCTTCGGGCTCAGGTTCCGCCGGCGCCGTCGGCGACCGGTCTCGTCTGCTGCCCGGACCTGATCAGTCACGTTGTCTCGCCCCTCGCTGCGGCCGCCCCGCGACCGGATGTCGGTGGTCGGTGTTCGACTGTCGTCGACGTTCGAAACTGTATCCAGTGCGCTGCGTACCGGCAAACATCTGTTCGAGCGTGTCGCGGAATCGTCCGTCGAACAGGGGGGTGATGGGGGCCTTGCGAATTCAAACATTCGAAGATACATTCGGAACAGAGTTTCGCGCCCGGTGCTCCCGGCCGAGCGCCGGGCGCGACTCGTCTTCGTCAGGATCCGGCTCATCGACCGCAAGGTCGGGGGAAGGGGAGGCAACCGTGAGCAGCGTCGTCGCGATCGACTTCGGTCGAGGGTTCCCGTCCGAGGCGGACGCCTCGCGCCCGCAGGCGGCATCCCCCGCTCGCACCCGACTGCGGCTGACCCGTCGGGGCCGGGTGGTGTTCACGGTGGCCGGGGCGCTCCCGCTGATCGCGTTGGTGTTCGGCCTCGTCCTCGGGGCCGGTCCCGCGGCGGCCGGGAACGGCGCGTCCTCGGCGCGCGAGCAGTTCACGATCGTGACGGTCGGCCCCGACGACACGCTGTGGGAGCTCGCGAGCGAGCTGGCGCCCACGCGCGATCCTCGTGACGTCATCATCCAGATCCTCCGGCTCAACGGGCTCGAGAGCTCGGTCATCGAGCCGGGACAGCAGCTCGCCCTGCCGAACCTCGACTGAGCGCCGCGTTGCCTCGAGCGACCTGCGCAGTGCCTCGAGCGGGCGGCGCAGCGCGCGTCGGCGCGTGACCGCCGCGACTCGGCCGCCCGGTGCCGCCGTTAGCATGTTCGGGTGACGCACCTCGAAGACCTCCCCATCCGTGCGGACCTCCGCGGGAAGACGCCGTACGGCGCCCCGCAGGCGGTCGTGCCCGTCGCGCTCAACGTCAACGAGAACACGCATCCGATCCCCGAGGTCGTCGCCCACGACATCGTCGCCCGCGTCGCGGCGGCCGTCATCGGCGTGAACCGCTACCCCGATCGCGAGTTCACCGAGCTCCGGACCGCCCTGGCCGGCTACCTGGGACACGGGGTCCGGCCCGAGCAGGTGTGGGCGGCGAACGGGTCGAACGAGGTCCTCCAGCACGTCCTGCAGGCGTTCGGCGGGCCGGGTCGGACGGCGCTGGGCTTCGCGCCGACCTATTCCATGTACGGGCTGCTGGCCGCGGGCACCGGGACCGCGTGGGTGACTGCCGGCCGGGACGAGGCGTTCGAACTCTCGCCCGAGACGGCCGTGGCCGCCGTGCGCGAGCACGACCCCGACATCGTGCTGCTCTGCGCGCCGAACAACCCGACCGGCACCCCGCTGTCGCTCGAGACCGTGCGCGCGGTCGCCGACGCCGCGCGCGGCATCGTGGTCGTCGACGAGGCGTACATCGAGTTCGCCGATCCCGGCAGCGAGAGCGCGCTCACGCTGCTCGCCGGTCGCCCCAGGCTCGCGATCTCGCGCACCATGAGCAAGGCGTTCGCGTTCGCGGGAGCGCGGGTGGGCTACCTCGCCGCCGACCCCGCGCTGGTCGACGCGCTCCGGCTCGTCCGCCTGCCGTACCACCTCTCCGCGATCACGCAGGCGGCGGCCCTCGGCGCGCTCGCGCACGCTCGCGAGATGCTCGCGATGGTCGACGAGATCCGCGGGCAGCGCGAGCGGATCTCCGCCGAGCTCGAGCGGCTCGGATTCCGGCCGTACCGCAGCGGCGCGAACTTCGTGCTCTTCGGCGGCGTCGAGGACCCGCACGCGACGTTCGAGGCGCTGCTGGCCCGGGGCATCCTCATCCGCGACGTCGGGCTGCCCGGCAGCCTCCGCGTGACCGCGGGCACCGAGACCGAGACGACCGCCTTCCTCGAGGCGATGGCCGCATTCGCGCCGAATAGGATCGAAGCATGACCTCCCCGAGCGACCGGCGGGTCGCGCGCGTCCAGCGCGAGACGAGCGAGTCGAGCATCGACCTCACGGTCGACCTCGACGGCACCGGCACGAGCGACATCGAGACGGGCGTCCCGTTCTACGACCACCTGCTCACGGCGTTCGCGAAGCACTCGCTGACGGACCTCACGGTTCGCGCGCGCGGCGACATCGAGATCGACGTCCACCACACGGTCGAGGACGTGGGCATCGTGCTCGGCAAGGCCATCCGCGAGGCGCTCGGCGACAAGCACGGGATCTCCCGCTACGGCGACGCGCTCGTGCCGCTCGACGAGGCCCTCGCGCAGGCCGTCGTGGACATCTCGGGCCGCCCGTACCTCGTGCACTCGGGCGAGCCGGCCGGGTTCGAGTACCACCTGATCGGCGGGCACTTCACCGGGTCCATGGTGCGCCACGTGTTCGAGGCGATCACGTTCAACGCCGCGCTGACCGTGCACGTCACGGTGCTCGGCGGTCGCGACCCGCACCACATCGCGGAGGCGGAGTTCAAGGCGTTCGCGCGCGCGTTCCGCCAGGCCAAGGCGCTCGACCCGCTCGTGCGGGGCATCCCGTCGACCAAGGGCGCCCTGTGAGCGCTCGGCCGTCGGTGGTCGTGCTCGACTACGGCTCGGGCAACGTGCACTCGGCTGCGAAGGCGCTCGAGCGCGCGGGCGCCGACGTCGAGCTGACGAGTGACCGCACGGCGGCGCTCGAGGCCGACGGGCTCCTCGTCCCCGGGGTCGGCGCGTTCGCGGCCGTCATGGCGCAGCTCCGCGCTGTTCGCGGCGACGAGATCATCGACCGGCGGCTCGCCGGCGGGCGCCCCGTGCTCGGCGTCTGCGTCGGCATGCAGGTGCTCTTCGAACACGGCGTCGAGCGCGGTGTCGACACCGAGGGGCTCGGCGAGTGGCCGGGCACGGTCACCGAGCTCGCGAACCCGGTGCTCCCGCACATGGGCTGGAACACGGTGCGTTCCGACGCGGGGTCGGTCCTGTTCGACGGCATCGAGGACGAGCGCTTCTACTTCGTGCACTCGTACGGCGCCCAGGACTGGTCCCTCGAGGTCATGCCGCCGTTCCCCGCGCCGAGGCTCACGTGGGCCGACTACGGCGGCCCCTTCCTCGCCGCGGTCGAGAACGGGCCGCTGTCCGCGACGCAGTTCCACCCAGAGAAGTCCGCGGACGCGGGCATCCGCCTGCTCTCGAACTGGCTGGGATCCCTCGGCTGACGCCGCGCGTCGGCGTGGGAAACGGCACCACCGCGACCGGACTACGATGTTGTGACTGTGCCGAGTGCCGCGTGAGCGGCCCACAACCGAGGACAGTGATGAGCGAGTTCAACAAGACCCCCCGCCTGGTGCTCCTGCCGGCGGTCGACGTGGCCGAGGGCAAGGCCGTCCGCCTGACGAAGGGCGAGGCCGGCACCGAGACCAACTACGGGGACCCCGTCGACGCGGCCGTCGACTGGGCCGACCAGGGCGCCGAGTGGATCCACCTCGTCGACCTCGACGCCGCCTTCGGCCGGGGCTCGAACGCCGGCATCCTGAAGAAGGTCATCCGGCAGGTCCGCGGAGTGAACGTCGAGCTCTCCGGAGGCATCCGCGACGACGCCTCGCTCGAGCACGCGCTCGAGATCGGGGCGAAGCGGATCAACCTCGGTACCGCGGCCCTCGAGAACCCCGAATGGGCCGCCTCGGTCATCGCGCAGTACGGCGAGGCGATCGCGGTCGGCCTCGACGTGCGCGGCACGACGCTCGCGGCGCGCGGCTGGACCAAGGAGGGCGGCGACCTCTGGACCGTCATGGACCGCCTCGAGGAGGCCGGGGCCGCGCGCTACGTCGTCACCGACGTCACGAAGGACGGCACCCTGCAGGGCCCGAACGTCGACCTGCTCCGCCAGGTGATGGAGCGCACGCACCGCCCGGTCGTGGCTTCCGGCGGCATCTCGAGCCTCGACGACATCGCGGCGCTGCGCGAACTGGTGCCGCTGGGCCTCGAGGGCGCCATCGTGGGCAAGGCGCTGTACGCGGGCGCGTTCACGCTCGCCGAGGCGCTGGATGTCGCGTCCCACTGACGCTGCGAACGAGCCGGTGGATGACCCGGATCGTCCGTCCACGCACGCCGCACGCCCGCTGAGCGCCGGCGACCACCCGGGCCCCGCCGCGGACTCGGCCGGCCGGCCCTGGGCGGGTCGGGCGTTCGAGGCGAATCCGCACGCCGCGGACGACGGGAGCGCGCCGCCCGAGCTTGCCGCGGCGATCGCCCGATTCCGTTCGGGCGACGGCGGGCAGGCGGACGTCGTCGCGGCGTTCTCGGCCGCCCGGCTGCTGATCCCGCTGCTCGCCGAACTCGGCGCCGGAGGCGCGGAGACGGGCGCGCACGGGCTCGCGGTCGACAAGAGCCAGGAGCTCTCGATCGTCACGGTCGCCGGCCCGGACGGGCGCCGCGTGCTGCCCGTGTTCTCGTCGGTCGCCGCGATGTCGGCGTGGAATCCGTCCGCCCGCCCGGTGCCCGCCGACGGGATCCGCGTCGCGCTCGCGGCCGCCGACGACGGCACGGACCTCGTGGTGCTCGATCCGGGGTCGACCGGCGAGTTCGTGCTGCGGCGCCCGGCCGTCTGGTCGGTCGCGCAGTCCCGTCCGTGGCGCCCGCCGTTCGAGTCCGACGAGGTCGTGGCGGCGTTCGCGCGGTCCGTCGACTCCGAGCTCGCGGTCCTCGGCGTCGACCTGCTCGGCGGCGACCCCGACGCGCGGCTCGCGGGCCCCGAACTCGTCGTCCGGCTCCGGCTCGTCGCCGGCCTCACGCGCGAGGAGCTGGACGCGATCACCGCGCGCCTCGCGCGACGCTGGGCGGCCGACGACGTCATCGCGACCGCGGTCGACTCGCTCACGGTGCGGCTGATCGCGGGCTGAGGCATCCGTTGCCGTGCTCGCGCCAGCGGCGGATGATGGGGGACGAACGGTGCGAGGGAGCCCACGATGCCCGATGACGAGTACACCGAGGTCCTGACGATCGCCGACCGGCACGCGCGCGAGTGGTTGAACTCGGTCGCCGAACGGCCGATCGCCGCGTCGGCGACGCCCGAGGAGGTCCAGGCGGCGCTCGGCGTCGAGCTCGCCGACGAAGGCCGCGACCCCGCCGACGTCGTCGACGCGCTCGCCGAGGCCATCGAACCCGGGCTCATCGCCATGTCGTCGCCCCGCTTCTACGGCTTCGTGATCGGCGGAATCCATCCGGCCGCGCTCGGCGCCGACTGGCTCGTCTCGGCGTGGGACCAGAACACGGGATCGCGCCTCCCGACGCCCGGTGCCGCCGCGGTCGAGGAACTGGCGGCGCGATGGCTGCTCGACGTGCTCGGGCTGCCGGCGGCAAGCGGCGTCGGCTTCGTCACGGGCGGCACCACCGCGAACCTCTCGTGCGTCCTCGCCGCGCGCGGCCACGTGCTGCGCCGTGCGGGGTGGGATGTCGAGCGCGACGGGCTGCACGGCGCGCCGCGCGTGCGGTTCCTCGCGGGGGATTCGGTGCACAGTTCGATGGTGCTGGCCGGGCGGATGGCCGGGCTGGGTGCGCCGCGCACCGTCGGCGCCGACCACGAGGGGCGCATCGACGTCGACGGGCTCGCACGTGCGCTCGCCGAGGGCGAGGGGCCGGCCATCGTCGCGCTGCAGGCGGGCGACGTGCACTCGGGCGCCTTCGACGACTTCCGTGCGGCGATCGCGATCGCGCACGACGCGGGCGCGTGGGTGCACGTCGACGGCGCGTTCGGGCTGTGGGCCGGCGCGAGCCCGTCGCTCCGGCACCTGGTCGCCGGCTACGAGGCGGCGGATTCGTGGGCGACCGACGCGCACAAGACGCTCAACGTGCCGTACGACTGCGGCATCGCGATCGTCGCCGACGAGACCGCGATGACGTCCGCGCTCGGCGCGCACGCGGCGTACCTCCCGCTGCCCGGTGCCGTCGCCGACCCCTACGACCACACGCCCGAGCTCTCCCGGCGGGCACGCGGCATCCCGGTCTGGGCGACGCTCCGGTCGCTCGGGCGGAGCGGGGTCGCGGACCTCGTCGACGGGCTCGCGGCGGCCGCGCGCGGTCTGGCCGACGGGCTCGCCCGCGTGCCGGGGCTCGAGGTGGTGAACGACGTGGCCTTCACGCAGGTGTGCGTCGCCGCCGAGGGCGACGAGCGGACCACCGCGCTCGCCGACGGACTGCTCGCCGACGGCGTGGTCTGGGCGTCGCCCTCGCGCTGGCACGATCGCGCGGTCGTCCGGTTCGCGGTGAGCAATCGGGGCACGGATGCCACGGCGGTGAGCCGCACGATCGACGCCGTCGAACGCGTGCGCGCGGAACTCGCGGCGCGCGGCTGACGCCCGGGCGCGGGCGGGGCTGGGGCCGGGGCTCGCGGCCGGGACCCGCGGGCCGGCGTCGCCGGCGGATCGGCCGACGCGTTGTCGGCGGATCGCGGCAGGATGGGGGGATGGGCAGTCCGCTCGACGCGTTCTCCGAACCCACGCGCGCGTGGTTCGCCGAGGCGTTCCACGCGCCGACGGCCGTGCAGGGCGCCGCGTGGACCGCGATCGGCAGCGGAGCGCACGCGCTCGTGGTCGCGCCGACGGGCTCGGGCAAGACGCTCTCGGCGTTCCTGTCGGCGATCGATCGACTGCACGCCGAGCCGCCGCCGACCGAGCCCGGCACCCGGGTCCTGTACCTCTCGCCGTTGAAGGCGCTCGGTGTCGACGTCGAGCGGAACCTGCGTGCACCCCTCACCGGGATCGCCCGGGTCTCGGAGCGGCTCGGCGTCGAACCCCCGCACGTGAGCGTCGGCGTCCGCTCGGGCGACACGCCGTCGGGTGAGCGCCGGGCGCTGCTGCGAACGCCTCCCGACATCCTCATCACGACGCCGGAGTCGCTGTTCCTCATGCTGACCTCGCAGGCGCGTGACACGCTCCGAACGGTCGAGACCGTCATCGTGGACGAGATCCACGCCGTCGCGGGCACCAAGCGCGGCGCACACCTGGCGGTGTCGCTCGAACGACTCGACGCCCTCCTCCCGAAGCCCGCGCAACGCATCGGCCTGTCGGCGACCGTCCGCCCGGTCGAGGAGGTCGCGCGCTTCCTGTGCGCGAGCGCACCCGTGCAGGTGGTCGCGCCGCCGACCGAGAAGCGGTTCGACCTGCGGGTCGTCGTCCCGGTCGAGGACATGTCGCAGCTGCCGGCGAGCGACGACGCGACCGGGTCGATCTGGCCGCACGTCGAGGAGGCCATCCTCGACGAGGTCATGCAGAACCGGTCCTCGATCGTGTTCGCGAACTCGCGCCGGCTCGCCGAACGGCTGACGGCTCGGTTGAACGAGCTCAGCCTCGAGTCGGCCGAGCGCGACGCGCTCGTGGTGGCGGCAGCGAGCGCCGGGCCGCCGGCCGCGGTCATGGCGCAGTCCGGGAGCACAGCCGGCGCGCCGTCCGTGCTCGCACGCGCGCACCACGGGTCGGTCAGCAAGGAGCAGCGCGCCGAGATCGAGGACGACCTGAAGAGCGGCCGACTGCGCTGCGTCGTCGCGACGTCGAGCCTCGAGCTCGGCATCGACATGGGCGCGGTCGACCTCGTCGTGCAGGTCGAGGCCCCGCCGTCCGTCGCGAGCGGGCTGCAGCGGCTCGGGCGTGCCGGCCATCAGGTCGGCGAGGTGTCCAGGGGCGCGGTCTACCCGAAGCAGCGTGCCGACCTCGTGCACGCGGCGGTCACGGCCGAGCGGATGCTCTCCGGCGCGATCGAGACCCTCCGCGTGCCGGCGAATCCGCTCGACATCCTCGCCCAGCAGACCGTCGCAGCGGCCGCGGTCGACCCGCTCGACGTCGACGGATGGTTCGAGCTCGTGCGCCGGTCGGCGCCGTTCGCGACGCTGCCGCGGTCGGCGTTCGAGGCGACGCTCGACCTGCTCGCGGGCCGCTACCCCTCGGACCGCTTCGGGGAGCTGCGCCCACGGCTCGTCTGGGATCGCGAGGCGGGCACGCTCACCGGTCGGCCCGGTGCGCAGCGGCTCGCGGTCACGAGCGGCGGCACCATCCCGGACCGCGGCATGTTCGGCGTGTTCCTCGTCGGCGGCGACGAGACGGCGGGCCGGCGCGTCGGCGAACTCGACGAGGAGATGGTCTACGAGTCGCGCGTCGGAGACGTCTTCGCGCTCGGCACGACGAGCTGGCGCATCCAGGAGATCACCTTCGACCGGGTGAACGTCGTGCCGGCCTTCGGGCAGCCCGGCCGGGTCCCGTTCTGGAAGGGCGACGCGCTCGGTCGGCCCGTCGAGCTCGGTCGCGCGCTCGGCGCGTTCATGCGCGAGACGAACGGTGCGGCCGACGGCGAGGCGCGGGAGCGGCTCGCGGCAGCGGGGCTCGACGAGCGCGCCGCGACCAACCTGCTGGCGTTCCTCGCGGACCAGGCCAGGGCGACCGGACACCTGCCGACCGATCGCACCCTCGTGGTCGAGCGCACGCGCGACGAGCTCGGCGACTGGCGGATCATCCTGCATTCGCCGTTCGGGATGCCCGTGCACGCACCTTGGGCGCTCGCGGTCGCCGCGCGCGTCCGCGAACGGCACGGCGTCGACGGCGCCGCGGTCGCGGCCGACGACGGCATCATCGTGCGGATCCCGGACGCAGGTGCGGACCCGCCGGGCGCCGACCTGTTCGTCTTCGAGCCCGACGAGCTCGAGCAGCTCGTGACCGAGGAGGTCAGCGGGTCGGCCCTGTTCGCGAGCCGCTTCCGCGAATGCGCCGCGCGCGCGCTGCTGCTGCCGCAGTACCGGCCGGGGCGGCGGTCGCCCCTCTGGCAGCAGCGACAGCGCGCCGCGCAGCTGCTCGAGGTCGCGAGCGCGTTCCCCACCTTCCCGATCGTCCTCGAGACCGTGCGCGAGGTGCTGCAGGACGTGTACGACGTGCCCGCACTCATCGACCTCGCACGCGCGATCGACGGCCGGCGCATCCGGCTGCAGGAGACGACGACCGAGGTCCCGAGCCCGTTCGCGAGCGCACTGCTGTTCGGGTACGTCGGTGCGTTCATGTACGAAGGCGACTCGCCGCTCGCCGAACGACGCGCCGCGGCGCTCGCGATCGACTCGGCGCTCCTCGGCGAGCTGCTCGGCCGGGTCGAGCTGCGGGAACTGCTCGATCCGGGCGTGATCGAGCAGACCGAGCGCGAACTGCAGCGCACCGCGGAGGATCGCCGGGCGCGCGGGGTCGAGGGCGTCGCCGACCTGCTCGCCGGGCTCGGGCCGCTCCTCGACGAGGAGATCGCGGCACGCGTGACCCCGGACACCGACGCCGCCGACGCCGTCGCCGAGCTCGTCCGGTCGCGCCGCGCGGTGCGCGTCGGCGTCGCCGGACGGACCCGGGTGGCGGCCGTCGAGGACGTGGGGCGCCTCCGCGACGCACTCGGCGTGCCCGTCCCGCCCGGCGTCGCGGTCGCGTTCGCCGAGCACGTGGCCGACCCGCTCGGCGACCTGGTGGCGCGGTACGCGCGGACCCGCGGTCCGTTCGCGGTGGAGGAGCTCGCCGACCGCTTCGGCATCGGCGTCGCCGTCGCGCGCGCAGCCCTCCGCAGGCTCGCCGACGAACGGCGCGTGGTCGAGGGCGAGTTCCGTCCGCACGGGACCGGCCCCGAGTGGTGCGACGCCGAGGTGCTCCGACGACTCCGACGGCGATCCCTCGCCGCGCTCCGACACGAGGTCGAGCCCGTTCCGCAGCGAGCGTTCGCGCGGTTCCTGCCCGAGTGGCAGCACGTCGGACGACCGTTGCGGGGCATCGACGGCGTGCTCGGCGCGATCGAGCAGCTCGAGGGCGCACGGCTGCCCGCGTCGGCGTGGGAGTCGCTCGTGCTCCCGGCGCGCGTGTCCGACTACAGCCCGGCGATGCTCGACGAGCTCATGTCGGGCGGCGAGGTGCTGTGGTCGGGTGCGGGCGCGCTCGCGGGCGACGACGGCTGGATCACGCTCCACCTCGCGGAATCCGCCCCGCTCACCCTGCCCGCATCGGCCGACGTCGAGACCACCGCGCTGCAGCGCGACGTGCTCGTCGCGCTCGGGGGCGGGGGAGCATTCTTCTTCCGGCAGCTCGCCGACGCGCTCGGCCGATTCGGCGACGCGAGCGGCGCGGGCACGGCGGTCGACGATGCCGACCTGGTCGAGGCGCTGTGGGGGCTCGCGTGGGCGGGCCTCGTCACGAACGACACCTTCGCGCCGGTGCGCGCGCTCATCGCAGGGGGCCGGAGTGCGCACCGCGCGCCTCGATCGGCGCCGCGGTCGAGGATGCTCCGCAGCCGCGCCCTGCCGCGGCCCACGATGCCGAGCCGCACGGGCCCGCCGTCGGTCGCGGGCCGATGGTCGATCCTCCCCGTCGCCGACGACGACGCGACGCGTCGCGCGCACGCCCTCGGCGAGACCCTGCTCGATCGCTACGGCGTGGTCACGCGCGGAACGGCCGTCGCCGAGGGAATCGTGGGCGGATTCGCGCTCGCGTACCGGACGTTGCGCGGGTTCGAGGAGTCGGGTCGGGCCCGACGCGGCTACTTCATCGAACGGCTCGGCGCCGCCCAGTTCGCCGCGCCCGGCGCGGTCGACCGCCTGCGTTCCTTCGCCGACGGGGATGAACGCGCGCGCACCGACGCGGCGCGGCGAACGGATGCCCCGTCGATCCTGGTGCTCGCCGCGACGGATCCCGCGAACGCGTACGGCGCCGCGCTCGCGTGGCCGGATCCGCCGGGGGAGAGCGCGCACCGGGCGGCCCGGAAGGCCGGCGCGCTCGTGGTGATCGCCGACGGCGACCTGGTGCTCTACGTGGAGCGCGGCGGGAAGACCGTGCTCGCGTACTCCGACGACGCCGAGGTCCTCGCGGGGGCCGCCGCGGCGCTCGCGGGCGTCGTGACGTCGGGGCGGGTGCGGCGCCTCGCGGTCGAGTCGGCGAACGGTGCGTTCGTACTCGGGGCGCCGCTCGGCGCGGCGTTGCGTGCGGCCGGGTTCGGCGAGACGCCGCGCGGGCTCCGATTGGCGGGTCGTGCCTGAGGGGGACACCGTCTTCCAGACGGCGGCGCGTCTGCGGGCGGCGCTCGCGGGCGAGGTGCTGACGCGGACCGACTTCCGCGTCCCGGCGTTCGCGACGGTCGACCTCGCGGGGCGCACCGTCGACGAGGTCCGTGCGCGCGGCAAGCACCTGCTGATCCGCGCGGGCGAGGCGACGATCCACTCCCACCTGCGGATGGAGGGCTCGTGGCGCGTGTTCCGACCGGGCGAGCGATGGAGCCGACCGGCACACCTCGCACGCGCGGTGCTCGAGACGCGGCGCGCGGTCGCGGTCGGGTTCGAGCTCGGCATCCTGGACGTCGTCCCGCGCGACGAGGAGGACCGGGTCGTCGGCCACCTCGGGCCCGACCTCCTCGGGCCCGACTGGGACGTGGCGGAGGCGGTTCGGCGCCTGATCGCCGACCCCGGCATCCCGTTCGCGGTCGCCGTGCTCGACCAGCGGAACCTCGCGGGCCTCGGCAACGTCTACGCGAACGAGCTCGGATTCCTCCGGGGCATCCGGCCCGACCGCCCCATCGGCGAGGTGCCCGACCCCGCGTCCGTGGTCGACTTGGCGCGCCGCCTCATCGTCGCGAATCGCGACCGCGTCGCGCGCGTGACGACCGGCGTGGATCGCCGCGGCGAACGGCTCTGGGTGTACGGGCGGGCCGGCGAGCCGTGCCGGCGTTGCGGCACGCGCATCGAGCGGGGCGAGCTCGGGCGCGTCGACGGCGAGGAGCGGATCACCTTCCGGTGCCCGAACTGCCAGCTGTGAGGCCGGTCAGGTGACCGGTCCGGTCCACTTCTCGCCGGGGCCCTGCCCGATCGCGTCGGGGATGACCGATGCCTCGCGGAAGGCGAGCTGGAGGGACCGCAGTCCGTCGCGGAGCGAGCGGGCGTGCATGTCGCTGATCTCGGGCGCGCCGGCGGTGATCAGCCCGGCGAGGGCGTTGATCAGCTTGCGGGCCTCGTCGAGGTCGGTCTGCGTCTCCGGGTCGTCGGCGAGGCCGACCTTCACGGCGGCCGCGCTCATGAGGTGCACCGCCGCGGTCGTGATGACCTCGACGGCGGCGACCTCGGCGATGTCGCGGGTCGCATCGGCGACCGCGCGCTCCTGGTCCGCGTGGTGGTCGCCCGGGGCGTCGCCGACGTGCTCCTCCCCGTGCTCGTCGATGATGGGCTCGACCGAATTCCTGCTCACTGACATCCTCTGATAGACTTACGCGGTCCGGGGCTCGTCCCCGGCGCGAAAGTGGAGATTCTCCCACCCGCGTTGACCGCTTCATCAAGGTTACCGGGTTGAACGCCCTCCGCTTCATCGGCCGCAACGGCCGTGGAGTAGACAGGGGGCCGCAGGACCGCACGGTGTGATTCCGTGCAGCGTGCGTGGATCTTCGCTCTCGGAACGATGGGCGGCATCCGGTCTCCCATCGAGTGAAGAAGCTTGAGCAGAGGAGTACACGCATCAGCGATCCGCGTACCAACGACCGTATCCGCGTCCCCGAGGTCCGCCTCGTGGGGCCTGGCGGAGAGCAGGTCGGCGTCGTGAAGATCGAGGTGGCCTTGCGCCTCGCGCAGGAGGCAGACCTCGACCTCGTCGAAGTCGCGCCGAACTCGCGTCCGCCGGTCGTCAAGATCATGGACTACGGCAAGTACAAGTACGAGGCTGCGCAGAAGGCGAAGGAAGCCCGGCGCAACCAGGCGAACACCATCCTCAAGGAGGTTCGCTTCCGCCTCAAGATCGACAAGCACGACTACGAGACCAAGTTGAAGCGCGCCGTCGGCTTCCTGAAGGCCGGCGACAAGGTGAAGGCGATGATCCTCTTCCGGGGTCGCGAGCAGTCGCGTCCCGAGATGGGCGTCCGTCTCCTGCAGCGCTTCGCCGAGGACGTGGCGGAGTTCGGCAACGTCGAGCACAACCCCACGATCGACGGCCGCAACATGGTCATGGTCATCGCTCCTCTGAAGAACAAGTCCGAGGCCAAGGCCGAGGCGAATGCACAGCGTGCTGCGGCGAGGACCCGGCCCGAGACGGATGTCCCGGCCGAGTCCGAGGCGCAGTAGGGCGCACCCTCGCGGGGCGCCGCCCGAAACCCCGTCCGCCATCCGTGGCGGCAGATCCAAGGAGATACACGAGATGCCGAAGCAGAAGACCCACTCCGGGTCCAAGAAGCGCTTCAAGATCACCGGTACCGGCAAGCTCAAGAAGCAGCAGGCCGGCATGCGCCACAACCTCGAGGGCAAGTCCTCGGTGCGGACCCGTCGCCTCAACGCGGACAAGGTCCTGTCGGCGCCCGACGCCAAGGTCGTCAAGAAGCTCCTCGGCCGCTGAGCGGCCAGACCCGTAAGGAAGAAACAGAGTCATGGCAAGAGTGAAGAGGGCGGTCAACGCCCACAAGAAGCGTCGGGTCATTCTCGAGCGCGCCGAGGGCTACCGCGGTCAGCGGTCGCGCCTCTACCGCAAGGCGAAGGAGCAGGTCACCCACTCCCTCGTCTACTCGTACAACGACCGTCGCAAGCGCAAGGGCGACTTCCGTCGCCTCTGGATCCAGCGCATCAACGCTGCGGCCCGTGCGAACGGCCTCACGTACAACCGCCTCATCCAGGGCCTGAACCTGGCCGGCATCGAGGTCGACCGTCGCATCCTCGCCGAGCTCGCCGTGAACGAGTCGGCGACCTTCGCGGCGCTCGTCGAGACCGCCAAGAAGGCGCTTCCGGCCGACACCTCGGCCCCGAAGACCGCGGCGTAGTCCGTTTCGGCATCGAAGGCCCCGTCACCTCCTCGGAGGCGGCGGGGCCTTCGTCGTGTCCGGCGGAGCGTTCGCGTCGCGGTGACGCGGGCGCGACGGCCTCGGGATGCCCGGGCCGGGACATCCTCGCCTCCTAGACTTGCTGCATGCTCGAGAACCCCCGCTCGCCTCGCGTCCGCGCGGTCGCGAAGCTCGCGAAGAAGCCCGCCCGCGCCGAGAGCGCGCTCTTCCTCCTCGAGGGGCCGCAGGCCGTGTCGGAGGCGCTCCGGTTCCGCCCCGAACTCGTCATCGAGCTGTTCGCGACGCCGACCGCGCTGGAGCGGCATCCGGAGATCGCGCAGGCCGTCCAGAACGCCGAGGTCGAGCTCGAGTTCGTCACCGAGCAGGTGCTCGAGGCCATGGCCGACACGGTCACCCCGCAGGGGTTCGTCTCGGTCTGCCGCCAGTTCCCGACCGCGCTGAAGGACGTGTTCGCGGCGAAGCCGAAGCTCGTCGCGATCCTCGAGGAGGTTCGCGACCCGGGCAACGCCGGCACGATCGTCCGCGCGGCCGACGCGGCCGGCGCCGATGCCGTGATCTTCTCGGGGCGGGCCGTCGACCTCTACAACCCGAAGGTCGTGCGCTCCTCGACGGGCTCGATCTTCCACCTGCCCGTCGCGGTCGACGCCGACCTCGAGGACGTGCTGACCCGCGCGCGCGAGGCCGGGCTCACGGTGCTCGCCGCCGACGTCAAGGGCGAGGACCTCCTCGCGGTCCGCACCGAGGGGCTGCTCGCCCAGCCGACGGCCTGGCTCTTCGGCAACGAGGCGCGGGGCCTCACGGACGAGCAGTTCGCGCTCGCGGATCGCGCGGTGACGGTCCCGATCTACGGCCACGCGGAGTCGATGAACCTCGCGACCGCGGCGTCCGTCTGCCTCTACGAGAGCGCGTTCGCCCAGCGCTCCTGAACCCCCGTTCGGCGAGGCGGATACGCAGTCGGATCCCGCGCGCCCACGCCGGTAGACTCGTTCCTCGTGCCAGAGCCCACTCCCGATCCCACCGAGATCACCGAGTCCGCGGTCGACGCGGCCGTCGAGGCGGCGCTCGCCGCGATCGACGCCGCGGGCGACTCCGCCGCGCTGAAGCAGGTCCGCAGCGAGCACACGGGGGAGAAGTCGACCCTCGCGAAGCTCAACGCACTGCTGCGCGACGTCCCGAACGAGCAGAAGGCCGCGTTCGGCAAGCTCGTCGGCGCCGCCCGCGGCCGCGTGAACCAGGCGTTCGCCGCGCGCGAGGACGCGATCGTCGCGGCCGAGGCCGCCGCGAGGCTCGAGGCCGAGGCGGTCGACGTCACGGCCCTGCCCGCGCGCTACCGCGCCGGGGCGAGGCATCCGCTCACCCTGCTCCAGGACCGCGTCTGCGATGTCTTCACCGGCATGGGCTGGGAGATCGCGGAGGGTCCCGAGGTCGAGAGCGAGTGGTACAACTTCGACGCGCTGAACTTCGACCCCGACCACCCCGCGCGCGCCATGCAGGACACGTTCTTCGTCGACCCGCCCGAGTCGCACCTCGTGCTGCGCACGCACACGAGCCCGGTGCAGATCCGCTCGATGCTCGAGCGCGAGGTGCCGATCTACGTGCTCGCACCCGGCCGCGTCTACCGCACCGACGAGTTCGACGCGACGCACCTGCCCGTCTTCATGCAGTTCGAGGGCCTCGCCGTCGACAAGGGCCTGACGATGGCGCACCTCAAGGGCACGCTCGACCACTTCGTGAAGTCGATCTTCGGCGACGAGGCGCAGATCCGCCTCCGCCCGAGCTACTTCCCGTTCACCGAGCCGAGCGCCGAGCTCGACTTCTGGCACCCGACCTTCAAGGGCGGCGCGCGCTGGATCGAGTGGGGCGGCTGCGGCATGGTGCACCCGAACGTGCTCCGCTCCGCGGGCATCGACCCCGAGGTCTACACGGGCTTCGCCTTCGGCATGGGCATCGAGCGCGGGCTCATGCTCCGCAACGACGTCAAGGACATGCGCGACATGGCCGACGGGGACATCCGCTTCTCCCAGCAGTTCGGAATGGTGGTCTAGGAACATGCGCGTACCGCTCAGCTGGCTCGCCGAATACGTCGAGCTCGTCCCGGGCACGACCCCGGAGGACGTGCACGCCGCCCTCGTGAAGGTCGGCCTCGAGGAGGAGGACGTCCACACGTTCGAGCTCTCGGGCCCGATCGTCGTGGGCGAGGTCCTCGAGTTCGTCGAGGAGCCGCAGTCCAACGGCAAGACCATCCGCTGGTGCCGGGTGCGGGTCGCACCCGACGGCGAGCAGGCCGCCGACGGCGGCGACGCCGTGCACGGCATCGTCTGCGGCGCCCGGAACTTCCTCGTCGGCGACAAGGTCGTCGTGACCCTGCCCGGCGCCGTGCTGCCGGGCCCGTTCCCGATCGCCGCCCGCAAGACCTACGGGCACGTGTCCGACGGCATGATCGCCTCGGCGCGCGAGCTCGGCCTCGGTGAGGACCATGACGGCATCCTCCGCCTCTCGACGATCGGCGTGGACGCGCCGGTGGGCGCCGACGCGATCGCGCTGCTCGGCCTGAACGACGCGGCCGTCGAGATCAACGTCACGCCGGACCGCGGCTACGCGTTCTCGATCCGCGGCGTGGCGCGCGAGTACGCCCACGCGACGGGCGCGCGGTTCCGCGACCCGGTGCTCCAGTCGTCGCCGGCGGATGCCTCGGGCGAGGCGTTCCCCGTCGAGATCCGCGACGAGGCGCCGATCCGCGGCCGAGTCGGATCGGCGGTGTTCGCGACGCGCATCGTGCGCGACGTCGACCCGACCCGGCCGTCGCCGCCGTGGATGGTCGCGCGCCTGAAGCTCGCGGGCATCCGTTCGGTATCGCTCCTGGTCGACATCACCAACTACGTGATGCTCGAGTTCGGCCAGCCGATCCACGGCTACGACCTCGACCTCGTGCGCGGCGGCCTCGTGGTGCGCCGGGCGGAGGCGGGCGAGACCCTCACGACGCTCGACGGCAAGGAGCGCGAGCTCCACCCGGAGGACCTCGTCGTCACCGACGACCGCGGCCCGATCGGGCTCGGCGGCGTCATGGGCGGCGCCGACACCGAGATGGGCGAGCAGACCCGGAACGTGCTCGTCGAGGCCGCGAACTGGGACCCGGTGTCCGTCGCGCGGACGGTCCGTCGGCACAAGCTCCCGAGCGAGGCGGCCAAGCGCTACGAGCGCGGCGTCGACCCCGACATCGCCGCCGCCGCGGTCACTCGCGTGGCCCAGCTCATGGAGGACCTCGCGGGCGGCACGGCCGACGCGACCGGGTCCCTCATCCAGGAGACGCCCGCGCGGGACGCGATCCGGCTTCCCGACGGCTTCGTGTCGGGCCTGACCGGGGTCGACTACACGGCGGAGGAGATCCGGGGCGCGCTCGCCGAGATCGGCGCCGACGTGACGGAGGTCGACGGCGGCCTGGCGGTCGTCCCGCCGACGTGGCGCCCCGACCTCACCGGCAAGGCGGACCTGGCCGAGGAGGTCGCCCGACTGGTCGGCTACCACCGGATCCCGTCGATCCTTCCCGTCGCCCCGCCCGGACGCGGACTCACGCGGTCGCAGCGGATCCGCCGGCGCGTCGCCGACGCGCTCGCCGCCGCCGGCTCGACCGAGGTGCTCGCGTTCCCGTTCGTCACGGCCGAGGAGAACGCGACCTACGGCAGCGTCGACGGCTCGCCCGTGGCATCCGTGAAGCTCGCGAACGCGCTCGACGCGTCGACGCCGTTCCTGCGCCGATCGCTGCTGCCCGGCCTGATCGGCGTCGCGCGGCGCAACCTGTCCCGCGGACTCACCGACCTGGACGTGTTCGAGATCGGCACGGTGTTCACGCCCGAGTCCGGACGCGCCTACGGCGCAGCCGAACTGCCTCCGGGCGCAGCCCGCCCCGAGCCCGCGACGCTCGAGGCCCTCGACGACGGCATCCCGCCGCAGCCCCGTCACGTCGCCCTGCTCCGGCTCGGCGACCAGGTCGCGAAGCAGCCCGGCCACGCGCCGCGTGCCACCGGGATCGCGGACGTGCTCGACGGGGTCCGCGTGCTCGCGCTCGCCGCGGGTGCCGAGCTCGAGGTCGTCCAGGGCCGCCACCACGCGCTCCACCCGGGACGGACGGCCGAGCTGCGGGTCGCGGGCGAGGTCGTCGGGTACGCCGGCGAGCTGCACCCGACCCTCGCGGAGGATTCCGACCTGCCCCGCGTCGTGGCGGTCGCCGAGCTCGATCTCGATCGCGTGATCGCGCTCGCGCAGCCGGGTGTCGAGGCGACGCCGATCGGCACGTTCCCCGCCGCGACGCAGGACCTCTCGCTCGTCGTCGCCGAGGGCACGCCCGCCGGCGAGGTGGCCGCCGCGGTCCGCGAGGGCGCGGGCGAGCTGCTCGAGCACGTCGCGATCGTCGACGACTACCGCGGTTCGGGCGTGGGCGCGGGCTCGAAGAGCCTGACGTTCGCGCTGCGGTTCCGCGCATCCGACCGGACGCTCACCGCCGCCGAAGCGAGCGAGGCCAAGCTCGCGGGTTCGGCGCTCGCCGCCGCGCGGTTCGGGGCGGCGATCCGCGAGTGACGGGTCGCGGGCGCACCACGTGCGCCCGCGCCCGAAGCTTCGGATGGGCGCGCGCCGTCACCGGCGCGCGCCCATCCGGCATCTTCACGCCCCTTCCGGGCACAGGGTGGGCGACGTACCCTGAGGCATGGCCGAACTGAAGACGAAGCCGACGTCCGAGTCCGTGTCCGGGTTCCTCGACGGCGTCGAGCCCGTGGGCCGTCGCGAGGACGGCTTCGTGCTCCGCGAGCTGTTCGACCGCGTGACCGGCACCGATGCCGTGATGTGGGGGCCCTCGATCGTGGGTTACGGGCTGCAGCACTACCGGTACGCCTCGGGCCGCGAGGGCGACTGGATGGTCGTCGGCTTCTCGCCGCGCAAGGCCGCCGTCTCGCTGTACGGCCTCCAACTGCCCGGCGGCATCGAGGGGGACGACCT